>JBBSQD010000115.1:0-18295 GCA_038258185.1 Aggregatilineales bacterium | reverse complement strand
GATGATGGCAAAAATAAGCGCAAAAGCCAGCACCGCCACGGCCATAATGGCGACAATTACCTCGTTCCCTACGTCACGCTGCATAGGCTAATTCTCAACTTCCAGAACCGACTCAATCGGGATTACAAAATTAAAGGCACTGCCCACCCCCGGCTGCGATTCCATCCAGAGGATGCCGCCGTGCGCTTCGATCAATGCACGGGCAATCGCCAGACCAACGCCTTTATCACCGAGACCTTCAATCAGCGGATTATCCGCTTTATATTTGCGGCTGAAAACCCGCGCCTGATCTTCGACCGAAATCCCACCACCGCGATCCTCAACCGACACAAACAGGCTGTCCACGATATTTTTGGAGCCATTGCGCGACAGGTTGGCGGGTTGACGCCGCGCCACGATGAAAATCTCACTGTTAGTCGGCGAAGCCAGATAAGCATTGGTCAGCAATTGATCAATGACCTGATTCAGCGCATCTTCATCGGCGGATAACCACGGCACATCATCGGCTAGGTTAATATGTAAGGCCAGTCGTTTTTCGCGGAACTGATTGCCAGAGCGCGTGATGGCATCCTCAATCAGGCCAATGGCATCCACCGGACGCGGCATCAAAACCAGTTGACCCGTATCCAGCGCGGTGATGCGCGTCAGTTCGTCCAGCATCGTGCGCAGCCGCACCACGTTGGAGGCGACACGCTGCAAAAACTTAAGCTGCATCTCACCGAGGATTCCGGCACTTTCGGCCAGCAGCAAATCGACATAACCCACAATCGACGTCAGCGGGGTGCGCAGTTCCTGCACCATCCCCAGGATCAATTCACGATCATCCGCCGCCTGCTGATTGCCCTTCAGTGGCTGGGCATTGGTCTGAACCTGTAACATTTCCAGCCGATTTTCCAGCGCGGCCAGTGTATTCTGCGTATCCATCAACTCATTTTCCAGATGATTGCGCTGCTGCGTGAGTTCCTCGATTATGCCGGTCATCGAGCCGACTCCATCCACGCCAAGCTGCTGCAAACGGTCACGGTCACCCTCGATACGCGCCAGCAACTGTTCGCGCTCATTTTTCAGGGCTTTATTCTCCGCTTCCAGTCGGTCAAACTGACCCGCAAAGTCACTGCGTTCCTCGGCCAATTTCTGTTTCTCCTGGCGCAGTTGCGCCTGAATCTGGTGGGCCTCTTCTAACTCCGTCCGGTAACCATCGCGTTCAGCAAGTACCTGCGCCCGGTTGCCCTTGATACTATCCAGCTTGGACAGCAGTTCATCGCGTTCAATGCGATGCTGATCGCGTTGTTTCACCGCTGCTTCGCGGTCACTCGCCACATTTTTGAGTTCGTTCTGCAGCGATTGAAGCTGCTTGTCGCGTTCCTCTTTGTTGGCGATACTCTCTTCCAGCCGTGAGCGTTCCACCAGCAAAGTATCACGCTCGCGTTTCAGGTTCTCGTAACGCGCCTGGAGGGACGCACGCTGATCGTGCAGTTGCGCCACCAGTTGCACCAAACCCGACAGGCCATTGTCGATGCCGAGCGCGCTCAACTGCACTTCAACCTCGCCGAGTTTGCTCTTGAACTGATCGCGCTCCACTTCCAGCCGAGCACGGTCATTGCTCATATTCAGCAGAATATCCTTCACGGCCACAGGTAGCCCACTTTGCGACCCTGCCCGCAGTTCATCCAGTTGTTTCTGGAGGGTTTCACGCTGAGTCAGCAGATCATCTTTTTCGCGGCGCAGCACCTCAATCATCGCGTTGTAGACATCTTCGTTATTCGTGCCAGTCGCACCGGCCAGCGTGGCCTCCGCTTCCTGGAGTCTTGCCAGCAGCCGATTGCGTTCCTCAAGCAGTTGATCCTGCTCCTCGTGGATGGTCTGAATCCGCTGGCTAACGGACAGACCTTCTTCCGTGCCTTCCAGCAAAGAAGCCATGCGGTTGCGCTCGTAATCCAGCTCAATTTTGAGTTGCATCACCTGATGATTCAGCGCGGTAATCTGTTCACGGGAGAGTTCCAGACTCGCCATCATCTCCTGTCGAGCGGCCACCACCTGATTATCGGCAATCGCGTCCAGCGGCAAGCCCTGAATCATGGCTTCAATCGCGCGTTCCTCAGCTTTGAGCCGTGCATCCTTAGCCTCGAAACTCATCGCCAGCAAACCGCCGCCAATCAGCGCGATACCTTTCAGGCGTTCACGCTCGGATTCGGTTAACTCACGGCGCGAATACGGCATGCCAATCACCAGCACCGCGACTAAGCGCCCCTGCTGCGTCAGCGGTTGAAAATAAGTTGGCGCTTCACTGGCAATATCCAGACGGGTGTAGAGATCCTGTAATTCCTCAAGATTACGATCCGGGTAGAGGGGACGCTGTGCCAGCCGCTCAATAGCATTCACCAGCGTCGGCTGATTTTCCAGATTGATGGACAAAGCGCTGATCGGTTGTTCCATCGCGCTATCAAAGGCAAAGACAATATCTGCATAATTGGCGTCCTGCATCCGCAGCAGCAAGCCGACCTCAGCCCGCAGCACATCCAGTGTTACGTGCACAATCCGCTGCGGCATATCCTGCGATGAGCCCGTTTCCAGCATCATCCCCAGCGCACGCAGCAACTGCGCCGACTCGCGCTCAACGGGTACAGATGCCTGCGTCGGTTCAGCCACGTGAATCATCTCGGACACAGGGTCAACCATAACCGACTGCTCCACCGCAAACTGATCGACATGCATGTGAGCGATGACCATGCGGTAAACCAGCGCGGGGAACAGCGGCAGCGCCACCAGAAAAGCCACACGGGCCAGTCCGGCATAATTGCCGACAATCGTCCCTTGCGAGATCTGCACCAGTGTCCCGCTATAACCCAGCAGCAGAATCAGGAAATAGACCAGTTTCAGGGGCGCATCGGCAACATCACGGAAGTAGGCCATCAGCAACACAATGCACACCAGCGAGATCAGCGCCGGGGCTAATGCCCACGCGACACCAAAACGGCTCAGGTTAAAGTCTGTGGTTGAGGCCAGATCAGGCCATTGCAGGCCGGTAATGCTGTAGCCGACAATCACCAGTGCGACCAGCAGCAGCAGGATAATATTTGATCCCCTGCCCCACACATCGCTATCCGAGGTGATAAATGCCCAACCCAGCAGCAGAATCGTCACGACCTGCGCGGCCCGTTCCAGCGGCGGTAAAATAATCCGCGCTTCCTGTGTCGCCAGCAGTGCGAATAACGCGCCGATCATCAGCAAAGCCCATACCACCAGCGCACCAATCCCCGCCAGGGTATAACGATCAGCAGCACGATCCAGCGGATAGCGCAGGCGGCGTTCCAGCGCCATAAACAGTCCCGCCAGGGTAAAGACAATCACCCCCAGGAAGAAAAGCAGATCCCCCGGTGACTGTACGAAAACATCCATGAAATTAACGGAACCTTGAGCCAATGTGTATAATCCCAACCAGAATCAGACTATATCAAAAGTATAACATAATCAGAGTCTTTAGCGGGTTTTGCTATCGTTTAGGCTGCATTAGAGGATGATTTGGAATCGTTGACGGATAATAGACTTATGGCTAAACTGGAAGATTGTCCCGACCATAGTGAGCGAATGCCCTCATGAATGAAAGTAAATTCTGGCGGGGTGTCGCCACAACGGTGCGACGTGCCCCGTGGCTCATGCGCACAGCGCGGATTTTATGGCGGGTACGGCAGGCCAAATTTACCGCTGGCGTGGTCGGCGTGATGTTTAATGAGGCCGGTGAAGTTCTCATCGTGGAGCATGTTTTCCACCCGTATACACCGTGGGGCTTACCCGGCGGCTGGGTGGATAGCGGTGAAGACCCAGCCTATACCATCCAGCGCGAAATCCAGGAAGAACTGGCGCTCAGTGTTTCTGTCGGCCCGGTGTTGAAGGTCAAGGTGGATCTGGGTAATCATATTGATCTGGCGTATGTGTGTTATCCATCCGGTTCTATTGGTAAACTGAGTAATGAATTATTGGATTATCGTTGGTGTGCCCCGCAGGATTTACCCCGTTTGCATAGTTTCCATGCCAAAGCCATCCAACGCGCCCTCGAACTCAATCAACAGGTATTGTAAATCACCATGTCATCATTAAGTGGATTAGGCACCAGACGTAACCGGAGTCAGAGCGGGTTCCCCCTGCTGGCGATGATTTCCAGCATGATGCTGCTGGGGGCGGTGGGTTTATTCGCCCTCGAACTCGTGAGTTTCAGCCAGCAACAGAATCGGTTGCCAGCAGATGTGGTGGTCGCCAATGTGCCGGTTGGCGGAGAGCTACCGGCAGAGGCCATCGCCACCTGGGAACGTGCCCTCACCCAACCGATTACGCTATGGTATGAAGACAGCCCGATCATCCTCGACCCCACAGCGATTGGCTTACGCATCAACAGCGACAACATGCTGGCACAGGCTCAGGCCGCCAGTGAAGCCAGCGGCGGTAACTGGGGACGCTTCTTCAATTATCTGACCGGCAGCACCACCCAATCCTCGATTCAGATTGATCTGTCTGCCGATTATCAGCAAAATCTGCTGGAACAGTTTTTGCAGGACATCAGCCTGCGCTACGACCAACAGGCCGGAGAATCCGGCTTCGATGTCTCCACGCTGACGGTGCGCTCTGGTGCAGGCGGACGTGTGCTCAATATCCGGCAGGCCGTCAATATGATTGACCGGGCGCTGCAAGACCCTAATAATCGCACGATACAGCTACCTGTTTCTAACACCGACACCATGAACACCGATATCAGCGTGCTGGAGCGAACCATCAAAGCCTATCTGGACGCAGAAGGTTTTATCTATGATGGACAGACCTCGATTGCATCGGTCTATATCATGGATTTGCAGACCGGTGAAGAAGTCAATATTCTGGGGGATGTTGCCTTTTCAGCAGCCAGTACCATCAAACTGCCGATTCTGATCGACTATTATAAAGAACTCAACCTGCCGCCGACTGACGAAGAAGCATTCCTGATGGCGAACTCGCTGCTGTGCAGCAACAATTCGTCATCCAATCTGATTATGCAGATTATCGGCGGCGGCAGTGACGTGTTTCGCGGTCTTGCCAGCGTGACGGAGAACGTGCAATATCTTGGTGCGCGCAATACCTATATCACCGCGCCGTTTGTGCTGGGGGTGGAAGGGGAAACACTGGGCTCCATCGCAGCACCGCAAACGTCCCCCAATCCCAATTATAATACCGACCCCGACCCCTATAATCAGACCACGCCGGAGGATTTAGGGACGCTGCTCAATATGGTGTATGACTGTGCCAATTATGGCTCCGGCCTGATGGCGGCTTATCCCGACGGCGAATTCACGCAGAACGAATGCCGCCAGATGATCGAGTTAATGAGTGGTAACGATCTGCTGCGCATGCTGCAGGGCGGCATCCCAGCAGATGCACGTATCTCACACAAAAATGGCTGGTTGCAAAACGTGCATGGTGATGCCGGGATTGTATATCCACCCAACGGACGCAATTATGTGATTGCCGTGTATGTCTGGGAAGAAGGCGAATTTTTCAGCTTCCAGCGGGCGTGGCCGTTAATCGAGGGAATTTCGCGGGCTACCTGGAATTACTTTGACCCCGACGCGGCGCTGATGGCACCCAGAAGTGATATTCCGCCGGGTGGTGCTGCTGATTGCGCCAATTTCCTGCCGCCATTTGGTCAGGTCAACCTGGATGATATTGATGCGTGGCAGGGTCAGTAATCACTTGCGCGATTGATAATATTTGAGCGCGTCATCCACCGACGCGGTGACGGTGAACACCATATCAAGCCCGGTGAGTTTAATCACTTCATATACTGGCGGGGTCAGACCCGCCAGGGCGAGATCTCCGCGCTGGCTGCGCGCACGCTGCTCAATCGCCACCAGCATCTGCCAGCCATTGGTAGAAACCGCCGGGACAGACTGCATATCCAGAATGAGATATCTGTGACCCTCGTGCAGGTAATCGTCTAAAACACGCTCAATTTTTTGTTTGTTGTCATCACCAATTTTGTCATGAAAGCCTACAACAAGGATATTTTTGGGGTAGTTCTTAGTCGTGACATTTAATTTATTAGGTTGATCGTCTGGTTGGGCGGCGATGTATTTGGTCATTTCGAGCTGGTTACGTTTATTTTTATAAGCATAGGTCACCTTGTCCATCGTCTGCTTGATGAAGAACACGCCCCATCCCCCGTGATTGCGATCTTCCAGCAGGACACCCGGTTGTGGGTCATTGCGTTGCAGCGGATTATACGGCGGGCTGTCATCCGACACGCGAATAATAAGCCGATCTTTTAACGGCAGGCAAGCCACATCAATAAACTGATTTTCATTGGCGGACTGATAGCCATGTTCAATAATATTGGTGCAGGCTTCATCCACGGCCAACTGGCACTGATGCACCTGTTTTTCGCTCATGCCGGTTGCGACAGCGATCCCCGCCACAAAATTACAGGCGGTCGCCACGTCATTGAGGTTAGCCGGGATTCGGATTGTTTTCTCTTCAGCAGTCATTGGGGAACTTTCCCATCCACAGGGTAAGGTCTAAAAACTGCCAATAGCCTCGGATTGACTGGGGTAAATCTGAAAAATCGTGTTCAGGCCAGCCATTTCCAACACTTCATGCACCCGTTCTGAGGGTTGTGCCAGGCGGATATCTCCCTGTTCGCGGCGAATCCGCTTGAGCGCCGACACGAGTTCGCGCAACCCGGCGCTGCTCATAAAGTCCACCGCGGACAGATCAATGACCATCTTCAGCGCACCGTCATCCAGCACACCAGTCAGCGCTTCGCCCAACTCACCAGCGTTAGAGCTGTCAATCCGCCCTTTGACCTCGACCAGCTTCACCTGATTTTGATCGGATACATAAATATCAGCCATGAACACTATTCCTTCCGCTATTTCAGCGTGCCAACCCGAGCTTAACTATTTTCTAGTATACTCGAAACGCTTCAAAAACGCTTTTATCGCTTACATGGAATTAGAAATAGTCTTGTTCGGCCTGAAAATAGAATTCTATAAAAAATGTACGGACATGGCATGCCATGTCCGTACATATAAATTCTCACAAAAACACCTACAGTTAAGACTCTGCCAGATGCTTCTGAAAAAACACAATGGTGCGCGCCATCGCCTGATCAAAAGACGGCGAATTGATGTTGTGCCCGCCCGTGCCGTATTCGTAAAACTCATAGGGTTTTTCCGAGGCAGCGAGAATCGCACTCAAATCACGCGAGTAGCCAATATTCACCACATCATCATCCGCCGCATGGTGGATTTGCAACGGACTTTCCAGATATTCGATATTGTTGGTGAGCGATACCGCCTGCCAGAAGGGTTCGGCTGTATTGGGGCGGCCATATGTTTCGAAGATTTCACGACTACGGCGCGAACTGGGGGACTCCTCTGTACGCACGAATGATGTATCAGTGATGGCATAGGTGGAAAAGTCATCATAGCTGTACACCGCCCCTGCCCAGATCACCCCCGCCTTAATATCGGGTTCGATCAGCATGGCACGCAGGACAAGATTTCCGGCCATGCTGTGCCCCCACATGCCGATTCCATCGGGGTCAACGATCTCCATCGTTTGCAGACTGCGTAATGCCGAGATCGCATCAATGGTATAAGCGGGCGAAAAATACGACCCGATGGCGTCACCTTCGGAGTCTCCGTGGCCGCGCATGTCAATTTTGAAGACGACAAAACCACTCTGCGCCAGCGCATCAACATAGGCGATATAGCGCTCAGTCGTGACATAGCTCGTGGGGGGAATGTAGCCATGATTGAACACAATCGCTTTGAAGCCGCCTTCCGGCACTTCCCCAAACGGAACAGTCAGCAAGCCATAGATTTTGTTGCCTTCGGAGATATAGCTGGCAATGTAGCGGGCATAATTCGCGCCATTGTTTAAGTTCTGCTCGATGGTGATGTCACTGCCCTCAATCGACAGTTCGCGCAGGGCTGCAATCGTCAGGTCATTGCCGACTGTAAACGGAACTTCTGTCGCTGTGGGCTGAGGGGTGATTTCTTCTTGTGCGGCAGACAGAATAGTTACATTGAAGGTAAGCAGAATTAGAACGGCAAGTAACAAGCGAATTCTGGGTATATTAAAAGTCCGGGTCATGGATTCATCTCGTAATCAATTAACGATAAAACACGCTGAATAGTTTATAGAGCAACGCCCTTTTCTTCAAGTGGTCGCTCTCACCTACCCCAATGCGGATGCTGTCATTATAATCACAGCAACGCTTTACAGTTAGAAAGAGTCCGATAATGGATTGGGGTTCATTTTTAATTTTAACGATCTGGTTCAGCATCATCCTGTTTTTGATTCAACGGGCGGAGATTAAACGCCGCCGCGTGGTGATCTATACGATGGCCTTTGTGGGATTTCTGACGTGGTACTGGGCGAATTTTCGCGGCTTAAACGGGCCGTTCTTTGGCGGGCTGCTGCTGGCGCTCGTGCTCAATTATCTGTTCTGGTTGTTGATTGGTCGCTACAACCCGGTGGGGAAAAGTGACAATATCCAGGTGATGGGGATGGATGATTAATAAAAAACGCCGTCATAAGTTGACGGCGTTTTCAAATTTGTAGTGGAAAATTTTAGCCGATAATATTCAGCGGGATGACATCCGCGCTCTGGAGCATCAGCATACTGGCACGCGCCGCGACGGTCTGCGACAGTTTAAAGAAAGCCTGCCCTGCCGGGGAATCCGGCTGATGGATCACCACCGGGCGGCCATAATCGCCCCCTTCACGGACAGCGGCAGTCATCGGGACACGCCCCAGGAAAGGCACATCACGCTCACTGGCTAAACGCTCACCGCCACCTTCACCGAAGAACTCACCGGCCATATTCTCGACCACGCCGAAAATCGGGACGTTCAGTGTCTCGAACATGGCAATGCTGCGCAGCGCATCGGACACGGCCACGTCCTGCGGTTGGGTGACGATGATCGCACCGGTCAGCGGGAAAGACTGCGCCAGTGACAGCGGCGCGTCACCGGTTCCGGGGGGCAGATCGACAATCATGTAATCCAGTTTGCCCCACTCAACATCGGTGAAAAACTGACGAATCGCGCTGTGGAGCATCGGCCCACGCATAATCATGGGTTTTTCCGGCGTGGTCAGAAAGCCGGTGCTCATCAGTTTGACGCCATAGGCTTCCAGCGGCAGCATCTTCTCGTTGACCACTTTTGGGCGACCATAGCCGAGTCCGGTCATCATCGGGATATTCGGATTCAGAATATCGGCATCAATCAGGCCGACTTTCGCCCCGGCTTCCGCCAGTGCGACCGCCAGATTGGTGGACACGGTACTTTTGCCCACGCCACCTTTACCGCTGGCGACTGCGATCAGGCTTTTCATGGGCACATTCAGCATGCCCTGGATGCGACGATCCGTCGGCACCTGAGAGTCCCAGCCAATTTTCAGCTTATTAATGCCGCTCACCGGGCCGATCACGGCGGCGTGGCAACGTTCTTCAAAAACACTTTTCAAAGGACAGGCCGGGGTGGTCAGCACAATCGTAAATTTAGCCGTGTCCCCTTCAATTTCCAGGTCACGCACCATGTTGAGTGACACAATATCCTTATGCAGTTCTGGCTCGATCACGTTGGAGAGTGCAGCCATCACCTGATCTTTAAGGTTGCTCATTACAGGATCTTCCATTCAACTACAGTTTGAGTATCTGAATAATAAGTATAACCGACATCATAAAAATTAGTCAGTATCATTTGTTGGATTTTTCACAGAAGTTTGTCATCACATTTAGCCTGTAAACGTGGCAAATTAACCTCAGCTAAATTGCAGCTCAATCTCTGCACGCCGTTCAGTATAAACAAAAAACCCGATCAAAATCGGGCTTTTGTTTAGATTATCTCAGTTAAAGCAGCGACTATTCGTTGCCTTCTTGCTGGGCACGTTTACGCGCCAGTGCTTCTTCACGCTTGCGCAGACGATCAGCCTTTTTCGCTTCTTCGTCATCCACGGCGACGGCCTCAGCGCCAGCACTGGTTGCTTTAGCAGCAGGTGCTTTCGCGGCGGCAGCGGCGGCCTTTGCAGCTTTGGCCTTTTCCTTCTGGATGTCCTTATGTTCCCAACCGCCACGCGCTTCCATCTCTTCAAACGCGGTGGTCGGGGCGATCTTCTTCCAGTAGCTGAACTCTTTGGAGAGTTTATCCTTATCGTGGATATGCTCGGTTGTGCGATCATAACTGGCCATCTCGTAGTTATGATCCATCTTGATGGCATCAAACGGGCAGAATTCAGCGCAGTAGCCACAGTTCATACAGATATCAATATCGATAAAGAAGGCTTCCGGTTGCGGCACAGGCCGTCCGGTCACCGGGTCCTGACCACGCACAATCCAGATACATTGCGGCGGGCAGACTTTGGCGCAGATACCACAGCTTGTACACCAGTCCATGCCGGGGTTTTCAGGGTCGTCATGATCCTGCACCACCAGAAACGGCACAAAACGGAAACGCTCTGGCACAGCAATTTTCTCGTCGGGATATTCAACTGTGAACATACCTTCGGTCTTCAAGCCCTGGCGGATAGAGAACGTATCCTTACCCACAAACTGGCGGCTTGCATAACGAATGTCATTCACATAAGTGTTGATAAAATGCCTGAAGGTGATCGCCAAACCTTTGGCGATGCCCTGTCCATACATACAGTATCCTTTCCTCAATGGGTAGCGGAGCGCTTAAAGATGCTCCCCTACCCCATTGCAAATTTTTGAATTAACGATCAGTCTCGCCCAGCACAATATCAATACTGCCGAGGATAGCCACTACGTCGGCCACTTTATGTCCCTTGGACATCTCACCCAACACCGTCAGGTTGATGAAACTTGGGGCGCGGACGTGATAGCGCCACGGGTTCTGCGGGCCTTTTTCGTCACCAGCAGATACGACGTAGAAGCCCAGTTCGCCCTTCGGATTTTCAACGCGTCCGTAAGACTCGCCAAAGGGCATACGTGGGGTGTGGCCGACTTTGGTCATCACTTCTTCACCCTTGGTGCTTTCCAGCCGCGGCAGGATCTGCTTCAGAATGCGGATGCTCTCACGCATTTCCATAAAGCGCACCATGTAGCGATCATAAATATCGCCATTCTGGCCCACCGGAATGTCAAAGTCCAGTTCCGGGTAAATGCTGTACGGGTCAGCACGGCGCACATCGTAGGGCACACCACTGCCACGCAGCAACGGGCCACAGGTGCTGTGCGAGATCGCCATTTCCGGCGGCAGCACACCCACACCAATGGTACGACTGCGGAGGATTTCGTTGTTGGTCAGCAGGCGATCATACTCATCGAGGAAGCGCGGTAAACGCTCGTTGATGAGTTCTGTCAGGTAATCCATCGTGTTAAAGTCGCGCACCTGATCATTGACCAGATTGACAACACTGCGCATCCGCTCCGGCAGATCCTTAAAGACCCCGCCAAAACGCATGTAGTTGCACATCAGACGACTGCCTGCGGTAGCCTCGAAAAAGTCGAGGATTTTCTCGCGCTCGTTATTGGCATACAGCATCGGCGTGAAGAACGCGCCCAGATCATTCAGCAAAAAGCCGAGCGACCACAGGTGATTGACAATGCGCGTGAGTTCCGTCATCAGCACACGGATGCACTCCGCACGGTAAGTCGGCGGGGTGTAACGGGCACCCAGCGCCAGAATTTGCTCAACCGCCAGCGCGTACCCCAGATTGTTGCCCATGCTGGAAATATAATCGAGACGGTCGGTAAACGGCATGTTGTGGAGAAAGGAATTGCGCTCGCCAATCTTTTCGTGATTGCGATGCAGATACCCCATGACCGGTTCCAGCGTTTCAATCGTCTCACCTTCCAGCGTGACGACCATGCGGAACACCCCATGCGTACTGGGATGATGTGGCCCCAGATTAACGACTAAGCGATCCGTGCGGATGCCGCCGCCATCATTCAATTCCTGTACATCCACGCCCAGCCCCATACTGTTGTACAGTGCTTCTTCGGAGGTGTCGGTCAGGCGGGACAGATCGAGGTCTGCCGGGTAGCGCACATTCTTACCGTAGGCATTCATTTCTTCCGCACGATGCACCCAGCCATCAGGCCAGCGGCTGCCGAACGGCTTATGATCCTCTTCGTAATAGGCTTCCTGCCAATCCTTGCGCATGGGGTGGCCGTCGAAACCCTCCCACAACAGAATGCGCTTAAGGTTGGGGTGACCGGGGAAGCGAATGCCATACAAATCCCAGGCTTCACGTTCCTGAAGGTCGGCACCCGGCCAGACATCAATCAAGGATGGAATCTCGGCATTATCACGGGGAGTCTGCGCTTTAAAAATCAGCGCCGGGCCGCCTGTGGTGCGGTAAGCGTGATAAACCATTTCCATCGAATCTTCGATGCCATGATAATCAACCGCCGTCGCGCTCGAGAGATAATCAAAGCCCAACTCGTCGCGAATGGTGGTCGCAATATCGACCAGTTTCGTCTTGTCAACAATAATTCCCTGATACCCATTGCGGGTATCATCATTTACCGCGTCGGGATACTTCTGCTTTAAGGCATCCACCGCCGCGCTAATATCCAGTTTCGGTGTTTCCGGTGCAGCTATCGCCATAGTTTATATTACCCTTACTCCGCAGCTTGCTTTGCACGTTTACGCGCCAGCGCTTCTTCACGCTTGCGCAGTCGTTCAGCTTTCGCCGGGTCTACTTCAGCCTCAGCGCCGGCGGCTACTTCCGCTGGTTTCGCTTTGGCAGGTGCCTTTTTGACTTCTGATTTGACCACGACCGGCAGTTCACGAATGCCAAATGGTTGACCGCCTGCGGCCAGTTCTGCCTGACGCCGGATGGTATCCATCTGGCGCGGGTCAATCACATCCGGCCCCAGGATCGGGATCGGGGTCGGCTCGGCGGGGCCAACACCGTACCACGGCACGTCGTCCATGTTCGCCAGAGACTGCCCATCGATCTTCTTCTGCAAAGCGATCATGCCATACAGCAGCGCCTGCGGCGTGGGTGGACAACCCGGCACATAGACATCAACCGGCAGATATTTATCAATGCCGGACACCACATTGTAGCCTTCCTTGAAGGGGCCACCACCACTGGCACAGGCACCCATCGCCAGCACATATTTCGGCTCTGGCATCTGGTTGTAGAGGCGCACAATCGGCACAATCATCTTTTTGGTGACGGTGCCAGAGACGATCATCAGGTCGGACTGGCGCGGGCTGGCCCGCATCACTTCAAAGCCAAACCGTGAAAAGTCGAAACGCGATGCTGCCGTACCAATCATTTCGATGGCGCAGCACGCCAGACCAAACAGCAGCGGCCACATGGATGACCGGCGGCTCCAGTTATACACTTTGCTCAAACTGGTGATCGCCAGATTACCCTGGAGTTCGTCGGGAACCGGGAACTCCGTATCATTTAATTCACGCAGGTCTAGCTCACTCATTAGGCACTGACCTCCTCGTACCACTCCCGCAAAATACCATTTAAAATACCCTCATTTACCATTGCTGGATCATCTACAAAACCGGGGAGTTTGACAATCCACTCTTGAAGTTGCGCCAACCCGACCGTTTCGATATCCACATCGGGATAGCGTTCGCACAGGTTGAGGACAATTGCATAAGATGACTCCCAGTACAGGTCGTCGGATGTTGCGTTATCGGACATACATTACCGCACTTTGATCAAAATTTCGAGAAATTTATCACGATTGTCTGTTTTATTCTTCCAGCGTTCACCCCTTATTCGTTCAGGATACGCTCGGTATCAATCTGCGCCCGCTGCAAGCGTCCGCTGTAATCCACATAAACAGATTTCCACTCGGTAAAACTATCAAGTGCCGCCTGCCCTGCTTCACGCATACCGTTGCCGGTGCCGCGTGTGCCGCCAAACGGAAATTGGATCTCCGCGCCGGTGGTGCCGTGATTGATGTAGACGATACCAGTAGTCAGGTCACGGATAGCGCGGAAGGCCGCGTTGACATTCTCGGTAAAGATGCTGCTGGACAAGCCGTAGGCCACACCGTTATTGACCTCGACCGCTTCTTCCATGCTGCCTACTTCGATAATCGACAGCACCGGGCCAAAAATCTCTTCCTGGGCCAGTCGCATATTGGCGGTTACGCCATCCAGCAGCGTCGGTTGAAAGAAGAAGCCTTTATCCATGTCTGCCCGTGCGCCGCCGGTCAGCACGCGCACACCTTCCTGCTTGACCACATCCATATAACCGCTGACTTTATCCATCGCCTTCTGGTTGATCAGCGGGCCGACATCGACCGCTTCATCCAGACCATTGCCGAGTTTGAGACTGCGGGCTTTTTCGACCAGGGCTTCCAGCAAACGCGGCTTAATGCCACTTTGCACAATCAGGCGACTGGTGGCGGTGCAGCGCTGGCCGGTTGTGCCGAAAGCGCTCCAGTTAATGGCATCAACTGCCAGATCAAGATTGGCGTCATCCAGCACGATAATGGCGTTTTTGCCGCCCATCTCCAGCGTGACTTTCTTACCCATTGAGGCGGCTTTGGTATAGACTTTCAAACCCGTTTGGGTGGAGCCTGTGAAGGAAATGATACGCACATGGGGATTGGTCACCAGCGCTTCGCCGGTATCCCCGGCACCCGTGACCATATTCAGCACACCGGGAGGCAAACCTGCATCTTCAAAGGCTTTAACAAATGCGGCGGAAATCGCCGGGATGTCCTCTGCTGGTTTGAACACAATCGTATTGCCAGCGATCAGCGCCGGGAGCATCTTCCAGCTTGGGACAGCCGTGGGGAAATTCCAGGGCGTAATCAGGCCGACCACACCGACCGAGTCACGCAGCGCCATGCCGAACTTATTCGGCATCTCGACCGGGGCAGTATACCCGCTGAGGCGGCGACCTTCACCGCCCATGTAGTAGGCCATATCAATGGCTTCCTGGATATCTCCGCGAGCTTCGGCCAGCACCTTGCCCATTTCCTGAGTCAGCAGATGCGCCAGTTCTTCTTTACGGTCGGCCAGCACCTGCGCCAGCCGGAACAGAATTTCGCCACGACGCGGCGCTGGGGTCAAGCGCCAGCTTTTGTATGCTTCTCTAGCCGCCTCAACAGCCGCGTTCACATCATCCGCGCTGCCGTTAGAGGCCGCCGCAATGACTTCTTCCGTGGCGGGGTTAATGGTTTCGAAAGTCTCGCCCGAAGCGGCTTCCACCCACTGACCACCAATATAACTTTTGACAAGATCAGCCATGAGCTATCCTTAAAATAAAGTGTCTTTTATCAGTTGCGAGGCATACGTAAAGTATACTATATTGTCAAGAATTTCACAATACAACGTGCGGTGGATGCCCAGGGGGTAATCGTCAAATTTGGATAGTAACTTAAAGCTATTTACTCCGATATTTCAAAGTCCAAATTGCATCCTTGCCATCTAATTTCAACACTATATGATGTAGTGATGATTTCGCTATCACTTTGCGGAATATAAACGAAATAGTCACCGTTGCCGTTTTCCAATCGACTCTGGCAAACTGAAGTCTGTCCGTCTTCCGAAAGCGTGCAGGTCAGCCGCTCTTCAAAAAAGGCAATAATATCATCCCTTTCTGCATTTACGATATAGGTCAGTGTTGCCCTCTGATGTCTATCGAATTCGCGCATAACTTGGTCGGAAACAGTAGAATTTGGGTAAACAGATACATCTGGAACATTCTCTAGCTCATTGCATTGATTAACCAGTACAAATGGCAGGATACAGCCTAAACTCACAAACGCAACAACCACAAGAGAAATAAACATATTTCTGTGTGTTAAATTGAAATTGGGCATATGACTCCCCTATATTCATGAGGATGGGGCACAGCCCTCCCTAACCCTGACCGCGCTGATTCATGGATGTTCCCATAGCCACACCCATCGCTATACCAATGGCAATCCCTATAGGAATATTCAAGCCTATAGCCGCACCGCCGCCACCCCACCGAAACTGTTGCCTGTCGGGAAGCCACTTAGCCTCAAATATAAGATTTGAGTATAGTAATGTGTGTAGATAGAAAGTGATATATCATTAAATTAATTGCCGTTATATTGAGTAAGTGGGAGATAAAAAGTTATTCTGCCATTACTGAACAAGCTCAATTTTGCTCGTTTAATCCTGCCATTATGTGCAATTGTTATGGCTGTTGTATTTAATCTTCTCATTGAACATAGTTATGATTTTCCGTCATTACAGGGTGATTCAGTATTTTACCCAATTGCAGTATTAACTCAAATACCATCTGTAAACCTAATACTTCCATTGATTGTCGCTATTGTCATTATAATAATTTTGGGACTCGCAAAAAGCAGAGGAACAAATTGGATTATAATAATTATAACATTCATAGTTAGCACAACTTTTATAGCTCAAAGTGGTATACAGGTTTTCTTATCCTCAGATATTACCCATTACAATAGCATTTCCTTTAATGATAAGACTTACCATCTGATACGATTGTCAGGTGGTGAAAGATGGGGATATAGTTCGCGAATTGAAGCATACACTATTGTAGAATGTGACCAATCAGGTTTATTTTGTAGTTACTTCTCTACACCGTATCTTAAGGATTATTTTGAAGAAGAATTTGAATTAGATGGGCAATTGATTCTTGTAGATGGACAGCAAATCGGACTTAGTGTCGGGAACATGATATATTCTGTTGACGATGACATTGTTAAAAATCATGATTGAAAGAATAAGTCTGAGATAGGGCAATGTCAAGTGATATCGTTATCGTTTTACGGGTATGGATGTTGTGTTTGCTGAGCCATTAACCACCTCACCTATGGTGCGGCGGCAGGGCGAATGGGATGGATGAATAGAATGCCCCAGAGTATGGATCTGAGGGCAGATCACATTAAATATCCTAATTCAATTCAACTTCGAGATAGAGATTATGATTAAAGCTCAAACGTCCAGGTATGGTTAAATCGTTCCCCTGCCGTTGACTCAAAACTAAGGGAAACGGTATGTCTTCCTTTTTGGAGGGCAACAGTATTGAAACTAAGCTGTATACCTCCATTATATGATCCGACTATCTGATTATTTTCATCGTACTTGCTGATTGTGATAGCCAAAGCACCGATCTGTATGTTTGACACTAGCGTATTATCGACGTTGACCTGTGCGGTTCTAAGAACCGTGTCAAGTATGTCGCCTGCTTCATCACCGGAACGCCATATATGAGCATCATCGAGATAGATGTAGAAGCTTCCATCCGATGCAAGTTCCCATCCTTTAATGTACTCCGGCATTGATGTTGGTGTAATTTCTTGAATTGAAGAACCGACATCAAGCGAAGCAGAATTTGTGCAAGCTGTCAGCATACCTATATAAACAGACAGATAAATTGTATAGAGTACGGCATTCAGTGATATTTTCGTCATCGTAATTACCTTACTGGTCTGGAACACCTCGCCGTTTATGTTCAGAAAGGGCCACTGGTCGTGGCCGGATGGGGCAACCCTCCCTAGCCCTGACCGCGCTGATTCAGGGCGATTCCAAACGCCACGCCAATGGCGATACCGATGGAAATCCCAACAGCTATATTATCCAGCGCTACGCCAAAAGCCACACCGACACCGATGCCAAGCGCGATCCCTACGCCCATCATATTGCCAGATTCAGGTTTTTGTTCTGGGTTTGTCATCAAATTTATCCTTCGGTCTACATTGAAAAACATCATCTATCGTAGGCCAGACCAGGAAAAATTTCAAGAAAAATTACATCATTTCTAGCGAACCCTAATCTTGGTCGGCAACCTGATCGCTAAAATTTTATGGGTGTAACGTGGCGGTCTACTCGACCGCTAACACCTGCGCTCCTTCCGCCGAAACCTGGGTGTGACGGGCATAACAGCCAATCGACGCGTTGTCATAAACTTCACGCATGGCCTCGGTGACTTTGGCCGCGGTGTGTGCATCATCGCAGACCGCACATAGTGTCGGCCCTGCCCCGCTGATGACCATCCCCAGGCCACCGGCTGCTTTTGCCGCCGCGCGGATTTCCGCCATGAGCGGCATCAGGTGCGCCCGTGCTGGTTCGATGACGCAATCCTGCTCCATCGCTGCCGCCATCTGCTCAATATCGCCGCGATACAGCGCGTCAATCAGGCAGGCCACGCCAGCAGTCTGCGCCACCATCGACTTCAGTGGGATCATTTTGGGCAGCACCGCGCGGGCTTCGGCAGTCGGCACACTGACATGCGCCGTGACCAGCGCAAAATGCAGATTCTCCGAGATGGGAAGCTGACGAATATGGGCTGCATCGGTGCCGGT
>JBBSQD010000114.1:0-18386 GCA_038258185.1 Aggregatilineales bacterium | reverse complement strand
TGTTGACGAAGCCCCCTGAAAATCGTACTATCATGGTACAAACTAAAAAGGATTTTTGGTGAAAATGGCTGGGAATATTAATCAGACTCATCGTTATTTAGATACGCAGGAAGATCGTGAAGCCCTGCTGACGGATATGCGGGCCGTGCGCCAGGAAGTTATCGCCATGCGCGAGATCGTGCCGGAAAGCGAATGGTACACGCCGCGGTATCATGACTGGTCGTTGGGAGCCATGCTCGGTCATCTGCAAACCATTGACACACTCAGTCTATGGCAAATTCAACTGGCCTTAGTCGGGTTCCGACCGGTTATTTCGCTGAACATGGTCAATCAAATGAACAATGCCCTGTCTCAGATCTATCAGCGCCGTCTGGTGGAAACCAGCGTGAATGGTATCCTCAAGCGCGAAAAGTCGCTGTCGGAGTTTATTCTGCGTCTGCCGGTGGATAAATTTACCATCCAGATTTACCACGCCCCCAGCGGCAAATTCCTGACGGTGGAACAGGCCGTTCAATACTTATTTCTTTATCACTGGCAGGAACATCTGAAGACGATGCGTGAGGCTGAAGGGTTATTTTATGAGCCGCCTCAGGATAGTCTGGCCTGAGCGATGCGGGTGATTTTACAGCGGGTCAGCCGGGGACAGGTGACAGTCGGTGAGGTTATTGTCGGGGCCATTGATGCCGGTTTTGTCGCCCTTGTTGGCGTGACCCATACCGACACCCCGGCAGATGCCGAACTGCTGGCCAAAAAAACTGCGAATCTGCGTGTTTTTGAAGACACCGACGGCAAGATGAATCATTCAGTTTTGGACGTGAGTGCGGGTGTGTTAGTCATCTCGCAGTTCACGCTGTATGCCGATGCCAAAAAAGGCCGACGCCCCAGCTTTGTCCACGCGGCCCGGCCAGAAAATGCCGAGCCGCTGGTGCATTATTATGCAGCCCGTCTGCGGGCTGAGGGTGTCACCCCGGTCGAGAATGGCGTGTTCGGCGCGATGATGCAGGTCGAAATCCACAACGACGGCCCGGTCACGATCATCCTCGACACGGCAGATTTATAGGTTCACCCCGTCAAACTTACTCGAAATCCGTGCCCACGATATAGAATGACCGCGAATACACCTCGCTGATAAAGTAGCGGTAAAGCAGCCCTGAAGACTGGTATCTTGCGCCGCCTTCCTGCGGCTCGTTGCTTGGCAGCGGATAAGACACGGCAATCAGCGCCACGGCTGACCCATTTTCGCTGATATACACCGCTGGTTCACGGATAGTTGCGCTGGCGTTTTCCAGAACATCGCTAAAAGGTTGCCGCGTGCGGAAGGAGGTGAAATTCTCCAGGCGGGTGGTCACTTCCTGTGCGGCGGCTTCGGCGTTTTCGGCATCCGCATAAGCCAGGGCGATTACGGCAAGCTGTTCATTTTCCGTGCCGACATCCGCAAACGCGATGGCTGAATAGGGTGCCAGTTTATTAGGCTCATCGGTCAGCAGCTGTTCACGAATGGCCTCGATCTGTTCAGGGCTGGCATTGGCACCTAACAAAATCGCCGGGTCAGACAGCGATAATTCCTGAGGATTCAGAAACAGGGCCTGGGCAATCGTGCCTGTATCGGCCAGAGCCTCGGCAATCGCCGCGTAATCGTCTGTATCGGCCAGAGAGCGAAACTCGCCCTGATAGGTATTAATCAGGGTACGCACGACACCGTCACTGGCAGAATTGACCAACAGCGAGTCCGACACCACACCGACGGGTTCGCTGCGACCCAGGTCACCGCCAAACGGATTGCCCGGATTGCGATTCGCTAAATCGGTTTCCACACCATTCTCACAGCCGTTGGCGCCACACCAGACCGGAACCCCGTCAAAATCATTCTCGGTGAAGTCACGGGCGCTGAGCGCTGCGCCGATTCGCTCTGCATCGAAGTCCCCTTCGAGGATGTTGCCCATAGACGGTGGCTCACCAAACACCATGGTGCGATCAATATCAAAAAAGCTGAAGCCCACCAGATCGGGCATGTCTTCAAAAAACAGAAAAAGATTTTGCAGCGGCATACCGCCGGACAAGCCCATCGTCGCGGCTATCCACTGACCACCGAGATCGGTACGGTCATCAAAGTCCTGTTTAGTAGGGGTATCAATGCCGCGGATGCTTTCCAGAGCGCGATAATCTGCATAGGAAATCATCGTCTGGCGGGCGTCAGGGCTATTCGGTATCAGCGCCAGCAGGCGCAGCAGCGGATTTGCTTCGCTGTCCTGCGCCTGCAACGGCATCACCAGCAGCGCGGACAACAGGAACATGAGGGTTATTTTCCGGATCATAAAACTCACCTTTACCTATCAAAAGTCTGTTTTGCCATTTTAGTATAGTAAAGGGTGTGGCAGATGGGAAATGAGGCAGCGCTTATTGTGCGACTGCCTCATGCGGTTTTAAAGCTCGGCTAAGGCGGATTCCAGTGCATCCATTTTCGCGTCGGTGGATGGGTCAATCTCATCGCGGTCATTGATAAAGCCGAACACCGCCAGATGCAGCAGATATTGTTTGAGGACTGCCGGGTTTTTTGTCCCGGCAGTGATGAGTTTTTCAAAGGCGTTTTGACGCGGCATGGTTGGCAGGAAGAAGCCTGTATCCAGCAGGACAACCTGTTCCAGTGTGGACAGATCATCACAATCGGCCATCAGCTTCTCGAAATCCATCACCAGTGTGGGATACTGCACGGTGAGAGCCTGCTCAACCGGTTCACGCCGCATCTGGATTAACCGCCGTGCCAGCGCCATAATCTGCTCGGACATCAATTAACGTGCCACCCAATCGCGCAGATACAGGAAATCATGGCCGATAGTGCGTTTGCTCACTTTGGCGATATTCGGCATGGTGCGTTTGTAGTGATTGGTTTTCACACGCCGCCATACGTCCTGCACAAACTGACGCTCAAAGCCTTCTTCGACCACTTCATCCACCGTGTAACGTTCATCCACCAGCAAAAACAGCACCTGATCGACATCATTATAGGTGAAGCCCAGTTCACCCTCGTCGGTCTGGCCTTCCCATAAATCGGCGGAGGGCGCCTTGTCGATAATCGCAGTCGGCACACCCATTTCGCGCGAGAGCTGGCGCACCTGCGCCTTATACAGATCTGCAATCGGTTGCAGTGCGACACCACTGTCACCGTAAATGGTGGAATATCCCAGCAGAAATTCGGTCTTGTTGCTGGTACCCATCACCAGTCCACCCCACGCCACGGACTGATCGTAGAGCACGATCATGCGCTGACGGGCCATGATATTCCCTTTGCGTAAATTAGTCATATCCGGGAACTGAGCGAACAACGGCTCGACCATATCTGTGACCGGCACCGTCAGACTCGGCAGTTGCAGGTCATTAATCACCGCTTCAGCATCGGTCAGGCTGGCCTCACTCGATGTGCGGTAGGGCATGCGCACCACCAGCACATTCTCCGCGCCCAGCGCCTCAGCGGATAAATACGCCGACAGTGCCGAGTCGATGCCACCGGACAGGCCAATTACAGCCCGCTTCATGCCGACTTTTTCAATCTGATCTTTAATGAAACCTGTCAGGATACGCCGGGTCAGTTGGGTGTTGATATCCAGGCGATGCAGCAGGTCGGGTTTGGCAATCGTGGTCATACCTCTATGTCCTTGTTCTCTTCAGTCCCCTGCGAAGGGTCTTCAATCATCCGTTCCAGCGTAAATTGCGAAATCTTGTGGGGGTAATCTTCTTCCACGGCCAGCTCGACATAATGAAATGATTCATCGGCCTGGGCCTGCATCAGAACCACCGCTTTGTGTTTCTCCGCTGCCACCACCTTATAAACGCGCAGTTTGCCCACTGTCTGATAGACATCCTGCAACGTGGCCAAGCGGGCTTCAGCTGGTTGCTCATTCAGCGCCTGCTCGGTATAACTTTCGTTGATGAAGCCTTGCAGCCGCTCAAATTCCGCCTTGTTGAGAAATGTCATCTGCGCCACCAGACGCATCCCGGCGTTGCTGCGAGCCAGTGCTCTGCGATCGTCCATTGGCTTAACCCCGGTCACGCTGCAAAATGCGCGCCAGTTCGTCATGCACCATCTGCGGACGTTCGTCGCGCAGAAGCGGCATCAGGCTGCGGGTGCGGTGAATCTGGTTGAGGTCAATCGTCTGCGTGATGAGGGCTTCATCAAAATACAGGCCATGCGTCAGAAATTCGCCGTTCGGGTCAGCCACCGATGAGCCGCCCCAGAAATTTTTGCCGTCCTCATAACCCACACGGCTGGAGTGAATGACATACGTGGTAAACATGCTGGCATACGCCTGATTGACCAGCTCCACCCAGCGCGACACGGTTAAGCGGCCTTCTTCGGACGCGCTGACTCCGCGGCTGGGGCTGCAACTGTTGAAGATCAGAATATCCGCGCCATCCATCCACAGCATATAGGGGGATGACATATGCCAGAAGTCCTCACAGATCAACATGCCCATGCGCCCGAAACGCGTATCGAAGGCGCGTGCACTTTCGCCCTGATCGAAATAACGCGCGTCATCAAACATGCCATAGGTCGGCAGGTACATTTTGTGATGGATATGGACGACTTCACCCTGCGACAGATAAGCATTGGCGATATAAAAACGCTGGCGTTTGTCCTCATGCACAAAGCCGAAAACCACGTCCATCTGATAACTGGCATCCAGCAGCGTGCGGAAGACCTCATTATCGCGGTTGGCCTGAATCGCCACCTCCGGCACGAGATCCTGCACCTGATACCCGGTTAACGACAGTTCAGGGAAAACGATCAGGTCTACCCCCTGGGCATCCGCCTGTTCAATATAATCCAGATGTTTTTTCAAATTCGCTTTGACATCGCCCAGCTTGGGGTAAATCTGCGCTAATCCAACAGTCAGGCGCATAACGGCTCCTTGTTTCACGGTAAGATGAATTACTTGGTGTATATCCTACCATAAGTCGTTGAATTGGTCTTTAGCCAGTTAGACCACTGTGCTGTGTTGAGTGGTACAACGCGTTACGCCAGCATGGGTTTGATATTGTCCAAATGCTGGAACCCGAACCGCACGAATTTAAAGACCAGCAGCACAATCCTGCAAGATATTATTCAGCAGCAAAAGCCAGCCTTGTCCCGGCCACGATTATTTTTGACTGTGTTAAAGTTGCTAGATGAAAATCCACAGTTTCGCGCTCAAGTTTTTCAAATCAATGACAAAGAAATTGAGGCTGCATTCTTCACCGAAACAATGCTTCGTGCTACGCGCATTATTATCCGTCTTCTTGATACCGCCGGTGCGTATAGGGAGCAATTACCGGAGGGTGGAGATGAGCATCACTGATGAAAAGTAATCTCAGTTGGATTTGCGCCATCCTTTTCCATCAACCATATTCCTGATGTACCGGATTTATCTGATTGATAAAGGATATATTGGCCATTCGGTGACCAGACAGGATTTCTATGACTTTCACATGAACAACCAGTTAAGTTGGTGAAGACTTCTGTGTCCCAGTTAAAGGTCATAATATCTGTTCCAGCATTAGAGGGAACTTCAAAAAGAATTTCATCGCCATTTGGAGACCACTTCAGTAGGCTATATCCAAAGTTTCCATCAACCTCTTTGACGACTTGATTGAGCTTAATTGAGAAAATGGTCATTGTGGTTAAAGCCTGAGGAGTAGGCAGTGGTATATAAGCAATATATTCCTTGTCAGGGGACAGAGCAAAGACCAAGATATCGTCGTTTATAATCAACTCTTCATCGTTTTCATCAATACGCGTTATAAACAGTTGATCTTCGCTGGAATGTTGATCTGTACGAGTATACAGAAGTGAATCGTCTGAAAGCCAGATTGGGTAAGAATTAAATTTGTCCCCTGCCTTTGATACATTGGTAAGGGTATTATCTGCAATGTTTGCGACCCATACATCCCGTTGATAAGAGTCATAACCGATTCCAAAGGCAAGATATTCAGCGTTAGGCGACCAGGCAAAATCTTCCGAAACGACTACGGCCGATATCCTATCTGTCAAATTAGTAATTTCATCAGTTTCCAGATTGATGATGTATAAATCCGAACTGCTCTCTTCCTGATCGCTATCTCTATACGCAACATTAAAAGCAATGTAACGCTCATCCGGTGACCATTTTGGAGAAAATTTATTTCCGTTCACGTTAAATGTTAAATTTCGCGCATTGTCGCCGTTAATATCTGCAATCCATATATTGTCCTCACTTTCATCCCACGAAACGAACGCAAATCGATCACCTGAAGGTGCCCAGAAAGGGAAAGTTTTTTGACTACTGTCTATTTGTTGAGCTTTTACAGAGTGAAAAAATACACTCATCACAAATATCAACAGGAACAAAAAACATCGACTTGTTTTCTCAGTCCGAATTTTTGTACTCCAGTTGTTCAATGCAGGCTCTCCTTGAGTTTTGTTGCGATTGAGGTTCCTTTATTGGTGTTATTCAGCAGCGAAAGCCAGCCTTGTTCCGGCCACGATTATTTTTGAGTGTATTAAAATCGCTGAAGATGTTTGACTCGCCAAATTTACTGAGCGAGGAATGTGCATCTCCTCACTCAGCACTTTCTACTAAATCTAACGCTTCTTGCGATTCAGCTTCTTGATCTTGTTGGACTGCTTGCGCTTGGCTTTTTTCTGCGCGGCGCTGCTTTTACTGCTGGCAGGACTAGTGGGTTCAGCGGCATGCGCGTGGTCGTGTTCATGATGGTGATGATCGTGATCGTGCGCATGGTCATGGTCGTGATGCTCATGATCGTGTTCGCCGGTACTCATACCCAGTCTGGTCTGCATCGCTTCCCAGGTGCCAGCAATATCTTCATCCACGCGACCCGCAGCATAGGCTCCGGCAATCGTCTGTAACGGCACCACTCCCAGATTCACCAGCATCCGTATGAGAAAGGCATTCAGAATGCGCGAATTTTCAGCGTAGCGTTCCAACTGGCCGACGACAATCGCCTCGCAGATATCGTACATCTCTGGTACGGCATTGCTGCCCACGCCCATCAGGCAGGCCGCCGCCTGTGACCGCGCATAATCAAATTTTAACCGGTCTTCCAGAAACGCCTTCAGCACCGGTATAGCCGGTGCGCCGATCATACCGAACACCGTCGGCAGTTCTTCTACCACGATAAACGGATTGCCGATCATGAAGACTTCGGTCAGCGGTTCGGCAGCTTCTTTGGCCTTCAACTGACCCAAACGCCGCCAGGCATGAACCGGTGCCCACGCCAGCGGATTCTCCTGCTCATAAGCATGCAGATTAACCTCTGTCGCCATGTTGATCAGATCAGGAATGTACTGGCGGCCAATCTCAAATTCGGCATAGGTTCCGCTGTAATCTGCGCCCAGGCTGAGGAAGGGATGTAACGCTTCGGGATAAGCGAAGCCCATCGGCGGTGTTTTGTACCCCGGCCCACGCACGACGCGTCCCGGTTTTGCGTCGGTATGTTCACCGTCTTTAATCACCTGCACACCGTTGACGAATACATGCTGCATGCCGGTGGCGTACTGGTGCGGATTTTCCGGCGTGGCATGATCCTGAATGGTATCCGGGTCAAACACCACCACATCGGCATAATACCCTTCGCGTAGGGCGCCGCGTTCCTTAATCCGCAGATTGGTCGCTGGGAACAGGCTCAGGCGGTGGATGGCATCCTCTAATGTAATCACCTGCTCGTCACGCACATATTTGCCCAGCACCCGTGCAAATGACCCATAGGCGCGCGGATGTGGGTTTGATCGTAAGAACACACCTTCATTGGACTGCGATTCCGCGTCGGAGCAGAAACTGACCCACGGCAGCGCCACCTGTTTGCGCAGGTTTTCTTCGGACATGCTGAAGTACATGGTAAAGATGCGGCTGTCATCCTCGATAATCAGGTCGAGCAGAGTATCGTCGGGTGCGGTGCCGCGCATCTCGGCTACTTCTGACAGATACTTGCCTTGCAGCGACTTCAGCGCTTCCTGCTTGAAACCGGACAGCAAAATTTTATCCGGGCCGTTTTCGATGAACATATTCTCCCATTCCTGAGAGTGCCGGTTCATATCCTTCTTGATACGTTCGCGGGTTTCGGGGTCTTTCAAGCGTGCTACCAGCGCATTATGACCGCCTTCATGCGCCCACGGTGGAATACAGGCATCCAGCCCGGTTCCGGCAAACGGATAAGTATACATATCCGCTGTGACCGGTACGCCGCTGGCGCGTGCTTCGTTGACCATCTCAATCGCTTCATCCATCTTGTCCCAGTTGGATTGGCCCGCGGCCTTGAGATGATAAATCTCGGCATTCGCGCCGGTTTCCTCCGCGATGGTCAGGAATTCGTCAATCGCTTCCAAAAAGGCGCTGCCCTCGCTGCGCAAATGGCTGATATACATGCCGCCATATTCGGCGACAACATGCGTCAGTTCGGTCAGTTCTTCGGTAGTTGAATAGACCGCTGGCGTATAAATCAGCGCGGCAGACATGCCCATCGCACCTTCCTGCATCGCCAGCCGGATGAGAAATTTCATCTCTTCCAGTTCTTCCGGCGTGGGGGGGCGGTTTTCATAACCCATCGTGTACATCCGCAAAGTGGACGACCCCACAAACGACGCGATATTGCAGGATACGCCGCGTTTTTCCAGATATTCGAGATACTCACCCAGCGTATTCCATTCGACTTCGTACTCGATATCGCCCTGCGCCATATACGAACCGGGTCCGAGTTCGCGCATTTCTTCGTTGAGCGGCCCCATCGACGAGCCTTCGCCCATGATTTGCAGCGTCACACCCTGGCGCAGCTCACTTTGCGAGCGGCCATCCTCGATTAAAGACTCGGTTGACCAGCTCAGCATATTAATAAAACCGGGGGCCACCGCCATCCCGGTCACGTCCAGTTCGCTTTTGGCGCTGGCATCGTCCGGGAGTTGGCCCACCGCGACGATGCGATCAGCCACAATGGCGACATCGCCTGTGACCGGCGGTTCACCGCTGCCATCATAAATAGTGCCGTTGCGAAGAATCAGATCATATTCAGTCATGTTCGCCCTCTAAATGTGTATGCGATGGCTCTGCTGCATCTATTGAGCAGTCTTCGCCTTCATATTCCAGTTCAATCGTTGTGTGTTCTAAATTGAGATCGGCCAGCGCAGCACGGCTGGCCTGCTTGATTTTTAAGGCCGCCTCGCGCGCTAATTCGCTATCTACCACCAGATGCGTGGAGAAGACATTACGCTCCCCATCCAGTGACCAGATGTGCATGTGATGGATAGACTGTACCCCGTCAATCTGCAAGATGCGATTTTGAATTTCAGCCAGGTCAATATTCTTCGGGACGGCCTGCAAAAATAATTCCACCGCGCTTTTCAGCCGCCCGATAACATTCCACAGGACATAGAGTGTAATCAGAATGGATAGGATCGGGTCTAAAATCGGCAGATCAACAAACAGCGATACCACGCCGACGATCAGCACCACCACCCACCCCAGCACATCCTCGATCAGATGCCAGCCGATGACCTGCGTATTGGTCGATTCGGTATTGCGCAGACGCAGCGCCGCAATGCCATTCACCGCCACACCGATCACCGCCAGGAAGATCATTCCCTGTGTGTTAAACGCCTGCGGGTCAAGCAAACGCGGGATCGTCTCCGACAGAATAAACAATGACCCGCCGACCAGAATGACGGCATTGATCAGTGCGCCCAACAACGAAAAACGCCGGTAGCCGTAGGTATATTTCTGGTCACTGGCTTTATCTGCATAACCTTCCAGAAACCACGCCAGCCCCAGCGAAAAACTATCCCCCAGATCGTGTAACGCATCCGACAAAATCGCGACACTGTTAATCGCCAGCCCGCCCACAATCTCGAACAGGGTAAAGCCCAGATTGATAAAAAACGCAATTTTGAGGTTGTCTCGGTTCTGATAATGATGACTGTGATCATGCTGTGTCATGGCGTAAATCCTTTCTCATCTGCGTGGCTGCTGTGTGCGGCGCTTAGTTGCTGACCGGTTCAATCAGATAATCATCCGGCGCGAAACCTTCCACACTCCAGCCGGTCACCTCGGCATTTTCGACCGGCCACCAGCGCAAACCGTCACTGTCACATACGGAATCACCGCTGATAGTGAATCGCGTCCCCGGTTCCATCAGGCCGACTTGCTCACCCGCGGGTTGATCGCGCACCACCAGATTGCGCCGTACCTGACCTGAACGGGGGCGCACGACCCGCGCCTCACTGCCGCTGCTCAGGCGCGAAGGGGGTGCGTCAGGGCAATCTTCCCCGGTCGTTAAGCTGATCGCGGCTGCGGTTGGCGGGAGCGGCGTTTCGGTTTCTGTCACGGAAGTTGGGCCGGAGACCGGTCGCCAAACCCCAAAAATCAGCACGCCGATCACCACACCTGCCAGCACGAGTCTACGTTTCATGCCGCATCATCCATCCACCCACCAGGGCACAGCCCAACATGAACACATCAAGCCATTGGTCAGCCCGTAAGCCCGCCAGCATGATCGCATAATCTGCCCGAAAAAAGCCGATCACAAACATGCTCAGACTCAGCAGGCCGAGAATCAGCCAGAAACGCCAGCCTGTCGCCAGCTTTTTCCAGACCAGCCCCGCCGCTAATAGCAGTAAACCCAGAGCGACCAACACACCGAAAAACTGCGTGTTATAGCGTGGCGCCGGGATACCATAGACATCCGGCGCAATCGAAACCGCTATTGCCGGATAATACGCCAGTGTCTCAACTTCCGCACCATAGGCACAGCCCGCCGCCCAGCATCCCAGCCAGCCCGTTAATGCTAATAGCGGCAAAGCGATCACCAGCGCATCCAGCAGCCGACTCAGACCTAAGCCCCGCCAGCGACTGACCGCATACAGGCCGATTAAACCGCCGATGACTGCGCCGTGCCAGTCCAGCCCGCCGCTGCTGAATTGCAAAATCTGGTCGGGACGGGTGGAAAAATGCGCCCAGTTGAGCAGGACATGCAGCACTCGCGCGCCAATCGCGCCACCAGCCAGGCCACCCAGACAGGCATCCAGCACCCTGCCGGGGCGCCCCGGCAGGCGATACACACTGATTGCCGCGCTGAGACTGACTCCTATTGCCAGCAGCAGCGTGTAAGTCTGTAACGTTATGGGGCCGATCATCGTATAGGTATTAAGCATCTGTGCAGTTAAAACCTCGGATAGGCCATCAGTCTAACAGGCACGATTTTAGTCACTAACTGCTTTATCGGGCAAATCTTATTGGTGTTGGAATCAGCATGGCGCCGAAATCAATCGTTAGAAATGGCCTAGAAACTGGGGGATTGTTCCCAGATAAACATGAATCGGGCAGCGGACATGTTATAATCGGTAAGATCGTTTATGGAACTAAAGTCCGATTGACATTAAATAGTCGGTTAAATACTTAAAGAAAGTGAGTAAGAATCAATGGGTGGTTTGAGTGCTTTATTAAGTTTACTGTCCCTGGTTGGGTTGGTTGGCTTCCTGGGTGGTATTGCTTTCATCGTCATTTCCGCATCGCAGGGGCGGCCTGTGCGCGCTGGGATCAGCATTGCCCTGGCTGGTCTGGTGGTGTTCCTCCTGTTCAGCGTGATCAGTTCCGGCATTATCATCGTGCAACCGCAGGAACGCGCGGTGGTCTTTAATGTGATCACTGGTGATCTGCAGGAACCACCGCTGTCCGCAGGAACACATGTAGTCATCCCGCTTCTGTACGAATTTACCATCTATCCGGTGCGTCAGCAGGAATATACGATGACGGATGAAAGTGGTGAAGGGGCACAGGTCGGCCAGGATGCGGTTATTGCCCGTACCTCCGATGGTCAGGAAGTGCGTCTGGATGTCACTGTGTTGTATAACCTTGACGCCGCTCAGCTGAATCTGGTGCATCGGCGCTGGCAGCGCACTTACGAGGCTCAGTTTGTGCGGCCTACTGTGCGTAATGTGGTGAGAACTGTGGTTTCCGAATACGAAGCTGAAGGCGTTTACGGTGAAGATCGTTCCGAACTTGAAGGCCAGATCGAAACCACCATTCGTGAAGGCTTCCAGCGTGAAGGTCTGGAACTGACTGGCCTGCTGGTACGTGCGGTGAACTTCCGGCCAGAATTTGCCGAAGCGATTGAGCGTAAAGAGATCGAAGCGCAGGAACTGGCACGTGCCCAGACCGAGGCAGAACGTGTTGAAACTCAGGCGCGTGGTCAGGCCAATGCCTCGATTGAGCGGGCGCGTGGTGAAGCGCAGGCTGTCGTTCTGAATGCGCAGGCGCAGGCCGAAGCGCTGCGACTGGTCAGTGAGCAGATCGCGGCTAATCCCAGCCTGATCCAATACGAATATGTCCAGCGGCTGTCCGAGAATATCCAGCTGGCGCTGGTGCCTTCTAACAGTCCGTTCCTGTTTGACTTCAACAGTTTAGCAGAGGGCAACCCGGACTTCGTCGCCCCAACGGTGCCGGAGGCGATTGTGCCGGAAATTGAGGAAACAGCGGAACCGGACAACTAACGCAGTAGACAAACAAAACGGGACGATCCAGTGTGGATCGTCCCGTTTTTCTTTTGGCTTAATTTAACGCTTAAGCATCTTCGCTCAGACGTACAGCATAGACCACCGCGTTATCGTTGCGATAGACTTCTTCGAGATAATCCACACTGGCCGGGTCAAACGTGCCGATTGCTTGCTCACGCTCGGTATACAGTACGTAATCCACACTGAAATGTCGCAAAATCGTTTCACGGTCAGCATCGGAAGTCGACTCTGTAAAGAATGCTTCCACCATATCCTGCTTGTCGAAGTAATTCAGGGTCTGCGCCCAGTGACCCAGGAAAGATCGCGCTCCGGTCAGCGCCGGGATGTACTGCCCCATATCCAGCCCGGATAACACCACATCATTTGAGGCGACCTGTGTTTCCAGATAATCCAGCGCTTCGATATTCTCAGTCGGCGCATAGAAGGGATAATCCGCGCGGCGCAGATCAATGAAACGCCAGCCGATCAGATAGACATTCACCGGAATAACCAGCAGCAGTACACCGACAGTCGCCCATCGGGTCAGCTGCTCGCGGGAGCGGTTTTGGAAGAAGCGCTTTAGCAGCGGCACAATCCGCGTATAAATAGCAATGGTTGCCAGTATTGCGGTGACAATCTGCCAGCCACTGAGCATGTGAATCTGGAAATTCAGCGGGATATAGATCAGCGGGATGTGTGCCAGAAACCACGCCAGAATAAACAGATGTGTATCATCACGGTCACGCCACGGTGTGCGGATGTCCAATGCCCACAGCGCCAGCAGCAGCGGAATGCCCATTAAAATCGGCAGCAGCCACGGAGCGGGTGTAAACGCGCCTGCATTATCAAATTGCGCCAGTACACCTTTCCACACCGGGTCAGCCTGTGTGATGTAGAAGGCCTGTAAGGCCGGCCACATCGAGATCAGCACGACTATGATGCCCAGCTTGAACAGATACATCGGGAATTTGCGATCACGCAGCCAGATAAACAGCGCATACAGGCCAATGACCGGATAGATGATGAACATATCATAGGCGTGCTGCACACCCAGCAGCAGACTCACTGCCGCAGCCAGCCACGCATAACGCATATTTTTGCTGCGCTGTCCCTGTAATACGAGGGCAAACACGATGGCAATTAAACCCGCTGCAATCGAAAAATGCGGGAAAGCCAGGATATTAAGGAAGGTATTCGGTTCGGATGTGTAGAGGGCAAACGGTGAGTTCACATCCGCCAGACCGAGCAGCGTTTTTTCGACCACCAGCAACCAGCCCATACCACCCCCGATGGTGGCGATCAAAAAGGATGTGCAGCGTTTTGTGCGGCTGGTGAAGATCACGCCGCAGAAATAATAGGTAGCGGCCATGACAAACGCCCCGGCCAGCCAGCGTGTGATCTGATATAAACCCGCGTAATTAATGCCGGTAAGCACTTCAATGCGTCCCAGCGTCCACCACAGGAAGTTAAACAGCAGCGGTGTGCTGTCTTCTGGCGTGAGCTGATTCGGCACCAGAATCTGAGTCTGCGATTCGCGCATCCACGAAAAATACTGGAAATGGTCGGGGATATTCACCATCACGCCCATAAATTGCTTGTCAGCCGGGGCGCTGCGATAGGCAAACAGATAGGGTATCGCGGTGATTACCAGCACGATCAGAATCGCGACAGCAACATAGAGCCATTCGCGAACTGTGAACAGTGCAACAGGCTGATCGGCCACGTTTTCTGAGGGCATATTATTAGACAGGGTTGGGGCTTGGGTGGCCATAGCTCGACCTCTTGGCAACTTGATCAACAACATTTAATAAGGACTGACCGATGACCGACCAGTCGTAGTGTTTCTCAACCAGATTCCGGCTCACTGCCGCCAGTTGACTGCGTATTTCGGCGTCTTCAAACAGGCGACTGATTGCATCAACCATGGCCTGAGTATCATTCGCAATCAGCAAATTCTCATCAGGCTGGACTGCCAGACCTTCAGCACCTTTCGCTGTGGAGATCACAGGTGTGCCGATTGCCATCGCTTCCAGAATTTTCAGACGGGTGCCGCCACCGTGCTTTAAGGGCACGACCATCGCCCAGCTTTCACGGACGGCATCGCGCACACTGGGCAGATAGCCAACAAAGTGTACACCGGGGAGAGCGCTTAATTTGCTGATATCGGTGTTGCCTGTGCTGCCCGTCACAGTAAATTGCGCCTGTGGATATTTCTCAAGCACTAACGGCCACACGTCACGAACAAAATAGGCGACGGCCTCAAAATTAGGCCGATAGGTAATCGCACCTGTGTAAATCAGGCTGTAGGGCTTAGGTTTGTGACTGTCATCCGGGCATTCAACCACGGTATCCACGCCATTGGGAATGACATAAACCACCTGATTCGGCGCAAAGGATTCGACCAGTTGCTTCTCCTGTTCCGATACGACGGTGACCACAACACCGCGCCGCATCAGATCGGTGAGAACATGCTCAAGTTTGATTAAAGGCAGTTGCGCCCGAAACCGTTGCGGCAGGTTATGTGCCTGCTGCACATGATTATGCAGGATCGTCATTTCGACTTCCTCCATAATAGCCGGCAGATTGGGTATGGCCTGCAGATAACGCATGGTATCCACCTGCGAGCCGATCAACAGATCAACGGAGTGTGTGGCGACCACTTTTTCAATAGCTTCGGTGACTTCTGGACAATAGTTGTAAAACAGCGAGCGGGGCCATGCGGAAAGATAACCCTGAATTAATTCAAACTTATTCGGACGCGGATGGGGCCGGGGAAAGACCGTGACTTCCCGGCAGAACTGTTGCATATGCTCAACCTGCTCTGCATCGGCTTCACCGGGTTCGGCAAATGAAAGCAGTGTGATGGTGTGCTGGGCTGCTAACTGACGCAGCAGGTTATAAATGCGAATCTTCGCCCCGTTATTGGCGGGATAGGGCCACCACCAGGAGATATAAATAATATGCATGTGTGTTATACCGTGACCTGACCGAATTTGCCGGTTGAGAAATCCTTGAATGCACGCAGCATAATGGTACGCAGATGACGCCGATCCTGCCATTTAGGGCGCAGGCTCCAGCTCAAAAAGGTGCGGGCATATTCACTCAAAATATACGCCCATGTCCCCACACCAGCATGCGTGTTCCGCAGAAAGAGCAGCCGGTTGCGGGTCATATAATAGTAGACACGCGGGGATGAATCCCGCGCAGTGATTGAAATTTTATGCCACATCATCGCTGCGGGGATATGCACGATTTTGTGACCGGCACGTCCAGCGCGGACACACCATTCGGTTTCTTCGTAATACATGAAGAATTTATCATCCAGCACGCCGACTTTTTCCCACACAGCGCGTTTAGCCAGGATGCAACAGCCGGTGACAAAATCCACCTGACGGGGGCTCATGCCGAACTGCGCTTTATCTTCTTCATTGATGCCCTGCATGGAGGTGGTGCCATGTTTCCAGTCGATACTGCCACCGCCCGACCAGATCATGTCCGGGACGTCGTAGTAATAGATCATCGGGCCACTGACGCCAATCGCCGGGTCAGCTTCCATCACCTCGACCATCACGTCGATCATATCCGGCGCCACAATTGTGTCATTGTTCAGCAGCATGATATAGTCCGCACCGTGATCCAGCGCGTATTGGATACCGATATTATTGCCACCGGTAAAGCCCAGATTGGCGCCCGTATCAATCAGGGTGATATCAGGGTAAACACTGCGGATTGCCTCTACTGAGCCATCATTGGAGCCGTTATCAACCACAATGATCTGCGTCTGAAAATAGGTGAGATGTTCGAGAGAGCGCAAACACTCAATCGTGTCTTCACAACTCTTATAATTCAGGACGATGATGCTTACGGTTGGTTTGGTCATATTTTCTACCATTTCAGTAGACGAAGATACAATAAGCCCTTACACAAATGAGCATATCCTTATGCTAATTGGGTTATCCTTGCGTTAGGCTAAAGGTTACCTTACGGTTCAAAATTGACGCTCATCGCTTATATCCGGGCAGGTTAGGGGCAAATCTGCAGAATAAGCCATCCTGTAATAAGAAATGGCCTGTTGCGAGGATTGTCGAGTTATGAAAAGCGTATACAGAGAGGCGCTGAGGTCAGACAGGGTGATTGGGCACCACCCCGGTTGAGCCGCGCACCACAATCCGGCCCGGAATTTCAGCCAGTTGGGTGGGCATGTTGGGATTGCGTATGCGCTGGAAAATCATCCGCGCCGCCGCCCTGCCAATTTCCTCCGCCTGAATATCGACAGTCGTGAGTGGGGGGTTGAGGTAAGCGGCCATGTCGACATCATCAAAGCTGGCTACCGAGATATCTTCCGGTACGCGCAACCCACTGGCCGTAATCGCCCGCAGCGCACCAATCGCCAGCAGATCGTTAATGACCATCAAAGCAGTCGGACGGGGCTGGCAGTTGAGCAGTTCCAGCGCAGCCCGATACCCCGCTTCCAGAGTCGTGCCGCAGTAAGCGATCAGGCTTTCATCGACAGGGATTCCCGCCGCGGCCAACCCTTCACAGTAAGCCTCAAGCCGTTCCGTGCCCAGCTCAGAATTCGCCACGCCATACACCAGCCCGATGCGTCGATGTCCCAGCTCCAGCAGATGCTCCATGATCGCTTTAGCGCCTTCGTCATGACCGGGGTTGACGACATCCACCCCCGGCATGGATTCTTTTACCAGCACCAGTGGTTTGCGGCGTTTAATGAGCGGGTCAATCTCCTGCAAGACCTGATTGGTGTAACTGAGCAGCAGAATCAGGCCGTCAATGCGCCGCCGAGCCAGCGCGCGCACACTGCTTAATTCGCGTTCGGGGTCAAGCGACGTACTGGTCAGCAGCAGGTTATAACCTTCTGCCTGCACGATTTCCTCCACGCCTTTCAGGATTTGCCAGTAATGCGGATTCACCATGTCGGGGATCAGCAAACCAATCGTATTGGTCGTACCATAGCGCAGCGATTGCGCCACTGCGTCCGGCTGATAACCCAGTTCATCCACCGCTTGCAGCACGCGCAGACGCGTCTCCTCAGTGATGGGAATGGTGCTATCGGCAAGGCCGTTAATAACGTATGATACAGTTGCGCGGGATACACCCGCTAATCGCGCTACATCAGCTTGAGTTGGTCGTTTCATTTGAAATTCGGTATCATAAATACAATCGTTCGCTTGATTATAGACAATATTTGAATAAATTATCACATTAGCAACTTACACGTGTAAACTTTGCAGACGAATGAAGTCCCTGAATTCACTTTTTGTGGGGATTAAATACTTAAGAGTGCATCTGAAAATTGGAATTTTGAACTTTCATGACCTCACCCCTCCTTGCCTGGGGCAATTCCTCCCCTCTCCAAAATGGCTGAGGGGAAGGTGAGCGAAGCGGAATTTTCAGATAATTTGTAATTATTGTTTAAAAGGAGCTTATTTTGAGAACCAACGTTTCCCTCGAAGAAGTACAGTCCTACCGCGAAAACGGCTTTGTCCTCATCGAGAATTTCCTCACCCCTGCTGAACTTGAAGAATGGCGCCAGTCTGTAGACGAAGCCGTGCAACAGCGCGAAGATCGCAAACTGGCCGATGGCCGCATGCGTTCAACCGATTCGTATTATGACAACGTCTTTGTCCAGCGCATTAACCTCTGGCAGGATCACGAAGGCATGCGCAAGCTGATGTTTGATCATCGCATCGGCAAGCTGGCGGCTGAACTGGCTGGCGTGGATGGCATTCGCATCTGGCACGATCAGGCTTTGATGAAACAACCGTGGGGAAATCCCACTGGCTGGCATCTGGATAATCCCTACTGGTCATTTTCCTCACGTCAGGCCATCAGCATGTGGGTCGCCTTAGATGATGCC
>JBBSQD010000113.1:0-18406 GCA_038258185.1 Aggregatilineales bacterium | reverse complement strand
GGGCAAGTCTTCTTTGGCGTTCGATACCATCTTTGCCGAGGGGCAGCGCCGTTATGTCGAAAGTCTCAGCGCTTATGCCCGTCAGTTTCTTGGACAAATTGAGAAACCGGATGTAGACCAGATCGAAGGTCTGAGTCCTGCGGTTTCCATTGATCAGAAGGGTGTCAGCCAGAATCCGCGCTCTACGGTTGGCACTGTGACCGAAATTTACGATTATATGCGTTTGCTGTATGCGCGCATCGGCATCCCGCACTGTCCCGTATGTGGCGAGGAAGTCGTCGCTCAAAGCGCCCAGCAGATTGTGGATGCAGTGCAGTCCTTCACGGACGGCGCACGGATTCAGATTCTAGCGCCGGTGGTCAAGAATAAAAAGGGCTTGCACGAAAAGGTCTTTGAAGAAGTGCAGAAAGCGGGCTTTCAGCGTGTGCGCGTGAATGGCGAACTGCGCGATGTCGAGGAAGACATCACGCTCGACCGCTATAAGATTCACAATATCGAAATCGTCGTTGACCGTTTGATTATCCGCCATTTTGAAGACGGCGGATCGGAAGAGGCGACAGCCGCCGAAAGCCGCCTGACGGATGCGATTGAAACCGCGCTCAAACTGGGTGAGGGACTGGTCATCATCAATGATGTCAGCGACAGCGAAAACCCGCATGATGTGCTGTTCAGTGAACATCTGGCCTGCGTGAATGGTCACGGCAGCCTGCCAGAGCTTGAACCGCGTTTATTCAGCTTCAACACCCCTAAAGGTGCCTGCCCGGATTGCCAGGGCCTGGGCTTCCGGCTGGAGGTTGACCCCGGCCTGTTGATCCCTAATTCTGATCTGAGCATTGCGGATGGCGCGATTGAGGCTAATGGCTTCAATATCGAGGAACAGCAGGGCTGGACATGGGGCATGATGCAATCGCTGGCGAAGGCTTATGGCTTCTCGCTGAACACCCCCTGGAACGAGATGAGCGAAGAGCATCAGCATCTGGTGATGCACGGCACCAATGGTCGCAAAATCGAAGTGCGCTATGTCAACAGCCAGGGCAGCAGCCGCAGCTATAACACGACATTTGAGGGTATCGTCAACAACCTCAGCCGTCGTTATCAGGAAACCAGTTCGGACTATATTCGCGACAAGATCGAATCCTACATGGCGAAAGTTCCCTGTGCGACCTGCCAGGGCAATCGTCTGCGGCCAGAAGCGTTAGCCGTTACTGTGGCTGAACACGGCATTAATATCATTACTGCGCTGCCAGTGAAAGACCTGCAGGTGTGGGTGAACTCCCTGCGCGGCATCAACGGACGGGACGCGCTGTTATCTGAGCGTGACCAGCAGATCGCCTATCAGATTTTGAAGGAGATCGAGGCGCGTGTCGGTTTCCTGAACGATGTCGGGCTGGATTATCTGACGCTGGCGCGTTTCGCGGGTTCGCTCAGTGGTGGTGAAGCCCAGCGCATTCGACTTGCCACGCAGATTGGCAGCCGTCTGACCGGTGTGCTGTACGTGCTGGATGAGCCGTCCATCGGTTTGCATCAGCGCGACAATGCCCGTTTGATTCAGACGCTGATGGGCATGCGCGATCTGGGCAATACGCTGCTGGTGGTGGAGCATGATGAGGAAACCATGCGCGAGGCCGATTGGCTGATTGACCTGGGGCCGGGTGCCGGTGAACATGGCGGACACATCATCGCGCAGGGGACTCCGGCGGAAGTGATGCTGGTTGAGGAGAGCCTGACCGGTGCATATCTCTCAGGCCGTTTGCGCATTGAGCTGCCTGATGAGCGACGTTCTGGTAACGGGCAAGTGATCACCGTACGTGGTGCGCGCGAGAACAATCTGAAAAACGTCGATGTCGATTTTCCGCTGGGGAAGCTGGTCTGCGTGACCGGCGTCAGCGGCAGCGGCAAGAGTAGTCTGATGGTCGACATTCTCTACAAGAAGCTGGCGCAGGTCATCAACGGCAGTAAAGACCGCCCCGGTGATCATGATGGCATCGACGGTATTGAGCAGATCGACAAGATCATCAACATCGATCAAAGCCCGATTGGCCGGACACCGCGCAGTAATCCCGGCACCTATACCAAGATGTTCGATGCGATTCGCCAGTTGTTTACCGAACTGCCCGAAAGCAAGATTCGCGGTTATACCGCCGGACGCTTCAGCTTTAATGTCAAAGGTGGACGTTGTGAGCATTGCCAGGGACAGGGACAGCTTCAGATCGAGATGCAGTTCCTGCCCGATATTTACGTGGTGTGTGATGTGTGTCACGGTACACGCTATAACCGTGAGACACTTCAGGTGCATTACAAAGGCAAAAGCATCGCTGAAGTGCTGGACATGACCGTCAGCGAAGGCATTGAGTTCTTCACCAACTTCCCGACCATCGTCAGCAAGCTGGAGACACTGGAAGCGGTCGGTCTGGGATATATCCGTATCGGTCAGCCCGCGACCACCCTCAGTGGCGGTGAAGCGCAGCGTATCAAGCTCAGCCGTGAGCTGGCAAAACGCGCCACCGGACAGACGCTGTATATCCTTGACGAACCTTCGACAGGTCTGCATGCCGCTGATGTCAAACGGTTGATTTCAGTGTTGCAGCAGTTGGTCGATAACGGTAACACGGTGCTGGTGATTGAGCATAATCTGGACATCATCAAAGTCTCCGACCATCTGATTGACCTGGGTCCAGAAGGCGGTGATGCCGGTGGCGAGATTCTCGTGACGGGTACGCCGGAAGAGGTCGCTATGACCCCCAACAGTTACACCGGACAATATCTGAAGCCGTATCTCAAGCTGCACGAACTGACGGTTTAGCAATCCACAGATGTGAAAATAAAAGCCCTGAGTGATGATTAATCTCAGGGCTTTTTGATTGCTACAACGACAGCACATAGGCGATCAGATCGGCCACTTCCTGCGGGGAGTAATATTCGGCGTACTGCGGGAACATAACATTCTGATAGCCGCTCACCACAAAATCGGAAGGTTGCAGAATGCTGCTTTCCACATAAGCCTCAGCCGTAAATCCCTCAATCCGGTTGGCGGCGCGGTCATGCACACCACTGAGATTCGGCCCCACGCTGAAACCGCTGGCCCCGGCGCTGGTCTGATGGCAGGTGGCGCAGGGCGGCGCACCATTTGCGCCCTGAGTGAAAATCACCATCCCCTGGTCAGCCCGACCCACGAGAACCGCTTCATCATGACCCGCGCCGGTATCGACCTGATCCAGCCAGACGAAAATTTTATCGGAACAACTGGTCAAGAGCAGCATCAGACTGACCAGAATAAGCATGTGTCGCACGCGCATTTTACACCTCGACTTGAACCCTGTTAATAAACTCATCATCTTATTTATAAGCCGGAATTCTGGCAGCCACACCCGGCTTACAGCAGGTTTGCGTCTCCGTCTAAAGTCGGATTTTTCACGAACAGGGGCGCAAAAAGCGAAATCAATTTATAATTTATAATTATGTCGCTGCTGTTTAGAATTTATTTTTAGAAGGAGTTTTTCATGATAATTACGGCTGTGAAACCGTATATTGTTTTTGTCCAATCGCGCCAGCGCAATCAGATGCTGGTCAAAATTGAAACGGATGAAGGTGTTTATGGCTGGGGCGAGTCCGGGCTGGCGGTGCGTGAGTTCGCCGTTGAGGGGACGATACGACATTTTGCCGAATTTCTGGTGGGCAAAGACCCGTTCCAGATCGGGCGGCACTGGCAGGAGATGTATCGCAGCCAGTATTTTGAGGGCGGACGCGTGCTGACTGCGGCCATCTCCGCTATTGATATCGCCCTCTATGACCTGAAAGGCAAAGCGCTGGGTGTGCCGGTGTATGAGCTTCTGGGGGGCAAACACCGAGATTTTGTGCAGTGTTTCGCTACTGTGGGCATCAGCATGCCGCGCCGACGACCGGGAGAAAGCGTTGATACCGGCGGTATTGATAAGCTGATTGAGGATGTGAATCTGCTGGTGGATAATGACTGGTCGTGCATCCGTGTGGGCTTGGCGCAATCGAATCCCGAATATGGCGAAGATGTTTTTGAACCGCGCGACTCGATTGCGCGCACGGCTGAAGCCATGATCGCGCTGCGGCAGGCGGTTGGCCTCGCCCCGGTGATTGGCGTGGAATATCATCATCGTCTGAGTGTGGCTGAGGCCGCTTCATTCTGCCAGCGCATGCCCTCTGGTACGCTCGATTTTCTCGAAGAGCCGATCCGCGACGAAACACCGGAAGCCTATGAAACTCTGCGTAAAATGACGGATGTGCCCTTTGCAATCGGTGAGGAGTTCGCCAGCAAATGGCAGTTCCTGCCCTATATCGAGCGCGGTATTACCAACTTTGCCCGCGTCGATGTCTGTAATGTCGGCGGCCTGACCGAAGCGATTAAAGTAGCGGGTTGGGCGGAAGCGCACTATATCGACCTGATGCCGCATAACCCGCTGGGGCCGATCTGTGCAGCGGCAACCGTTCATCTGGGTGCGGCTGTGCCCAATTTCGCCTGGATGGAAGTTCGTCTGTCACCGACAGAAAGCCTGGGTGCTTACGAATATGATCTGTTCACCACCCAACCGATCGCCGATGGCCCGAATTTCCCGGTGCCCACTGCGCCGGGGCTGGGCATTGAGGTCAACGAAGAACTGGCCGCCAGTCTAAGTTATCAACCATCGGAGCCGCCGCATTTACGCCGCCGCGATGGTTCCGTTACCAACTGGTAAGAACCTAAGCTATAAGTCTGTCTGAATCTTAAACGGACTTTTGTCCGTTTAAGATGGATATGGAGATGATTATGGCAAACACACCTCTGTTTGGAGCAAATATCGACCCCACCACCAGCGAATTGGCGACCGCCTACGAATGGGCAGCCATTGCCGACCAGAACGGTCTGGATATGATCATGGTGCAGGATCATCCATATAACCGCGATCATCTGGATACCTGGACGCTGATTACGGCGCTGGCGATGAAAACCGAACGTGTGCATGTCGGCACGAATGTGGCGAATCTGCCGCTGCGTCCCCCGGCGACACTGGCAAAAGCCGTCGCTTCGCTGGACGTGATTTCTGGTGGCCGAGTGGAACTGGGACTGGGGGCAGGGGCATTCTGGCGCGGAGTCAATGCCTTCGGGGTGGAGCCACGTACCCCCGGCGAGGCGTATCAGGCTTTTGAGGACGCGCTGTACATTATCAGAGGCATGTGGGAACATGCGGGTGGTTCATTCACCTATAAAGGCGAAATTTACCATGTACAGGGTGCACAACCCGGCCCGGCTCCGACGCACCCGATTCGCATCTGGGTCGGCGCATCCGGCCCGCGCATGCTTAACCTGACCGGACGCATGGCCGATGGTGTGCTGGTATCCAGCCCTTACGAATCGCCGCCGCGCCTGCTTGAGATCAACCAGCAGATTAATGAAGGCGCGGCACAGGCTGGCCGCAACCCGGATGAAATACGTCGCGGTTATAATCTGATGGGCATGATCGACTTCGGTCAGATCGGCGGCAAACCGGCTGGCTTAAAAGAGGGCACACTCTATGGCACACCCGCCGATTGGGTCGAGATGCTCCAGCGCTATTACCACGATTACGGGCAGGATACCTTTATTCTGTGGCCTTTGGCGGAAAAGCCTGAAGAACAGTTGCGGATTTTCGCGCAGGAAGTGGTTCCTGCGGTCAAGGCCGCGCTGAATGTATAACCACACGAGTCAAAAAGGCGCTTCAGCAATCGACTGATGCGCCTTTATCAATTAAGTTTGCAGCGAAGGGTTAAATGCCGAGTTCAGTGACGACCGCGTGACCGCTGCCGAAGTGGCTGCGAATGTCCGCGACAATCTTGTCGATACGCACACCCTGGTTATTCACCCACACACCGCCGCTGAATTCACCGCCGGCATGATGCAGGGTCAGCAGATCCCACGAATTGTTGAAGACCGGTGAGCCGGATGAACCGGGTTCGGTATCCGTGGTATAGCGCAGGTGATTGGTATAGATATGCTGGATGTTGTTCTGTTGCAGCGCGACTTCTTTACGCCGCCCTGATGGGTGCTGGATGATATTGACGTGCTGATTCACCGCGTAACTGAGGCTGGTCGGCAGCGGGATGTAACCGTGCACATCACCGGCATTCCGGCAGACCCAGTTGATGTAAGGTGGACGCAGAATGGGATCAATCGGGCGGATGATACCCGGATCAATGGCATATGGTGCTTCGGTGCTTTTATCCGCCATGGTGGTCAGTCCGCCATTGATGAGCGATAGTGTGCAGCGCTTTTTCATGCGGATCAGGGTGTAATCCAGCGAGGGGTTGGTGTGGAAAACACTGGCCGGGTCAAACTGATACGAATCGACCGAAAGGGCGGTGCCATCATAATTGAGTTGATAGCGGAACTGCGCTTCGATTTTGCTGGCAAAGGCGATATTCGGGATGACATGGTTATTGGTCAGGAACAAAGTCGGCGAAACCATGAAGCCCGTCGCCCAGCCAGAACCCGCAGGCAGACCGGAGTAGGCTTCCTTTAAGGTGACACGCGCTACGGCACGCTGTACGACTGCGCCTTCTTCGAGGAAATGCACCGGCAGCAGGTTGTTCACGCCGATAATTCGCTCGATATAGGCGATATCTTCCAGATCCACCATTGCGGCTTCACCCTGTATCGACAGCTCAGGGCCGGGATCCGGGAAATCCTTGTAACTCTTTTGCAGGTGTGCGCCTTCCATCACGCTTTCGCCAGCCAGGTGCTCTCCCACGGCTTGCTGGATAACGTCCGGCGTGAACTGCTCAAGAATACCCTTCAATTGTTGCAAGTCACTTTTAGTTGCTGCAGACATCTTTCCAACTCCCTTTAATACCGTTCGTTATACGGTCTAAATGCGTGGTAGCGGCATTTATCACAGTCGTTTACCCCACGCTGATGTTAGAGCTTGCAAACCGGATACGGAAAGTAACGTTGAAATGGGATTGACCTGAACACTGGCTTGGGGCATTAACTTATGGACGGATGTCATCTCTGACTAAAACTCTGGATAATCATGCGTTACTCATTTAGGGTCTTTATTTGTGCAAGTTGCACACTTTTTAGGAAATTTTTTAGGATTTTTTACCTAATTGTAAGGCTTTGTCAATACAATGCTATTGTTTTCCGTTGTATACTGCCAGCATATAATCGTTCATTTAGTTTTTGGGAATCGGTTTTAACCGATGAAGGAGCTAGCGACAATATGGTCGTCGCCATGATGAATACCAATATTAACCCCCATACGCACAGTGCCTATCACACCGCCCTCGAACAATACAGCCGTGCGACGCAACATCTGGATATCAATGATGATGTGATCGAGTTTATGCGTTACCCGCGGCGCGAATTCACTGTGAATTTTCCGGTGCGGCGTGATGATGGCAGCATGGAGATGTTCACCGGTTACCGGGTGCATCACAGCACTGTGCTGGGGCCATCAAAAGGCGGCATCCGTTACAGTTCCGCAGTGACTCTGGACGAAGTTCGGGCGCTGGCAATGTGGATGACCTGGAAATGTGCGCTGGTCAATATTCCCTATGGTGGTGCTAAGGGCGGGGTTGTAGTCGAACCCAAAACCCTCAGCATGCGCGAACTGGAAAACCTCACCCGACGTTACGCCTCAGAACTTATCCCGCTCATCAGCCCACATTCCGATATTCCCGCTCCTGATATGGGCACCAATTCTCAGGTTATGGCCTGGATGATGGACACCTACAGCATGACCGTAGGCTATTCCGTACCGGCGATTGTCACCGGTAAGCCGATCAATATCGGCGGCAGTGAAGGCCGTACCGAAGCCACCGGACGCGGGGTGATCATCACCATGATGGAAGCACTCAAACAGCATCGTCAGGCCAGCCGCTCACAGATCAGCATCGCCATCCAGGGTTTCGGTAATGTCGGCTCCAACGCGGCGATTCACGCCTATGAGATGGGCTTCAATGTGGTCGCGGTGAGTGACATTAACGGTGGCATTTATAACGCCAATGGCCTCGACATCCCGCATGTTCTGGCGCACGTGCAGCAAAATGGCACATTGGCCGGTTTCCCCGATGCCGACTCAGTTACCAATGAAGAATTGCTGGTTGTGCCATGTGATGTGCTCATCCCGGCAGCGATGGAAAATCAGATCACCGAAGACAACGCTTACAAAGTCCAGGCTTCGCTGATTGTCGAAGGCGCTAACGGCCCGACGACTCCCGAAGGCGACGACATTCTTAATGATCGTGGCATCGTCGTGGTGCCGGATATTCTGGCGAATGCTGGTGGCGTAATCGTCTCCTATTTTGAGTGGGTACAGGACTTGCAGGCTTTTTCATGGGATAAGGAAGAAGTTTTCCGTCAACTGCAACACATCCTCGTCCGCGCCTATGACGAAACCCAGTCGATGTCCGACAAGCACCATGTCGATCTGCGCATGGCCGCGCAGATGAAAGCGATTGAACGTGTCGCAGGTGCGCTCCAGGTTCGCGGTTTTTACCCCTGATATTTGTGCACAACAACTGAGAATTTCCCAAAACGGGTTGCGCTGCTGCAACCCGTTTTGCGTATAGGGGTTAAAGCAGTTAAGCTAAGAAACAGTTTTACCCTGTAGTAGACTTATTATGGGGCTTTATCGTAATCTTTTTAGTCCGGTTGAAACGTTGCTTGGTCGGTTTGCCGTATTGCTGTTTCTCCATCCCGCCTGCAGGTCATACTGTGACTTAAAGCTAGCAGTTAACGGACATATTCATGAATGTTGTTCAACAGGTAATCAACTGGCTGGGTATCGACCTTCACTCATCACCCAGGCCAGCAGACAAAGCGATTCGCAATCTTATCGAGGCTGGGCAGCACGCCAAACGTGCGGAAAAATATGATCTGGCGCTGGAACTTTTCGGGCAGGCGGCCAAACAGGCTGATACGGCTCACGACCTGACAGCCACCGCTGTCATCATCCTGCATCGCGCCGAACTGTATATCCTTAAGCAGGATTGGGAAGATGCGCAAAATTTGTTGTTACAGATGCGTCGCACCGCGCAGAATACCGGCCAGCGCACCCATATGGTGTACGCTTTATGTGGGCTGGGGACACTCGCGCAGGCTCAGGGCGATTGGGACGATGCACGCGGTTATTATGAACAGGCGCTCAAGATAGGCCGGTCAACCACCAATACGGGCGGCGAGGCACGGGCGCTGGGTCATCTGGCGGATACCTATCTGGAAGAAAACAACGCCAGCTACGCGCTGCATCTGTTACAGGAAGCCGTGCCCAAACTCAACATCAGCGGTGATATCGAACTGAGCAGTTATTTCGTCGGTCAGCTTGCCCAGGCATTGATCGCCAGCGGGCAGGAAACCGAAGGTGAGCGCCTGCTGTATCGCGCATTGCGCCTTGCCGAGCAGATGAATCACCGCGCCTATGAGCGCCGCTGGTCATTGGCGTTGGGTCAGCGGATGTTGACGACCATGCGTTACGATGAAGCCTTCAAACACTATGAACGCGCACTGGCTTTGCTGGGCAGTGGTGGGACGCTGGATGAGAAAGTAGCCGCGCTGGCCGATATGAGCCGCGTCTGCCTGTATTTGTTCCGCAACGACCAGGCTTTGGAATATGCGCAACAGGCGGTTGGTCTGGCCGACCATCAATCTGATAAACGCCTGGATGCGCTGGCACACGGTGCGCTGGGGATGACCCTGCGCTTAAAAGAAGAGAGCCTTGAGGCGATTAAAAACCTGACCCATGCCACCGACTATTACGCGCAAACGGATGCCGCACCCAACATCATTTACGTGGAGACGTTGCGCAATCTGGCGGCGGCTCAGGTCGATATTGGCGATGTCGAAACCGCGCTGGCTACTTATCAGCGTACTTTAGAGATCGCCCGTAAGCTGGACAATCCACTGGAACTGGCTCAGACACAGGTTGACCTGGGGCTGCTGCATCATCAGCGCCGCGAAATGCAGGCCGCTATCGACCAATGGAGTGCTGCGCAGGCTCTGTATAACGAGGAGCATCTCTACGCGCAGGTCGCGCGTCTCGCCTGCGATATTGCCGGTGCGCGTAAATATCTGGGGCAGGGGCAGCGCGCCATAAAAGATTACGAGAACGCGCTGACCATCCTCAGCTCGATTGATGACTGGTCTACGCGCGGGCTGGTGGTATCCAATGCCGCCGTGGCTTATACCGATCTGGGTGAAATCGAGTCGGCTGAGGCCTTCTTCAGTGAAGCGATTACTATCGCCAGTCGCCTGGGTGACCGCAGCGCGGAGGCAATTCGTCGCGGAAATTACGGCTGGTTTTTGCTATCAACTGCGCGTCCGCATCAGGCATTAGCCACACTCGATCATGCCTTACGCATCAGCGAGCAGATCAACGATGAATTACAGATCGCGGTGCAGACCAGTAATCTCGGTCTGGCACACGATCTGCTGGCGAATCAATCCGCCGCGCTGACCTATCATGAACAGGCGTATGCCCTCAGCCACACTCTGCGCGATTTTCACTGGCGCGGCATGCTTCATCTGAATTACGCACAGGCGCTGATTCAACGCGGGCGGGCTGATGAAACGCTGTCGCTGCTCGATAATGTGCTGGCCTTTGCCCGTCAACAGGGCGACACTGAATTGCTGATCCGTACCCTCACTATTCAGGGTCAGATTATGCTGTTGCACCATCAGCCGGAAGAAGCCGGAAAAATACTGCTGGAAACGGTCAATCTGGCACGACGGGCGGATATGCGCCGTTTGCTGGCGCACGCCCTGCACATCTATAGCCAGCAGCAGTCGGCAACCGGTCAATTGCAGCAAGCCCAGCAAACCTGGGATGAAGCTCAGCGTTTATACACGGTGCTGCGTGCAACCGATGCTTCACTGCAACCGGACTGGCTTACAGCCACGACTCCACAGTCACATTAAAGCCTAATTGATTGATAAATTCCTATAGTACGGACACGGCATGCCGTGTCCCTCCACTAATTTTCCAGATAGATCTGCATATAACCAGCAATTGACAGGCCAGCGCCCATATGTTGAAATGCTGCTGTACCCTTCAACCATAGGCAGGTCAGCAGTATGGCAAATTTCTGGTTTATTTCCGCGCCGTTATTCGGGCATCTCGACTGGGGCGGTTTTCTCAAAACGGCGCAGGTTCTGCACCAGCAGGGGCACAACGTCACCTGGGTGAGTGGCAATCCGGTGGCTGGAGCCGTGACAGCAGCGGGTATTCCTTTCGCGCCGGTGCGCACTACCGGCTGGTTATGGCCGCCACCGCCTGTCCCTGATTTAGAGAGCATCCCCCCGCAGCAGGCCGTGATGCTGCGCTATACCCGTGCGCTGGATACCTGGCTGAGTGAAGACTTAGTCGGAGACGCAACGGTGGCGCTGGTCGAACTGGCCGAAAGCCTGGGTAAGCCGGATGTCATCGTGACCGATCCGTTTCTGAGCGCCGCAGCACTGGCGGCGGAAATCCTGAATGTGCCGCTGGCGGTTTGTGGCTGGCCGGCACAGAGCGAACTGAACGAAGAATTTCTGTTTCCGGTGCAGAAAAATCTGGGCAATGAGAGCCAGCAGCGCATCGCGCGTTTGTTCGAGCGTTTCGGTCTGCAAGGCGTGAATTTCTCCAAAGGCCCCACACCGTCGATTATCAGTCCCCATCTGCACGTCAGCTACTTCAGCGAAAACTGGTACGCCTCGGAGATTAATTCGCTGCTGCCCCAAAATATCTTTGTCGGCGGCCATCCCACCCCGGCAACCGAAGCGCCCCCGTCATGGCTGAGCGAAATCCCCGAACATATCCCGCTGGCATTGATTACGCTCGGCAGCGTTTTTACCGGTGATCTGGGCTTTTTCGCGTGGTCGGCGCAGGCCGTCGCCCATCTGCGACTGGTGCCGGTGGTCGTGTTGGGTTGGAACCCGATTGAAGCCGAAGCCAAAGCCGAACTGAAGCGTTCTTTGCCGAAGGTCACCCGTTTGCTGAATTGGGTGGATTTTAATCAGGTGCTGCCCCGTACCCGGCTGATTATCCATCATGGCGGGATGGGCACCACTCACGCCGCAGCCGTTCATGGCATCCCACAGATTGTCGTCCCACACGCCGCTGATCAGCGCGGACAGGCGCGACGGGTAGCGCAGGCTAAAATCGGCCTCAACCTGACCGCGCATGATGTCCGTCATGGCGCGTTGCTGGAAGGCGCACAGGCGCTGGTCAAAGATGCGAAAATTCAGGCGAACGTGCGCCGGTTTGCTGCTGAGCTGGTGGCGCTCGGCGGGCCGGAAAAAGCGGCGGAAGCCCTCTTGAAAATCGTTTAGCCCAGCGCACAAGTTGAGGAGCAAGGAAAAGAGTGATGAGTGAGGAAAGCATACGGCAGATATTAGCTCAAATTCGGGGCATCGAAGATATTATTGAAGGCGAAGATCAGGCTTCGCTTCCAATGCCTTTTATTTATCGCACCACGGTTCATCCTCCTGAACCCTGGAGTAAGGAAAAAATCGAAAGCACTTTAGAGGTGACCTTGCCAGATGATTTGATTCATTTGTGGAATCAGGCCGCTGGACTCAGTCTGTATAAGGACATTTCGTATGGTCAGTGGGGTCTCACAATCTGGTCACCTGAAGAAACCTTGACCGGTCATCCAGACAGAATAACGGAAAAAAGAGAAGAAGATATTCTCAAGGGCGATTTGATCATCGGTGAGCTAATCGGCGACTCGGAATACCCTATTCTCCGATGTGATCCAGCACTCGACGATTTTGGAAAGCTAATTATTATTCGGGCAATGGAAAGGCGCAAAGATTGGCCTGTGGTGGCTTCATCCCTGACAGAATTTTTAGAACGAGCTGCGCCTTCAATAGAATACCAATACTGGTTTCGTGGTCGCAAGACGTAAGGAAAGCACAAATCTGGATTATGACCCAAAGTTTAATTGGGTTTGCGCCCCGCGATGAGGATATAATGCTGCTCGAAGGTGGCATCTCCCGTACGCTGTTGATGAGCTGGTGGCACTCGGCGGGCCGGAAAAAGCGGCAGAAGCCCTCTTGCAGATTATTTAGTATCTATCCGTAAAATAGAATTTATTGTAGAGGACATGGCATGGCATGTCCGTACCAGACGAATTTACCTTAGTGGTTGTTCAACGTGTCTGCGTCAGCAATCGAATACGAACCAGCACAACTCATTGCGCAACCTCTGGTCATCAAGCACGAGTTCGCGGATTTCGCCGGGAAGCTGCGCGAGCTGCCACTGGCATTCCAGACGACCCGCCTTGTTACGCGCATCTTCAGGAGCCGCCGCGCGTACCGCTTTGATCGCATAGGCGGCTGCACCCAGCTCATGAGCTGCCACATGCGCCACCGCCGCAGCTTGCCCGGCAGCGTAAGCTGCATTTCTCGCAGCACCGCTTAACACTCTGGCAGCGCCCATGGCGTGTCCAGCAGCGGTACGGGCTTGAGTCATCGAAACGTCACCGCGCACCCAGGCGTGTATCTGCTCAATCGCCCGACGCGGACGGTCGTCATCGGGTTGCACTTGCTCGAAGAAATGTAGGACATGCTGGGCGCAGTCGGCTGCCCATAGCGCAAGCAGGTGATGATGCGCGTCTAGCAGTGTCCCGCCGCGACGAATGGTCACGAACCTGGGATCTCTTTCCTTAGGTAGAATCATTCGGCTGCCTGTCCTTTCTCATTCCACGCCCTAATTGGGTTTGCGGCCTGCGATGAGGATATAACGCTGCTCGAAGGTGGCATCGGCAGTCCCGGCATATTGCGGATTGAGCCACGGACGCACCGCGTCTGGTGCCTGCATTAGCATAATCTGCAAGCGCTCAATCACAGCGGCGCTGCGCCCCTGACGCTCTGCCCACGGCACAAGTCTTGAGGTATACACTGCACTTTCGACAGCGCTGACAGTCAGGCCGGCATCCAGAAACATGCCCTCCCATTCATAGGCCGCAAAACCGCGTACGTGGCTGGGATCACGCAGGCGTTGAAACGCGTTGATATAATCCGCCGCGCGTCTTTCATCCGGCAGGAGGTGATCCTGCACCAAGAGCGTCCCGCCCGGTTTCAGCACCCGCGCACATTCCTGCACAAAGCTGAAACAATCCGGGAAGTGATGCGGCGCGATGCGGCAGGTCACCAGATCAAACTTGTTGTCAGCCAGGGCGATAGCTTCCGCGTCGGTATTCACAAAGCGGACATTCAGGTTGCCGGAAGTGAGGATATGTTCACGCGCCGCTTGCAGCATCGCCTGCGAAAAATCTGCCGCGACAACCCGCGCCACATGCGGCGCGAATTTCAGCGCGGTGTGACCGCCGCCTGTCGCCACATCCAGCACAAGCCAGTCCGCCTGCGGCTGCGCCATCTCCACTAAGCGATTCAACTCCGTGCCCTGCGCGTGATTGGTGCTGGTCACATAAGCCTGCGCAAACTGGCTGAAACGCGCCTGAACCTGAGCTTTGGTTTCGTCCTGTGACATCCGGCAATCTCCTTTTCAGCCGCCGTGTGAGTGCTAAATTTGTTTTGTGAAGGCAATAGGGTTGGGATTATAACGAGGAAGCGCTGAGAGGGTTGTGTGGATAAAACTCAATCCCATGTCCCTCTCGACGCAATAGTGATTTTACTGTGATCGCCAGTTATGGATGCTAGAGAAGTTTTCTACCCCGGCCCCTAACTCCCATATATGAACCAAGTCATTCTCCCTTTCTCCCCACAGTGGGAGAAAGGGCCGGGGATAGAGGGGCAAGATAAACAACCTGACAATCACGTGATCTTTATTCCGGCAGTGGTGTCGGTGACGGGCCGCCCGGAGTCGGTGTGGGTGAGGCGTTCAGTTGCAGCGCGGTTGCCGTAGCCACCATATCGCGTGGTTCTTCACTCAGCACGACATCACCAAAACCACGCACGACCGATACCCAGGTGCGCCCCGGTTTCATCATCATCGGCTGATTGTTGCCGTAGAACAGTTGCAGCGCTGTGCCGGGTCGGCTGAAGCAATCGCGGATGGGCGGTTCAGCATAGGCGGGTTCGGCCTCAATCGTCGGGGTCGCTGTCGGGGTATCTTCGTTGCATTCGCGTTTCCAGAAACCCTGATACCAGCGGCCATCGCGCACCAACACAGCGGGGCCTTGTCCCCATAACTGCACTTCCAGCGATTCGTAATTGGAACCTTCAGGGAACAGGTCAGGGCGGCGTTCATGCGGCACCTGGATAATCACCATATTGTCCGTCCACAACTGCTGACCATCACCGGCATCGAAATGCGGCTTGCTGTCTGTCCAGCGCACATAATGACCGCTGGTTTCGTCATACTGCCAGCGGGCATCGGTCTGACCATACCAGTCGATAAAAATGTCTTTACCGACTGCGCCACCGCTGTCCGGTGTTTCGCTGAAGGCAAAACCGCGCGCCGGGTAACCGGTGTTGATATTGCGCTGGGTCGCCAGGTTATACAGCATAGTGGTATCCAGGAACATGGTGTGCTCAAAGGCTTTGCCCTCTGCCGGGAAACGACAGAAACCCGCGTCTTCACAGTTATCGCCTTTCAGCGGTGAGAAGAACTGATAGACATACGGCGAGCGCAGGAACAGTTTCTGGATAGGCTCACTGGTGCCGGAATAGGCCAGCAGCGCGTTATACATGGCGATCAGTTCCAGATCATATAAGCGGCCACTGCGTACCGAACCCACATGATCCGGCATATTGCTGCGGAAGATCGCCGCGAAACGCGTGACACCGCCTTCGGCCTCCATCTCGAAGACCACATCCGCCAGATTCACGCCGGTTTGCGGGCGCACAATCGGCGGATAATTGCTGATTTTGACGATCAGATTGCGCCGTTCCATCGATGCTTCATCTGGGTAGGGCAGACCTGTCAGCGGGTTTACGCCTTCCGGGTAGGAAAGTGGCCCGTTGGGTGTCGGGGTCGGCGACGGTGTTTGCGTGGGTGTCGGCGTATCGGTGGGCGTAAAAGTCGCCGTGGCGGTTGCAGTCGGTGTTGCGGTCTGCGTGGGAGTCTGCGTGTCGGTGGGAATCAGCGACGGCGTGAATGATGGGCTGGGCGTAAAGGTGGAAGTCTGCGTCGGCACCGCTGTGTTGGTGGCGAATGCGGCTGGCCGCGGGGTATTCGTACCCGGTAAAGTCACCTGAACAGCGACTTCCTCTGCGGTGGTGGGCAGTGCCATCAGAAGCGGCAGCAGGAATAGCAAACTAACAGAAATGGATAGCTTTCGGCGCATGGAGTCCTCACGAAGTTTCTGACAAAGCGATCGTGCGCAATGTGAAGCGGCACGGCGAAACAGTATACGCCGCAGCGAAAAGATTGCACAGGGGATTTTTAAAGGCGTGGCCGCCAATGGTCAGGAATGGTAAGGATGCCCTCTTGAACATGATCTGATATTATACGAACTTTAAGGTGATAAGGAAGTGGAGAGGTAAGTATGTCTCAACGTCGTATCTTGATCGCACTGGCACACCCTGACGATGAGAGTTTTGGCCTGGGCGGCTTGATCGCCAAGTACGTGGCTGAAGGGGTCGATGTCTATCTGATTTGCTCGACCGATGGTGGAGCCGGGACGGTTTCGCCGGAATTGCTGAATGGCTACAATTCAGTCGCTGAATTGCGTCTGGCCGAACTGGATTGTGCCGCATCCAAGCTGGGCTTCAAAAAAGTTTTTACGCTGGGTTATAAAGACAGCGGCATGATGAATTCCCAAAGCAGCCTCGACCCGGAATGTTCGTGGCAGGCGCCGCGTGAAGAACTGGCGCGCAAAGTGGTTGAGGTTATCCGTGAAGTATGCCCGCAGGTCGTCCTCACCTTTAATCGTTACGGGGGTTACGGTCACCCGGATCATATCGCTATCCAACGCGCCACTGTGGATGCTTTCAAGCTGGCAGGCGATGCCAGTTACAACACCGATCAGGAACCGTATCAGCCACAGAAACTTTATTACCCGGCTTCCCCGCGCTGGCCGTTGCAATGGCGGATTTTCCGTCTGCGCATGAAGGGCGAAGACCCGCGCGCGATGGGCCGCAATAAAGATATCGATATGGTGAAAATCCTCGAAAATATTGAGCCGGTTCACATCCGCATTAATGTGCTGGATTATCTCGAAGCGTGGGATGATGCCAGCAACTGCCACACCAGTCAGTTGGCCGGTGGGCTGGGTCGTCCGCCCATGTGGCTGCGACGAACTCTGTTCAGCCAGCAGGGTTTGACACGTGTGTTCCCCGAACCGCAGGCTAATCGTGTGACGGAAAATGATCTGTTCGCCGGGGTCAAACTGGATTCGCCCGTAGGCATCGCATGAGCGAGGAACATGACCCGGGCACATCGCGCGTGGATAAGCTGCTGGACGCGATTGAGCTGATCAAAGTGGATCGCCGTGACGAAGCGCTGCAACTCCTGCGCGAACTGGTGCATGAGTACAACGACTTTGAAGAAGCGTGGCTCTGGATGAGCGTCGTGGTGGAGTCGCTGGATTTGAGTTCGCTCTGTCTGGATAATGTGCTGCGCGTGAACCCCAACAATACTTTTGCGGCGGCGGCGCTTTATCGCCTGCGTGAGCAGGAGATGGGTGTCCAGAACCGGCGCAATCGTTATTCGATGTACCGCGACATGGCTTTCCTGGGGATGTGGATTTTGATCATGCTGCTGCTCTACAGTATGTTATTTGCTTATTTTGTCTAACTCGCAGTTTCGGTCAGCGGTTCCGGCTTGAGCATCGGCGCATGGAATCGCTGGACGATCTCCTGCCCGACCGGGCTTTGCGCCCAGCCGATAAAAGCGCGATATTCCGCATCTTGCGGCTCCTGCATACCGGCAATAAACAGCGTCGAGCGCAGCGGATAGGTGTTGTCATACACTGTGTCGCTGGTCAGCGCCGTGTCATCAAGAGCTAATGCCTGCACACTCGAATCGAGATAACTCATTGACACATAGCCGATGCCATTGCTTTCGCGCATGACACTCAGCATCATTGCTTTGCCCGACGGCGCGATCATCGCGGAGCGCGTGGTTTGCCGGTCACCCATGACCAGTTGCTCAAACTCGACCCGTGTCCCTGAACCCTCTTCGCGCGTAAATACGCGGATCGGCTGATCGTTGCCGCCGACATCTGACCAGTTGGTGATGCGCCCCTGATAAATATCCCGCAGTTGCGACATGGTCAGGCCGTGCACCGTATTATCCGGATGGGCGATGATGGCAATACCATCCTGACCGATAGGCGCAGCCCACAGCGCGGTTTCATCCGGCGCGGGCAGATGATTGGTCAGAAAGTAAGCACTCTGCTCGGCCAGAACATGATCCAGCACGGCCTGGTAATTGCTCTCAATAATGTCGAAACTCACCGAGGGGCGAATCTGGGAATAACTGTAGGTCAGCTCATTCGCCAGCCGGACAGTTGCCGTCGTCGTGTAGAGTCGGAG
>JBBSQD010000112.1:0-18417 GCA_038258185.1 Aggregatilineales bacterium | reverse complement strand
TGGTTTGCCACCAGTCTCGTATCTGTGTGGATTCAGGTAAAGACAGTTGGCCTTTACAGGGATTACAGCTTATTCGCCTATGCCGCTATGTTCCTGTTTTTCCCCTTCTGGGTCGAAGCCATCAATTTCAAAATGATGCATGTCACCGTCGGAGTAGGGGTAATTTTTGCGGCTTTACAGGGTTATCTGACGGCGCAAGGTGCCAATCACATCCTGGCACAGCGTAGCAGGCCAGCTATAAGCAGTCTCCTGTTAGCAGCAATCTGTTTTTGCGTGTCAGCTGCTATGTATCAGGGCTTTATCTTTATCGGCATAATCACTTACACCGCTGGCATACTATATCAGCACTGGATTCTGAACAGGGAAACTACAAAGCAAACACTGATACGATTTTCTCTGTTGGGGATAACCACTGTCGCAGGCATTATGCTTTACCTGATTTCGGTACAGCTATCACAGGCAATTACCGGGGTGCCAGCCCTGACCAGCGGCCCTTACGCCCTGCGCGATTCGCTGATTACTTCTTCGGCTGAACTCAGTTTTACTGTACAGCGCTTCCTCACCTATATACAACAATATCTGTTCCGTGCACAGCATTTTTTCCCGGCTGTGGCGAAATATCTCTTTTTGCTGATCTTATCGGCACTGGGGGGTATGTTTATTTACCGGCAATCTATACGACATATCGCCTTTGTAGTCGCGGTGCTGGCGTTTATCATCATTCTCCCATGGACGTTGGGCATTCTCCGCACACCGGAAAATACTTACCGTTATAATGCACTGCTATCTAATGGTGCTGTCTACGGAGTTATCGTTGGCCTAGCGCTGGATTATGCCCGCCACCCTCGATTGCGATTGGCGCTCGGCAGCGCATTCGCACTGCTGCTGGTTATCTTCCTGTTTCAGCAAAGCGCAGCCAGGCATATCACCTTTCAGATTAACCAGAGGGATATGGCAATCGTGAATCGAATTGTAAATCAGGTAGAGACACACCCTAACTTCAGAGAACTGCCACGGATGAACGTGATCACAATCGGCGCCCCAGAGGTGTCAGCCGCCCGTCCATTCTCGCCGGTGATGACCAGTGGGCCTATGAATTCCAGTATTGTCACCTGTGGCATCTTCAACTGCCAGATTACCCGTCTGCCCTGGGCGATGCGTCTGGTGCAGCATGGAACTACAGCCTATTACCCATTGCTCTGGCAAAATATCGCTGCTGAGCGCAGGCCCGAACTGGAAGCCGTTATTCTGGAAATGGCTGAATGGCCGCAGCAGGGTTCCATCGAAATCACTGATCACGGCGAGCTTATCATTGTTTTCTCAAAGCAGGGATTCTCCTATGGTGGAGCAAGCAGACAAGATGAGGATTAATAGGTTGGCAGTAACGCATGGGAATGTTTTCTGGGTAAGTGTGTTTCTCCTATCTTTTTATTTGCTGACAACCGGCGCAGGTCTTTATACCAGTGATGGCGTAGCCATGTATCGGACGACGGCTGCGCTAGCCGATCACAGGTCATTTAAGGTCGAAGCAGATGCAGGTATCCCGCAAATCATTGCCGGCGTTGATGCTTATTACAGCACCTATGATCCGGGGCAGCCGTTATTATCTGTGCCCTTCTATGGGATGGGAAGTCTGCTTGCTGCTCTCTTTCCATCTGGTGACCGCGTGGCTTTGACTGTGTTATTCGTGTCATTTTTACCGCTCGTTGCAACGGTGAGCACGGGCATCATTCTTTATCAACTTGCCTCGTTTTTCTATACAGATAAGCGTGTCTCCACTCTTGTAGTCCTGGTCTGGGCGGTGTTTACACTGGCATGGCCCTATTCAAAATTCTATTTTCCAGAGGCCTTAATAACATTCTTCCTGACTCTGGCTTTTTATAAGCTTTGTGCAACCCACCAGTTAAACTCGCGCGATATATTGTGGATCGCCACTGCACTGGGGTTTGCAATCACTATTCGCGTCAGCTCAGCGATCTATGTGATTCCGTTTTTTATTGGAATACTGCTTTCGCTTCGTTCTGGGTCAGAAAGAGTTCGAGCCTTATTTATTTTCGGACTGAGCTTATCACCATTTTTAGGCATCGTGCTACTGCACAATTACATCCGTTTTCATGATTTATTTCATTCAGGTTATGCCGGTCAGTTGTTCAATGGCTCTATTGTTGAAGGCCTGTATGGATTTTTACTCAGTAGCGGACGCAGCATGTTTTTATACTCGCCATTTTTGCTTTTGAGTTTTGCATTCTTTGGACGTTTTATCAAGAAGTGGCGTATTGCTGGTTTTACAGCAGCTTTTGTATTGGTGGTAGCGCTGCTCTTTTTCAGTTCGTGGTGGGCATGGTATGGGGGGTGGTCGTGGGGGCCGCGTTTCCTTGTGCCACTTTTACCAATGTTGATAATCCCTCTGGGCATCTTTTTTCAACGCATGACATCGCGTTTTTCTCTCACTGTATTTGGGCTTTTTCTGTTGTTTAGTTTCGTCGCTGTTTTTCCCGGTGCGGCTGTGGATTTTAACGATTACTTTGTGGCGGTTTTACAAGGAGATTATGCAAGAGAGTCGCTGATCTGGTTTGACCCGGCCTTCAGCCCAATTTCGCAGCATTGGATCGAGTTTTTGTCGGGACGTTCCATCATTTTTGAAGTATCGAATTTATCCTCATATGGTATGCCGCGCTTTCTGGATATTGTTTTGCCAGTTTTGCTTTGTGGAATGCTCTGCATTTCCGCCTGTATGGTATTTCTAACATCCAGATCGGTGCCTATAGTCCACCACTTAAAAGTCGAGGAATTATAGCCATTCATCAATCGCGTAACAGCGCTCTGCTACCTCAAAACCAGCCCGGAGCGCGTCAACCTCACCATTAGCCAGTGTAAAGAGCACACAGCATACTTAAATCTGGGTTAAATTTTCAATTTGCCGGATACAATCGAGAAAGCGACTTCTGTGGGAATAAGAAAATGCCACACGTTTTATTGATTGACGATGAGAGAAAACTGACGGATCCACTGCGCTCCTCGTTCGAGCGAGCGGGGTATCAGATAACGATTGCCAACGACGGTCATACCGGTTTAAGTCTGGCCCTCATCGAAAAACCAGATGTCATAGTGTTAGACGTGATGATGCCTGGGCTGGATGGCTGGCGAGTCTGTCAGGCGATCCGGCAGCATAGCAATGTGCCGATTATCATGCTGACTGCATTGGATGATAGCCTGGATCGCATTAAAGGGTTGGAATTGGGTGCAGATGATTATCTGGTCAAGCCATTCGGCTTTAAGGAAATTGAAGCCCATATCCGGGCGATGCTGCGTCGTGTCCAATTAGATGGGGGCCATCAGATGCCTCAGCAAATCAGTGCTGGGGACATTGTGCTTGATCTGGAAGCACACACCTTCACTAAGGGCGGAAAAGAGATTGCCATGCGGCAGAAGGAATACGAAATCCTGTCCTTGCTGATGAGCAGCATCGGCAAGGTGGTGACACGCGAACGTCTTTTTGACGAAGTGTGGGGGACAGACTGGCTGGGTGATACGCGAACACTTGATGTTCATATGAGCTGGCTGCGAGCGAAACTGGAATCTGACCCGGCTAATCCGATCTACCTGCAAACCGTTCGTGGCGTTGGGTACCGCTTTGTTGACCCGGAACGGACCTGACCATGTTCGCCCAGATGACTATTCGCCAGCGAATTCTCCTCATCTTCATTCTGATTACTGTTGTTGGCGGCATCATGCAGTTCCTGATTGCAGGTCAACAACTGAAAGTCGCCACACTGGAATTCTACCAGCACCGTTTGGAAACAGATGCGCTGCTGATTGCTGCAACCTTCGCCGAACCATTGGAGCATTACTCTGAAGGAGAGGGTGACGCAAGCATGGGGCGTACTGTAGCAGCCCTTCAGCAGGAAACCGGACACAACTATCTGATTGTGGATCGTAATTATCGCGTCATTAGCTACAGTGCCAACCATGGCTATGAACAGGTTGATCGGGTCACGGAAACCCCGGAACTGATTCAAGCCCAATCCGAACGCATTGGCACGGATATCCGCCCGAATCTATCCGGAGCGGATACCTTATATCAGGCTGTTTCTATTGCTTATGAGGGAAATCCATTGGGATACCTGGTGCTGTCAGAACCGATGCAACCAGCTTATGCCGAAGTCAATCAGCGCTACATAGAGTTAGCTGGAGCATCCTTACCGGTCATTGGGCTGGTTATTGCCGCCAGTCTCTGGATTTCCGGCACTATTTCACGCCCAATTCAGCATCTGCGAAACTCCGCGATGCTCATGGCGCAGGGCGAACTTGATACACGCATCCAGATTACAGCACAGGATGAGGTGGGACAGCTTGCCCAAACGTTTAATTATATGGCTGGACAGATTGAAAGCCTGATGAAGACTCAACGCAGTTTTGTCAGCAACGCCGCCCATGAGCTGCGTACACCGTTGATGATGCTCAAGCTGAGGGCCGAGGCACTGACGGATGAAGCCCTGCCCCCTGCTGAACAGGATTTATATCTGCGCGAAATCAGGCAGGAAATTGATCATATGGCGCAATTGGTTTCATCCTTGCTCATGCTGGCGCGGATTGATGAAGGACGGTATCAGCAGAATGGTGTCGTCACCGATACCGTTTCTACGCTGCATGACATTCTACGCAACTGGCGGATTGAAGCCGAAAAACAGGGACTCAGCTTCGAGACAACTCTGGATAACAGGTTGCCAAATCTGCCCATCAGCCCCAATGATTTACGACTTGTTGTGGACAATCTTTTGGCGAACGCGATCAAATACACGTCTGAAGGCAGCATTCTTGTGAAAGTATTTTGTTCTCAGAATACTTTTATAGTGGAAGTAAAAGATACAGGTTCGGGCTTCACGTCAGAACAGGCTGAGCATCTGTTCGAACGGTTCTATTGCTCCGAGCAGGTGCGGGCGCAACTTCCCGGTAGTGGGTTAGGGTTATCGATTGTGAAAGCCCTACTCCAACAGTATGGCGGTCAGATTGAGGCTCACAGCGAAGGTATGGGTCAAGGCGCGACATTTACGATGGCATTACCACTGACACCACTGGTAATCAATCCTGCGGTGGTTCTGGCGAAATAGCCAGGAGAGGTGTGAGTTCTGTTATCCGTTGCAGAACACAGGCTGTGCCCCGCAACGAATTATTCGTATAGATGATTTTATGGTTTTGTTGCTAAAACTGCTGGTTCTGCTTTCAGCTGGCCCCGTCCTGTACGGATACCCAACATCAGCACCACCAGGAGTATCCCCATACCCATTAACACCCGAAAGCCTAAATGCGCGCCGTCTGTTCCAGCGAATAATCCATGCACCGAAACTAAACCAAATGCAATATAACTGGTGTAATGCAGACGCCGCCAGTTTGCCTGTCCGATGCGTTTCTTCAAAGGGAAGCTGAGGCTGATCACGAGTAAAAGCCAGAATGCCAGCGTTCCTAATCCAACGACTTCGGGGCGATAGGGGCCAGTGAAGGGCACCAGAATATCGCTGAGGGTATAGGTGAAGTAATCGTCAAGCAGAAGCAGCAAGGCATGGATCAAACCGAGCAGAAGCGCCAGCCACGAAATCGTACTGTGAACGGTCAGCGAGACTGGGCCTGGCGACCAATCCTTGACAAACTGACTGCTGAGCAGCAGCCCCCAGATCGTTGAGGCTAACAGCAACACATAAGCCACTATTCCCGACGAACGTACCAGATGCCATGACAGTTTCTGGTCACCGGACAATGCGAAATTAAACAAGCCACTGTTTATCATCCATGCTGCCGACAGGCCAATAATAATCAGGCTGATGGCCAACACTAAAATGTCTGTGTTCTTCGTGGATTTACCTTGCTTCATGCGAATCCATCCTATTCGTTGTGATATGTCTGTTTCATGATTGGCTGTATTTAGCGAAATGTTGCCCGTATTCCTGCAATCAGGGTTTCACGTTGTGCAGCGGACAGGTTGGCATCGGGATGCATGGTCGTGTAAATCGGCAAGGGCATTTCCCCTTCTTCGATAACTTCGATCAATTCGTCCCATTCAATCCGGCGATCTTCCGAAATATTCAGGGCATCGCGTCCTTCATGGGTATCATGTGCGACAAGCCAGCCAACAGGTGCAATATAGGAATACCACGGATAGACTGTCTCATTAGAATGGCAGTCGGCGCAGGCATGATCCCACAACTGCTTGGTTTCCGGTGAATCCCACACCACATTCTGTGTTACGGGAGGGTTATCCAGTTTAAATTCGGGAACAACGAACCGAACGATCTGCAAAAGCACAAAACCTGCGATCAGAATACCAGCACCCCACATCAAAAGCTGTCGAATTCGGCGCGCGCGTGTGGGGGGAAAGTTTGATGAGTCCATATTGTTTGATCCTTGTTTTGTTAGAGGGTGTCCGCCGCTACACAGAGCGGCGGACGTAGAGTAAAGTTAATCGTCGTCGCCTTCTTCGTGCTCACGGTTTTCATGTTCACCATCTTCATGATCTTCGTGTTCACTCTGTCCAGAGTTATTCGTATTAGTGACAGGGTTTGAAGGTGTCGTAATGATGATAGGCGCAATCGGAGCATCGCGGAATGGGATGTTGAATACGGTCAATGCACCACATGCGCCTTGCAGATTGACACCTGTTATAGTCATCCACGCTGAGCCGCTATCCGTGCCCACGACGATCCAGTTATTCTCTGGATTACGCCCCCCTACCGGGTAGCTTTCGTCAAGGTATGCGTAACCATTGACGCTGTATCCTGTGCCAGGCCCAGTGCGTAAATTGACTGAACTGCTGGTGACGATTGCGCTACAGGCTTCATCTGCGACCATGACGTTTTCCGCAGTTGGCGGTGCTTCAACGATAGTGATCGCCGTGTCTTCTAGCGATACAGCACGCAAACCAGCCACAACCGTCTCTGTCAAATTACTGCCCAGCACTGTGAATTCATAATTTCCAGCATCCAGAACGAGATTCAGCCCATCGACATGCCCACCAGTAGACTCTGTTATGATGACCCCTTGTGTGTCCACAAGCTGAGTCGTGGCATTGGCACCGGGAAAGGTCGCAGTGACTACACCTGTGGTGTCAGCCGGGATGTTCAGGGTAGCCATGCCGCCGGGAGTGGCCGGATCGAGTGACAGTGCAATTTCTTCGTTCAGGGTCACTACACTACCTGCAACACGCTCGACCGCTCCATTTATGCTCAGTTCAGGAAGTGAGATGATACTCACATAACCTTCACTGACTCCCGGCAGTCGCTTAACCGTAAGCGTATGGGAACCGCTGTTTGGTGCAATATTGAGTTCAACGGCATGAAGACGTGGATCTGCCGCATGAAATACCACCACATTGGCCGAATCGGCCATGGTGATGTCCACCTGTACCATCTCCAGTGATACCGTGCCGGTCGTTTCTGGAGGTAATGTGATGACCACATCAATGGCGGGAGTAGCATCGTTCAGGGTAATCAGATTGTTATTATCCTGAGCGAATACGGGTACTGTTGCTAGCAGCATCAGCAAAACCAGGGGGGTTAAAAAACGTTTCATGAGAGTAACCTTTCATTGAACAGTTGAGAAAAACTGGAAGTGGTAAGAACCGCGCCATCGTGCTGAACAACCAGACCAGCAGCATTCCACTGTTGGTTAAGCCAGTTCAGCCCAGCTTCAGCCCCTCGTAATATCACGGCTTTAGCGAACACTTCGGCAGTTGGTGCATGGGGGTGAACGACCGTGGCACTTAAGACATCAGTTTGCACTGAACATCCAGTCCGAGGGTCGACAATATGAGATTGTGGTTGTCCATCTGGTGTTGACCAGCGACGAAAATCCACGCCGCTGGTCGCGATAGTGTTATCTGTCAGCCACAGGGACAGGAGTGACTCATCACTGAAAGGGTCACCGACTTCGATCTCCCAGCCCGGTAATCCATTTGGCGCACCACGTGCCACCATATCGCCGCCTATGTTCACTAAGCAGTGTCCATACTGGGCGAGATCATTAGCCACTTTTGCCGCAGTCCATCCTTTGGCAATTCCACCCAGATCAAGGGCGCTGTTGCCTGGAATACGGACTTCGTGGGTAGACGGTCTGAGTTCAATAGTGTGCCAGTCAGCCGCAGGCACATTTTTTGGAACAACTGGCGTGCCTATCTCTTCGAAGCTACGGTCATAACCGTTTGCCAGCATCGCTGGTAACACCAATGGGTTAAACAATCCATCGGTCAGCAGAGCAGCCTGTTTGGCAGCCTGGACATTTTTGAATAAAACCTCACTGGCTGGGAGCCATTCCCCCGCTTGTCTGTTCACTTGCATGAGTTCGCTGTCAGGGCGAAAGCGTGACAGACAGGCTTCAATCAACTCGAACTCGTTTGGTAGCTGCTGCAGCAGCGCATTTCCATCTGCCTCTGTTTGCAGTTGCACGTTCACCTGACAGCCCATTGCTCGAAATTCAATCATGTACAGCGGGCTCATCGGGATGAATGGCTGCGTTGTGGTGCAGGCTGTTGAGATTGCTGCGGCTGAGGCTGAGGCTGTTGAACAATCACCGGCTCAGGCGCACTGATCTGTGATGGAACGGGCGGCTGAATGGTGTTGCTATTACTGGTGCTGCTCGTTAGTGGAAGGGCGACAGGCACCTTCCCCGATTGACGCAAGATAGTGATACTGGGTGCCGCCTGTAAAATCGTCACTTCAGGGGCCGCCCGAATGACGGCAACCGGGGTGGGAATTTCGACGGGTGTTGATGCAGGGATGTTTTCAGTCACCGGGGTTTCAGTGGCGAGAAACTGATTTGCATCCAGCATAGCGAGATTTTGTGCGCCAACCATGGTTGCAATGGTTGTGCTGGTCACTAGCGCGGTTCGTACCAGGAGTTTTCTTGCGCGATCTGTATTGGCCATAATGGGTGCCTCTCTCTCATTCGTGTAGCTTTCTTCACGATATGACAGATGACCGCGCCTTGTTTAAACCCCCACTCAATTTCACCTTAAATTTGAGTTAAATACAGCTTTTCCCTAGATTCAACCAATTACCAGCGTTTTTATGGTGCTATGCATGGCTATCTACAGGGTTTGGCGGAGTTGCTTATAGGCCACTCATTCGACGAGGTTGCTTAGCGGATCCACCGAACGCGCCGGTAAAGCTGCAAAAAACACTGCTCTCCACCCAGCGTCCAGCAAACCCTGAGATGGGTGTAGTGTGCGCAATGCTGCGGGCTTCTTCCTGCAACATTTACAGGTTTACCTGTAAATCGAGTTGGATTACTGGCTTCTGGGCATCAACCAAATATGTTCAGGGGGGAAATACACCTTTACCGGCTGATTTATCCCTGCCTGCGGGGATGTTGTGTGGATGGTGACACGCTGGTCAGCAACCAGACGCACTCCAATGCGCCAGTATGTGCCCATGAACTGCTGCGAATCCAGCGTACCTGACACCCGATTCATACCCGAATCAGGGCAGATTTGCACATGCTCTGGCCGGATGGTCAGCATAACATCCCCCGCCGCAAAATCCCCGGCGACCTGCAAATGACCCACATCGGTCTGCACCTGCTGGCCGTCATAACAGCCGCTCCAAAAATTAACTCCGCCGAAGAAGCGTGCAATCTGCTCACTGGCTGGACGGTTAAACAACACATCCGGCGTATCAAACTGCTGCACCTGCCCGCCCTGCATCAGCGCGATATGATCGGCCAGCACCACCGCATCCTGCTGATCGTGGGTGACAATAATCGTGGTGATCTGGAATTTCTGCTGCACCTGCCGGATGAGGTCACGCATTTCATCGCGCAAATGTGCATCCAGGTTGCTCAATGGCTCATCCAGCAAAAGCACACGGGGCTCCACAATCAGCGCCCGCGCCAGCGCCACGCGCTGTTGCTGACCACCGGAAAGCTGATGGGGTCGGCGTTTGCCCACATCCGGCAATTGAATCAGGTCGAGCATTTCAGCCGCACGCCGACGGATTTCTGTTACCCTCACCCCGCGCATTTTTAAGCCAAAACCGATATTCTGCTCAATGGTCATGTGTGGAAACAACAGGTGATTCTGAAAGACCATCACCGCGCCGCGTTGTTCCGTTGGCACAGACAGCACACTCCGCCCATCAAACAGCACGTCGCCCTGCGTCACGGGCAACAGACCCGCAATAATCTTGAGCAGTGTGGTTTTGCCCGACCCGGACGCACCCAGCAAGGCACTGATCTTGCCCGAAGGCAAATCCAGCGACAGACGATCAAGGGCGGGTTGAACGTTATTGTCGTACTGCTTGTAAATGTCTTGCAGTGATACCTGGGTCATAAGCGACTTAATCCCGTCAGTGCATTTCGGGAAAGGACGCGAGTGGTAAAAATCAGCAATAGTAAAATCGGCGCGGTAAAGAGTAACGCCTGCACCGCGATAGTCGTGTTGTTACTGCCAGACGCGCTGGAAAATAGCAGAATCGGCAATGTGATGACGCGTCCGCTACCCACCAGTAATGTCAGCAGATACTGACTCCATGAGATGAGGAAGGCAAACAACCCCGCCACGATTATCCCCGGCAGGATCATCGGCAGGGTGACATGGCGAAAAACCGCCAGCGGCCCGGCCCCTAATGTACGCGCCTGCTGCTCATGAGCGATATCGTAATTGGCAAAGGTGCCGGACAAAATCAGAATCGTGTACGGCAGCACTGGCACCAGATGCGCCAGCGCCACCCCCAGCCAACCCCCTGTTAAGCCCCAACGCAGGAAATTCACCGTCAGCCCCATGCTCACGGCCAACGGCGGAACTACCGCCGGTAACAGCAAAAAGAATTCGATCAATTGTTTTCCACGGAACGGATATAAACCTAATGCCCGTGCCGCCGGAACACCCAGTAGCAAAGAAAAAGTCGTCACAATGAAGGCGATTGCGGTGCTGTTGGTCAGCGCTTCCAGAAATTCCGACTGGGGCGTAAATGCCCGACTCCAGGCATCCAGTGTCCATGTTTGCGGGATAAGCTCTGGAAAAAACCACTGTCGGGCAAAGGCATTCAACAGGAACGCGATAAACGGAGCCACCAATAAACCCGTCAGCACCAGCAGCAGACCATAGCGTATGAAGGCGTTTACCCTAAGCGTGCGGCTGCGTTTCTCAACCACAGATAGCCCCCTATCACTACCGAGATCACCAATGTAATGAACACACTCAGTGCCATCGCTTCTGACCGTGCGCTGAGATCGGCATCCATAAAGAAGCGCAGCGCAGTCACCGGCAGCACCCGCGGGTAACGCACCCCGACCAAAGCCGGAATTTCATAAGCCCCAAATGTGAAGGCAAAAACAATTAGCGATGATGACAACAAAGAAGGTGTAATCAGTGGCAGGACAATAAAGCGAAAACGCTGCCAACTGTTCGCGCCCAGATTACGCGCCGCAGCATCATATGAGTCGCTAACTGAACGCAGCGCCCCCAGTACAATCAGGCCAATAAAGGGCGTTTCCTTCCAGACATAAGTGAGGATGATACCAAACCCGCCCGTATCGCGGATAAGTACCGGAAAATCTGCCGGGGTAGTCGTTAAGCTAATGCTGGCCGTCCCACGTGAGATTAAGCCGCTTTGCGACAGCAGGAAAATCATACCCACCGCCGCCACCAGATGCGGCACTGGCAGGTTGAATTGCAGCAGAAATGTCCAGATGCGGGTGCCGCGGGTCGCGCCGTAAATCAGCCAGACAGCTAACACCGCCAACGCCGCAGACAAAAAGGTGCTGGCCGTGCTGATCCACAGCGAAAAGGCTAAACCTGACCAGAAAATTTCAGAATAAGCATCGGAAAACAGCAAACGCTCATAGGCATCCAGACTGAGTGTGTACTGGCCGATCAGCGGCTGCCAGCCCAGGCTTTGCATCAAACTATAGAGCAGACCCCCGCCAAACAACACCAGCAGTACGATAACTGCTGGTGCTAAAAGCAGGGCGAGCTGCCACGCCGGGGGTCTATCGGCGGAGGACATTCGCTTCCCAATCGGTTTCGATCACACTCTGCGATTCGGGTGCCATGTCCGGCACAAACGCCGCGGAAAGTTCCGCCGGGTCGGCTGCGCCATCGCCTAATTCCACAAAAGCCTGTTCGAGTAGCGGCACATCAGCCGCATCGGCACGGTTGATGTCAATCGCATACCCCAGGCCGAATCCAGTTTCCGGACGTATGTGTCCAGCCTGACGGTCTGGTCGCAGCAGCAGATCCGCCAGCACCAGTGCCGCGGCTTTATTGGAGGCGTTGGCCGGAATACCCAGATAGTTATAATCGCCAATCGAATATTCATCAAAGCTAAATGCACGGGCGGTATCCGGAATCAAACCTGCGGCAATAAACGCACCTGCGCCAGCGGTCGCCTGGGTAAAGGCAAAATCGACCTCGTTATTGGCAAATAACTGTGCCAGTTCATTCTCATTGGCCGGATACGTTTCGCCATTGCGCCACAAATTCGGCTCCCAGGCATTCAGGTAATCCCACAATTGCGGTGCCCGCTCGGCATATAATTCCGGGTTCCAGTCACCGACCCACTGCTCATAACCGCCGCTGATATGGTACAGAACCTGCTTCACAAACCGCGTGCCCATATAACCACCTGTACCCGGCGCGACATAGGTAAAGCGCCCCGGATTGGCTTCAATCCAGGCATTAAGTTCATCAAAATTGTGCGGTAAATCTTCGGCATCCATACGCGCCGAGTCGTAGATGAAGTGCAGTTGCGCGCTCGACCACGGGCTTTCATAGCCTTCAACCGGCACCCCAAAATCAAAGGCCACCGCTGGATTTTCCCAGTTAACCAACACACTGTTAGGGATCGTTTCCGCCCACGGACCATACAGCAAATCCGCCTGCCGCAACGTAAAGAAATTCTCGCCATTAATCCAGATGGCATCGACAGAACCGCCTTCGGTAATCCCGGCTTCGGCCTCCGTCAGCACCAGATTAATCGCGTCAACAGTATCCGCCACCGGCACACGATTCAGCGTGATGCCATATTCTTCCTGTAGCACTTCACCGTAAAAGCTATCCACGAAAGAATTGATCGCATCAGATCCACCCCAGATATACCAGTTGAGGCTTGTGCCTTCGGCCTGTTGCAGCACATCGTCCCAGCTTTCAAAGCCGGGGGGTACATCCATAGGTTCGGCAGACTGTGCCCAGAGGGTGCCATTCACTACACTAAGCATTAAGACAATAAGCAATAGTTTTAAACGCATTGATTTTCTCCGTTAAGTTAAATGCCGAGAAGCCCACACAATATGTTGAAACGTTGTAAAAATCACCATTGACCCCAGAATGAGGAACAGCAGACCGATAAACTGTGGGAACAGGAAAAAGAGGCTGTACATGATGATTGCCTCCCCACCCTCCACCAATCCGCGCGGCATACTGATGCTGGTCAGTTCGCCGCTTTGCTTTGCGCCCAGGTTGCGGCGTTCCAGTATGGCGGACAAATACAGAAACGCCGCAGCGTTGACGTAGAAAGTACCCAGCAGAAACGCCAACGCGACAAATACATCCATGTCTGGATTACGAAGGGCCAAACCAATTGGAATAATGGTATACATGGCAAAGTCAATCAGCGTGTCGATATAACCGCCCAGGTCGGACTGTGTGCCTGTTGCGCGGGCCACCGCACCATCCAGACCATCCAAAGCCCGATTCAACCACCACAGAAACAGACCCTGTATGTAGTAACCCTGCCAACCACACAGCGCGGCCAATACACCCACGCCACCGGCAATCAATGTAATCGTTATCGGATTAAAGGTTTTGCCGACTTCGCGGGCAACCGGTGCATACACCACATCCTTGACCCGCCGTAAAGCATCATCCATCATGGGAGCAACTTAACCACTTTCTTGACAACCTGCCCTACTCGACTGGTGAGCAGCTCGTGTATCAACAAGTTTGCCATAGCTTTCTTAGCAACGTCTGAGTAAGTGGGGTAAGGATGTATAATGCCCACCAGATCGCGCAGGCTGATTTTCTTCTTGATAACCAGTTCATACTCGATAATCATCTCCCCGGCACGGTCAGCGACCACCGTCGCCCCCAGCAGATCGCCACTGCCGCGATAAACCAGCTTGATAAAGCCTTCCATGTCATCTTCAGCTACCGCGCGATCCCCTTCCGACATGGGCAGCGTAAACACTTTCACACTGTCGCCGTGTTCCTTGCGGGCTTCGGCTTCTGTCAGGCCGACATGAGCAACTTCCGGGTCCGTAAATGTCACCCAGGGGAGCACCGGTTCGTGTCCGTTGGCTTTACCAATCGGCAGTAACGCGTTCCGTCCAGCAATCGAACCCTGAAAACCCGCATAATGCGTGAATTTTGGCCCGGGGGTCACATCCCCCACCGCGTAAATATGCGGGATATTGGTCTGCAACTGTTCGTTTACCGCGATCCCTTTATCGTTGTATTCCACGCCAGCCTTTTCCAGATCAAGCGACTCGACATTGGGAGTACGTCCCACTGCCACCAGCAGCATATCACCGCGCACTTCTGCACCTGTACTCAGCCTGAGCATGATGCCACCCTCCGCTTTGTGTACCTCTGTCACCCGCGCCTCGATAATCTCAATGCCTTCCTGCTGGAAAACCATTTTCAGCACATCGACTGCTTCCGGCTCATCACGCGGCATAACATGTCCACCGATGATGGTGACTTTGGCCCCCAACCGTGCATGCGCCTGTCCCATTTCCATGCCAATCGGGCCAGCGCCCATAATCAACAGATGTTCCGGAAGGCGATCATTATCAAAGATATTCTGATTGGTTTTGTAGGGGACAGTATCCAAACCGGGAATGGGCGGCACGGCAGCACGGCCTCCGGTAGCGATGATGAATTTATTGGCGCGCATGTCGCGGCCATTGACGCGGATAGTGTGAGCATCGACAAACTGCGCCTCTCCCAGCACGACTTCAATACCGCGCTTGGCGATTTCTTCCGGGGTTTCGTGCTGGTAGACCTCCTGAATCGTCTCCTGGATATGCTGACGCACCAGCGCCATGTCAATCACAGGGGGATCAACGGTGATTCCATAACGATTCGCCGTGCGGATGCTGTGTGCGACTTTCGCCACTTTCAGCATAGCTTTACTGGGCACACAGCCTGTCCAGGTACAATCTCCACCCAGACGTTCACGCTCGATTAAAGCGATTTTCCGGCCAATTTCGCCATTAAAGGCCGCAGCCGTTAACCCTGCCGATCCACCACCAATTACGATTAAATCATAAATTTCGCTCATTCGATTTCCTCAGATTTGTTTCGTTGAGCACGGCTTACCAGCCGCGATACAATAAGACTCGTGATAAGAATTACACCAGAAAAGGCTAGCACCGTCGGGTTCAGGCTCACTTCACCAGCCGCCAGATCACCCTCGATAGATGCCCCTACCCCGACAAATGACAGCGTTCCCGCTACATTACCGAGACCAGTCGCCAGGATAAAGGTGAGAAACGGAATACTTAAACTCCCAGCAAGCACACTCACTGCATCATAGGGCAGATAAATCAGCCGCATAATCAGCACAGCCTGGAAAGGATTACGGCGCAGCATGCCAACAAAACGCTGAAACGTCGATTCCTCAACAGACTCCGGTTGGGCTCCGTTTGAAAACCAGCGCCCGACTCCGTATGGAATCATGGAGGACAGCGTTCCCGCGACCAGCACATACAGAAATCCCGGCCACAGCCCAAACACACTCCCGCCAAGAATCGTCAACAGTGACGCGGGGAACAAAATTACTGGACGCAGCAAATAGACAAAAATATACAGCAAAGGTCCATACCAGGCATTAGTCAACACATCCTCAAGCTGAGTAGCCAACTCCGCGAAAGTGAGATCATTCGCTGACATATAAGAACGGGTTGCAGCGATCAGCAGCAGCCAAAACAACACCGCGATTACTGCTGTCCGATGGTCTTTAATCCAATTCCAAACCCGATTATCATCTTCTGTAACCAATGGCAACCTGCCAGTCTCCGGTAAAATCCAGTCATGACGTCATAATGAAAAAGAGCAAAAGCAAAGACGCCAATTCACCACCTAGAAACTCCAGCATCGACATCTCTTACTTCATCATGTGCGCTGGTCAAACGTATTTCACCGTACCTCAACTATTGGATTGTGCTGATTCACTCGATTTTTTCTGATAAAAAAAGGAGGACTTCCCATATAAACCGTTGATAATTCGGGCTTGAGATTAGCCGCACACTGGATAGCATTCGGCACGGATTTTACTTACCCAACAGGGTGGATTGTGTCAGGTTTCGTTTATCTAACTAACTTTGTTCTGCTGGTCATTATCCGGTCTGTATGTTTTTGTAATTTCGAGTGCCCTAGTCGGTGTCCTGTTGCACTATACCGTGTCGCTGGTCCCTTAACATTACGATAGAACGAAAAATCCCCGAATGTGCGGACGTACAAGGGGAGAATCTGCGCTTTTCACCCCTCTGGCGGCTTTTTATGACGACATCGGTAGGTTTCCGCTCACCGACGGGACCGGGGGCGCATCGGGAATTATCAACGGTTTATGTTTGCTGTACTGTCAAAGGCTGTTGTAAAAGTACAGAATCACATCACTGGCAATACGGATTTCATCACCATCTTTCAGCAGTTGCTTACCCTGTTTCCTTATCGGGATATTGTTCACATAGGTATTATTACGGCTCGTTTCGTCTTCAATGTAATAAATGCCATTTTCACAGGTAATATAAGCGTGAAAACCGGAGATATTAGAGAGAGGAATCGATAAACTCTGTTTTTCACGTCCAATTGAAAAGGGGAAAAATGAAATAGGGATATCCTGCCCCACATAATCACTCAAGGGAGCTTCGGCCACTCGTAAAATGGCTATCTGAGGATTACTGGTTAAATTGGCAGCCCGCTTCAAGTCTTCACGCCGCTTCTGATCGATCTTATGAATACTCTTTTCACGGTCTTCGATCAAGATACCGGCATGACCGCGGAATGTCCCGGCCTGGATACGATACTCATCAGAACGGGGCTTGAACAGCGTAAAGCGCAGTATAACCCCCAACAGGGTCAGCGTAACCAAGCCGATAAAGCCGATCAGGATCGGGGTTCCCTGTACCTGTTGCAGGATATTCACCTGCGGACGCGTATAAACCACATTCTGGCGAGTATCATTGGCGATGATTTCACCCTCTCCATTCAACGCATTCAGCACAATGCGATAGCGCCCGGTAGCGACCGCATCGAGTGGAATGGTCAAAGGGTTGGGCAGCGGAACATTAAAGACGAGGTCCTGGGTCGCCCGTAGGCTGGTGGTTTCATCTTCCAGCCATGCCCGGTAAACCGTCACGTCACTGGTGTTTTGTTGGCGGATGGTAACCAGATAGGCTGTTTGTTCTCCGACTAGCAAATCCACGGATTGAATGCTTATTTCCGGCTGAGGGGCAGCAGTAAATGTGAAATCACGCTCTGCCTGAGCCATTCTCGTTTCCATGGCCCCAAAATTCCCGGGGACATTAATGCTAAACGGCATACCAGCGGGGTTAAGCCCGGTAATAGTGAGGTTATATTCCTCACCACGTTGTAGACGCTCTGCTGGAAATTCAAGTTGGCTTTGCACATTTGCCTTGGTCTGGTAAGCCAGCACCCCCCCGCGTGCACTTTCAATCTTCACATCCAGTTCCCAAAGTAAACCCTGGTTAGTCAGCAGGAGTTGCACCCGAAAGACGTTACGATCTTCATCGAGCGCAATACTGTTAATCGCTATCGTTGGGACAGCCATGACAGGCGGTGTAGCCGTTTGCGCCTGAACAATCGGATTATGCCCCCACCCTGTCAGGATAATCCCAAATAGGATAATCATCATTTTTTGCCATTTATATTTATGTACGGTCATCAGTCACTGCCTAAAGTCTGGATAGAGTCTCTCCCTAAATTGTAGTCGTGGTCTTTAGCAAAATATGGCAGAAGTTGTGAAATTATTATGAAATAACTTTTGTCTTAATACTGTAGTGTAATTAACCGTCTTATACTAACAAAGTAATAATTAACCGTTTGTGTATTGAGGGATAAATACAGCCATGGCAGAGAAAATCGATGTCAATTATGACCAGATCAAACAGATAGGAGCACGTTTTAACACTAAAGCTGATGAAATAAACCAGCTTATCAAAACCCTGACCTCTAATGTGGATAACCTGCGGGGCGGCGGTTGGGTTGGCGAAGGTGCTGATAGTTTTTATGCCGAAATGGAAAATCTGATTTTCCCGACATTCATGAATCTGTGCAACGCTTTGCAGGAAACCCAGCAAACCCTCAACAATATTTCAACCGATTTTACCAAAGCCGAGGAAGAAGCCCGCGATCTTGTCATCGTAGAGGCCTAAATAAAGGAAAGAAGGCAAAATTCATGAGTGATGTCA
>JBBSQD010000111.1:0-18503 GCA_038258185.1 Aggregatilineales bacterium | reverse complement strand
CTGAGCGTTCTTTCAGGCCGCGCACAAAACGCGGATGCACCGGCAAACCGGTATTGCGCAGTTGATACGGCGACATGCCACTTTCCAGCCCGCGATCATAGGCCGATTGCGTCGGCACCAGACAGCGTTCCGAGCGCTTGTCATACCAGAAATGGTGGGTCGAAACCAGATCAGTGACCACGACCACAAACGGAGGCCGCTGTTCCAGATAGGTCAGCGCGCGCATGGCTGGCCGTGTCAGCACCGAATGGACGCTGACCACCACATCAGCCGGATGCTCGCGGAACATGCGCTTCAAGCCACGCTCAATGGTGGCATACATGGTGTTCGATAAAATATCTGCGCGGCGGCGCGTATTGGATAAGTTATAACTGGCGCCCCACGAGGTTTTATTACGGCTGACCCACCAGGGATAAAATTCGGGCATATATTTCAAAGGCGGAGGGGACTATTCACGAAAAACATCCACCAGTTCCACCTGAACCGCAGCCTCACCGTGCTGGATATAAAGCGCCTCCCGGATAGCCTCAGCAGCCGCACGATGCCCACCGCCAGTATCCGACATCAGGATTAATACGCGCTTACTCACAACTCGCCTCCTTGTTGTTGCAACCTGTGACTCACAATTTTTTTCAAACGTTTGAAAAAGACACTGCGTGCCAGCATCACATGCCGGTCACAACCCACGCAGCGCAGGCCAATATCCGCACCAACACGGTAAATAATCCATTCATCACTGCCACAGGGGTGCGCTTTCCGCATCTGCACACGATCCCCAAGCTGAATTTCCGGTGTGGTCATCGGGCGGTTATCCTCACTTACCCTACTCTAATCATAACTGGAATGCGCACTTTAATCTACTTGCGGCCTGTAGCAGCGCCCACATCAGATGAAGTTCATCCAGGTAATTTTACTGTTATTACACGATCTAACCGATAGTTTACTCGCTAAGTCCTCTCATACACTTAAACCCGCGTAGAGGCCCTCAGTTCCGTATACTGCTGAAAAATCATCCAAATTGCCGTCAGCGTATGTAATAATATTACGCTTGTCGCTGGGATTAAGTTGCTTCACAATGCGCAGGGGTAAACGTGTATTTAGAAAGTATCCTAAAAATAGAATTTAATGCAGGGACACGGCATGCCGTGTCCGTACCGTATAAATCTACAGATAAACATTTAATGGGGATACGGCTTCGGCTAGGCTTGAAACGCACATTTTAAGGCAAAAATCAATAGGGACACCCTTCTGGGTGTCCGCCGCTTTCACGGATGCGAAAAATCGCGTCCCTACACAATAATCAATCTTGCGTAGGGACAGGGCCTGCCCTGTCCACAAATCGGACAACGCAGACGTTGTCCCTACAGTTAATTCGCAGTTAAAATCTTGTCCACGGCATCGGCCAGTTCACGCAGCGTGCTGACCTTGAACACACCGTCGGCATGCTGCACGTAGCGATGCATATCGCTGTCACCAGTGCCCCATTGAGCCTGCGGTTCCGGGTTGAACCAGATCAGACGGCGTGCCCGACGTTGCAGGTCACCGGCCACATCCACCCGCGGATCATTGAAGTTATTGCGGCCATCACCGAGAATAATCACGGTTGTGCGATGGTCAACCGTGCTGAGATGATCCTCGCGCAGCGTATTGAGGCTGTTACCCAGGTCCGTGTTGTAATGGCCGGGGCGATTCTCGGACAGCACTTTGGTCACCGCATCGCGCGGCTGTTCCTCGGCAAACACCATGCTGATGTCGGTCAGATCGTCGATAAACACAAAGCTGTTCGTCCGCGCTACCTGATCCTGCAATTCGTAGACCAGCGTCAGCAGAAATTCCGCACAGTAACGCATGGACGTGCTGATGTCGCAGATCAGCACTACACACGGTTTCATGTGCTTGGTGCGATACTTGATCTCCAGCGGCACACCACCATAACGCATACTGGCGCGCATGGTTTTGCGCGGGTCAGGCGAACCGGCTTTTGACCGTCGCTGCCGCAGGGAGGCTCGGCTGCGTAACCGCGCCGCCAGCCGCTTGATTTCGTCGCGGATCGCTTCCGCTTCGTCATGCCCCAGATGGTCAAATGGCACATCCAGCAAATCCGGCTTGGGTTCCGGCTCACGGTTGGCCATCTGTTCCGCCAGAGAAGCACCCACATACTGCGAAATCTGCTCGGACAAACCTTCGGCGTTCTGCTCCAGCATCTCGCGAATTTCCTGCCGTGCTTCGCCGCTCATACCCATTTCTTCCAGACGTTCCATCAACTGCTCGATCATCGCCTGAATTTCCTGCATGCCCATCTGGCGATTCATGCGCCGCTCGAACCACTGGCGCTGGTACATATCGTCTCCCTGTTGCAACCCTGCCTGATCACCCATCTGCTGCAACTGATCCTGACTCATAGGTTGCCCCTGCATCAACTGATTGAGCAGGTCTTTCAGCGATTGCAGGTCACCCATCAGCGATTGCAACGCCTGCTTGAGCATATCCTGATCTTCGCCAGATAAATTGTCCGGGATATTTTCCATCGGGGGTTGGCCGGAGCCAAAAAACAGCGGGAAGAAATAATCGAATGTCCGCTGGTCGCGGGCTTCCTTTACCAGAGTCGCCTTCAAAGTCGCGCCGAACTGGTCCCGGTTGTTCACGCCGACCATATCCACACCGTACATCGCATCCTGGCTTTCTGCCAGCGAGACGCGAATGCCTGCCGCACGCAGCGCCCGTATAAAATCGACCATGCGCTTGTCCATAACAATAAGCCTCTCTACTCGATTTGTATGCCTATTATAACGTGTTTCTGTTTAGGGGAAGATTTTTCAGTTGGTTCACACGAGGTATTCTAATGGTGTCCAAATTTAGCAAAATGTACGGACATGGCATGCCATGTCCGTACCAGGATGTCTACCAATATTTTCTTGGACAAAAATAAAGATGTTTATCGACTCAAACCTTAATTTCGCTCTCTAAAATCTTTTTGAGATTGTTCAATCCATCCTGCAAATCTTTAATATTTTTTTCTTCAATAATCACCCGGTTCATCAACTGGCCGATCACCGACCCCGGCAGACTGTAATCCACCTTGATGGTCAGATTCGTGCCTTCGGGAACTGGCGCAAAATCGAAATGAAAACGGCTGTCAATGCCGCTGATCGTCTCCACCACCAGATGCTGATTTTCTTCCATTTCCGTGACTTCATGCTCACCACGGATGCTGACGTTCATCATGTTATAAACATAGCGTGAGACGGAACCCAGCGTGGTCGGTGGTGGGGATACCCGTTCCTGCAAATCGATCGGAGGCCACCATTCGGACATGCGCTCCGGCTGGTGGGCGATCAGCCCGAAAACCGCTTCAACCGGCGCGCGAATCACAATCGACTGCTCGACATGGGGCATGGCTGACCTCCTCAGAGTACGTGGTTATACAAATCATAATAGTTCCAAATTATAACCACGTCTTCGCCAGTCGTCATTCACTTGGCAGCGCTATTGCGACATTGTGACAAAAAAGGGACGCTTCTTAAAGATTAAAAATTAATCTTCCCCGTCATCCGCTATAGGTAAGCGCACAATCGTGATGGCGTCACTCTTACTACCAAAAGCTAACTGCTTTCCATCAGGACTCCACGCTATCGCCCGAGAGGTGGAGCCTTGATCAATTGTCATCAACACCTCGCCCGTATCGGCATCAAAGATCGGTAACTCCGCACCGGATACTGCCGCTGCGATACTTTTCCCATCTGGGTTCCATTCAACTTCAAACGCAGCAATATCGGGGATGACAAGGACTTCCTGTCCACTCGTAATGTCCCAAATCCTTATGGACTTATCGATGTAATTCAGGGCACTGACGATCCTTGTGCTGTCCGGACTCCAGCCCAGAGAACCGATTGTATCTGTGTCACTTGACAGTTCAGTTACAATAGTCAGTGTATCTGCATCCCAGATACTAATCACATTATTCAAAGCTGTACTTGCTATCAAATTACCATCTGGACTCCAGATCAGTGCGTTGACATTATTATCGATGTAACGCGCTTCAACAACGATCTGACCCGTAGTGGGATCCCATATCAGGATGTCGCGAAATGACATCATGTCGGCAAGAAAGCCAGTTACGCCAACCAGTCGCGTGCCATCAGGATTCCAGTCCAAAAGGGGAATGTCCACAGCCGATGTTGGTATAGTGATTACGGTTTGCCCGGTTGTAGTATTCAATACAGTAACCGTTGCACTTTCAGGCACATAGGTAAATGATGAAACAGCCAGAAGCGTGTTATCGGTTGGGTGCCACGCAATCGCCCGAATTCGATCACCGGACTGAACGCTTGACAAAACTTGTCCTGTCGAAGCCTCGATGATCTGCACAAAACCCGCTTCATCCCCAACTGCAACCATCGTTCCATCGGCACTCCAGTCCATATCAGCGATAATGGTTGCAGTTGACTGTAAATAGGCATCACCTCGCGCATAACCGCTTGGTATTATGAGAACAATCGCCATAATTATGAGCGTTCGTATGATGAAAACCACGCCATTTCTTCCTTTGCTATTGCGACATTGTGACAAAAAACAGGGACGCGTCTTTTGGAGCGTCCCTGTAAGTATATCTTGCTCATCCCCTCGAAAGTGGGCTTTGAAGTTAATTAGCGGTTTCCGCCCTGCAACCCCACCGGAAGCTCTGGCCGGGGTGGTTCTTCCAGCAGACCCAATTCTTCGGTGTCGATGCTAATCATCGGGTCGGGCGTGAACAAGCCGTACTGATCAAAGAAGGCGCGGACATCATCGGCCAGCAGTTCTTCTTTTTCCAGCAGCAGTTCCACCAGCGCCTTCATCACATGCCCATTCTCACGCAGCGCTTCTCGCGTTTCCTGCAAAATGCGTTGATAGGCTTCCTCGATGCCATTGGCCTGATCAGCCGTCAAACCGGTAAGCTGACCGGTCATCGGGTCAAAACGCAAACGCATCGCACCACCCAATGTCCCCAGCATACCTGCCGCCGCCATATTCAGCAGCATCCCCTGAATATTGGCGAAATCACCCGCCACACCCAGCGTCTGATTCTGCACACCGCAGAATTCCATTTCCGCCGCTTTGCCTGCCACCGAGACACACAACCGGTTAAAGTGTTCCTCACGGGTACGTAACCCCTGGAAAGTCTCCACCGCTGGATAATGTGTCACATGACCAAAAGCCGATCCCTGCCGGATAATCGTGATCCGCGCGATGCGATGATGCGGCATGAACAGGCGCACCGCCACCGCATGACCAGCCTCGTGATATGCCAGCCGACTTTTCGCTTCGAGCGAGATGTGCTTCAACGGTGCCCGCAGGCCCATTTCATGTTCCGGCTGCGCCCGCAGGAAATCGCCATAAGTCATATAGCGCCGACCGGCAAACAACGCATAACGCAGTGTTTCGTTTAGCACATATTTCATGTCCGCCGGGGAATAACCAAGTGTCTCTGTCGCCAGAACTTCCGGCTTCATGGTGTCATCATGCGCCATCTTGGACAGATAGTATTCAAAAATGTCGCGGCGACCTTCCATGTCGGGCACATCCACGCGGATTTTCTTGTCAAACCGTCCCGGACGCAGCAGCGCCGCATCCAGCGCACTGATACGGTTAGTCGCGCCGATCACCAGCACGCGGCGGTCGGGCTTGGGAGCCGTCCGCTTGAGAATGGTGCGATAGAACCACGCCCGCAGACGGAAGCGCCAGCCCTGTTCCTGGCTGAAACCGTCCATCTCATTAAGCATGGTATTGAGCAGACCCATACCGGCCATTCCACCGCCACCGCCCATACCGCCATCTTCACCACCGCCGACACTGCTCACACCACCGCGCGAACCGACCGAGTCGATTTCGTCCATGAAGATAATGGCCGCGCCGTACTCTTTAGCGGCCTGTCGCGCCTTGCGGAAAATACCCTTGACTTTCATCTGGCTGGTACCCATAAACATACCCTGCAACGTGGACGTATCCACATAGAAAAAGGGTACACCCGCCTCGGTGCTGATAGCCTTCGCCAGCCAGGTTTTGCCAGTGCCGGGAGGGCCTTCCAGCAGCAGACCATGTAACGGTTCACCACCGGCCTTCTCAAACGCGCGGACACCACGCAGCAGCATCACAATCTGCTGCGCCTGCTCCAGCAGTTCCGGTTGGCCGCGGTAATCATCAAAGCTGACTCCCTCGGAACCGGGCATGATGGTGTACATACGCGTCCGTGCCAGAAAGCCAAACAAAATCACAAACTGGAAGATGATGAACACCGCCGCAAAACCAATGCGCAGTACCCACGGCAGCGCCGCCACCACAAAGGTCATCACTGCCGGACTCAGTAAAGCGGCCATCACCAGTGCAAACAGGACAATCCACAACTGCCAGCTTCGCAAAAAGCGGATAATGCGGTTAGGCAGGCGGTTATAACGATCAACCAGCGTCTCTTCACTTTCCCAATCCATGAGACCCGGTTCCAGCATAGGTGCGTTTTTCATCGACATCAGTTGGCCTCCGGCAGGGCGGGTTGTTCAGGCTCTTTGAGGAAGGCGGTTAAATCCACCTTGGGTGTGAACAAGCCGTAACGGTCGAAAAATGCCACCACTTCATCCGATAGCATTTCGTCTTTTTCCACCAGCATTTTAATCAGTTCTTCACCCATATCGCGTGTACTGCGTAGCGCCATACGGACTTCGTCCAGCACCATCAGGAAAGTTTCTTCCATCATCTTGTCGATCTCAGCGCGTTCCGGGCCAGCAATACCCATCGGGCCAAACATACCCGTGGCCGCCATCCGCTGCAAAATCGCCCGGATAGAGGCAAAATCACCACCTACGCCCAGCGTCTGCGCGTTATCCCCGCAAAATTCCATTTCACCGGCTTTACCCGCTACGGCCACCCGCAGATAATTCATTAACTGTTCGTAGGTGCTGATGTAATCATATTCTTCAGTTGCCGGCTGATAGCTCACATGACCAAATGCCGCGCCCTGTCGGATGATGGTGATACGCGAGATGCGATAATGCGGCATGTACATCCGCACCGCAATCGCGTGACCGGCCTCGTGTGCCGCCAGCCGCCGCTTGGCATCCTTGCCCAGATTTTTGATTGGAGAGCGCAAGCCCATTTCGTGCTCCGGCTGTGCCAGTCGGAAATCGCGATAGGTCATGTGCATGCGGCCATCAAACAGCGCATACCGCAGTGCCTCATTCAGCACATATTTCATATCGGCTGGCGTGTAGAAGTGTGTCTCCGACGCCAGAATGAGCGGGTCCATGCTCTCATCATGTGCCATTTTCGACAGGTAATACTCGAAAATATCACGGCGACCTTCCATGTCCGGCGCATCCACGCGAATCTTCTTATCAAAGCGTCCCGGACGCAGCAGCGCCGGGTCTAACGCGCTGATACGGTTGGTCGCGCCAATCGTCAGGACGCGCTTTTCAATTTTCGGGGGTTTACGGCGCAGGATATTCTTGTAGAAGGCGCGGCGTTTGCGGGCGAACCAGCCATGTTCCTGGCTGAAACCGTCCATTTCCACCAGCAACGTGCTCAGTACCATGCTGCCACCGCCACCCATCCCGCCGAACATCATCGGCAGACGGTTAGGGTTTTGCAGCGGATTTTCATCATAACTTTCGCGCTTGCTGCTGACACCACCACGCGCACCCACCGCGTCAATCTCATCCATGAAGATCACCGCAGCGCCGTAGTCCTTCGCCGCCCGTCGTGCGCGGCCATACAGGCGACCCACGATCAACGGCGAAATACCCATAAACATCGATTGCAGCGATGATGCATCAATGAAGAAGAACGGCACACCCGCTTCGGTGCTGATGGCTTTCGCCAGCCAGGTTTTGCCCGTGCCGGGAGGGCCTTCCAGCAGCAGACCGTTCAGCGGTTCACCACCAGCTTCCTCGAAAACACGCACACCGCGCAGCAGCTTCACCACCTGCCGCGCCTGTTCCAGCAGTTCCGGCTGGCCGCGATAATCATCGAAGCTGACGCCTTCCTGACCGGGCCAGATGGTATACATACGCGGACGCGACAGAAACCAGAATAAAAACACAAACTGAATGACGATGTACATACCTGCAAAGGCGAGTTGGAAAGCGTAGGGGATGATAGTCAGGATAAAGGTCATTACATCAGCGCTTAACAAAGCCACCATAATGAGCCCGAAGATGATAATACGGCGGATCGTGAACGTGCGCATCAGGCGGTAACGCAGCCGTTTGCGGCGATCTACGAGAGTCTCTTCTTCCTCCCAGTCATACTTGCGCCGTTCAGGAACGGGCTTTCTGCTTTTGGGGTCGATCGTCGTAATGCTCATAACAACTGTCCTCAAAACCTAAGTTTACGATACAGGTTGCGCCGTGGGAACAGGGGGATGCGTGTCTTCACACCCCTGAAAGTTGATGACTGTCAGCATTAGTTGAGCATAAATAGCGGGTGATTCGGCTCACCCTCGTACAATTCGGAGGTTTCCGGAGTCTGATAATCGAGCGTTCCGTTGACAATGAGATCCAGAAAATCCGCCAGCGTCCGTGGCCCATTGAGATAAGCCAGCGCGTCCGCCCGGTCAATTTCGGCATTCAACTGGACAAGGCCGATGAAGCTCTCGCCACTGTTATTCAGTGTCGGCACGACCTGCGGCGAGATAAAGCTGATTCGCAGGCTGCTGGAGCCTTCGCTTTCGGCCAGGGTTCCTTGCCACGTCAGTTCCATCGCCCGTTGAATGGCGGTGTACAGGCTGACCTGACCTTCCTGGGTGGATGGATCGGCATTTGCAGGGGCCTGGAAAAGCATGTTCACGACAAACACATCGTCGTCATCCGTGGCTTTGCGGATTTCAATAATATCGACATTCGAGCTGGCGGTTTCAATGCGGTCTGCGGCGGCCAGCAGAGAGGGATTGGTAGAGCCGGTTTTATCCGCCATTACCAGATCAGAAAGTTCCACAACTTCTGCTGCCAGGGCATCCGGTGAGTCGGCTGCGCCTGTCAGAACTTGCAGGCCGGGGAAGGCACTGCAACCGGTGGTGAGCAGAATTGCTAATCCTAACACCCTGAGAACCTTCATTTTGAGTATTCCTCTATAACACTTAAACGATACCAGTAGTATTTGGTTCTCAATAAGTTTATGTGTGTGTACACATATTTAAGCGTATTTTAACGCAATACGATATTTCTGACACAACCAGATTTACAAACTTACCAAATCTTAAACAATATTTCGATTTTGTTGTTCAGTTTAGTCTCTATACTCCATTCGCTATTGTAAGGTTTGAACAAAAGCGATATTGATTTTGACCTGAGAACATGAGAGCATCAGCGCCTGATGAATCATTTACTTCAGAAAACTGGCTATGCGTATTAACTTTTATCGTCTCAGCAGCATCATAATCGGTCTGTGCCTGGTGGTTATGCCACCCGCTACTGCTGCACAATCCCTGCCGCCGTGCATCGAGCGCGAAACCCGCATTGATCCGCCATGGGTGGATGGTCTGCTGTATTGCCTGGAAGAAGTGCTGCTGGATGACAGCAACGGCGAACTCGGTTTTACCGCGCTGGCTGTGGGTGATGACGGGACTCTGTACGCGACCCGTCCGCTGTATGGCGAAGTGTTAGCCATCACTGATAGCGACGGGGACGGTCTGCCGGATACGCCGCGCATTATCGCCGAGAATTTAACCTTACCCAACGCGCTGGCCTTCGCGGATGGTGAGCTGTATATCGCGGGTGGGGCGCATATCTACCGCTGGCGCGACGATAGTTTAGAAACCCTGGTGGATGATCTGCCTGCCGGGGCGGGTTTCTGGACAGGCGGTATCGCCGTGGATGATGATCGGCTCTATGTCGCTACCGGCGCCAACTGCGATTTCTGCCAGCCCGACGCCGGACGTGGTGTGATCTACAGTTACGCGCTGGATGGCACCAACCGCCAGTTGATTGCCAGCGGCTTACGCCAACCGGCTGCGCTGGCCTTCTGGCAAGCGGATCTGTGGGTTGTCGATAGCGCGCGCGATGGTCTGTTCGATACGCCTAATCTGGACGAAATCAATCGAGTCCAGCCGGGGGCGCATTTTGGCTGGCCGTATTGTATCGGCGCGGCTAATCAGCCCGACATGACCGGCATGGATTGCAGCACTGCGACTCCGCCCCAGTTCAGCCTGGAAACGGCCAGCAACCCCTTAGCCATCGCGCCCTATGAGGCCGATCTTTTCCCCCAGCTTAGCGGCAAACTGCTGCTGATTCTGGGCGGATCGTCTGGCCGGGCGGATTTGCGCGGCTTTGGCCTTGTCGCGCTGGCACCCCAGGCGACCACTTATGATCTGGTCATCCCGGCGGAAACCTACAGCTTGCAGAATTTCACCCTTAAAGACATGAATTATCGTACCAGTGGCTTCTGGCCGCGTCATCCGTTTGGCGTAGCGGTCAGCCCGGAAGGCTGGGTGTATGTCAGTGTCGGCGGTGGGCAAATTCTGGTTTTAAGGCCATTGGCCTGATCGGCTGATTTCGAGTGAATCCAACTCATATTCCAGTCTTTACCCATTCACCCCAAACCCCCTAAATTAAATCGTCGTGCAAGCGATGATAAAGAAAAGCATAACTTCTTTGTGCAAAACCAATATTTGCCGTACACCATTGCAGTGTTAATATAGTGCCACTCTTTTGTAAACCTCATATCCATATGGGAAGTTCACTAATGACCTCAGGTGTTCAGCCCCAACCAGAGGCTCGCAGAGAAAGATCCCGCGGTGTTTTAACCGCACTACCTGCTGCGATCTGGCTAACCATTTTTTTCGTTTTGCCTTTAATCATCGTGCTGCTGGTCAGCTTTCTGACACGTGGACGCGGGGGTATTGGCGATTTTCCACTCACACTGGCGAATTATGAGCGGGTGTTTGATGTCTTTATCGGCGTCATCCAGAACTCGCTGTGGATCGCGCTGCTGACGACGATCATCTGCCTGTTAGTGGGTTATCCGCTGGCATTTTTCATCAGCACCCGTAAAGACCCGCGCGTGAGTTCCTTCGCCCTGTTTCTGATCATTCTGCCCTTCTGGACGAATTTTCTGGTGCGCACCTACGCCATGCAGACTATTCTGGGGCGCGAGGGTATCCTTAACGGGCTGCTGCTCAGTGCGGGTCTGATCGGTGAACCTTTGCAGATGCTTAACTCACCGGAAGCGGTATTGGTTGGGCTGGTCTATGGCTTCCTGCCGTTTATGGTGTTGCCCATTTACGCCTCGGTGGAGCGCTTCGACTTCCGTTTTGTCGAGGCAGCCCATGATCTGGGCGCCAATGACATCACCGCATTTTTCCGCGTGGTGCTGCCCATGACCTTACCCGGCGTGATCGCGGGTTTTATCCTGGTGTTTATTCCCACTATTGGCGCGTTCATCACGCCGGATTTACTCGGTGGCACGCGCGGCATCATGATCGGCAATCTCATTCAGCAACAGTTTCGTGGTTCCGGCAATCAACCGTTAGGCGCGGCCTTGTCAATTGTCCTTATGGGCATGGTCATGATCGCCCTGCTGATTTACATCCGTTTTGGCGACCGGGAGGCATAACCCAGCATGGCGAATCAGGTGATTTCATCCCGCACTTCTGGCGACCGTAAACCGCTGGAATTCGATCAACGCAAAATTGATCGGGATATGCTGGTCCGGCGCATCGGCAAAATCGTATTATTCTTCAATCCGCTCTTCGCCTATTTTTTCCTGTGGGCGCCCATTGTCGTGCTGGTGGTCTTCTCGTTCAATGATGGCGGTTCCGTCTCGACATGGCAGGGCTTCACCACCGAGTGGTATCGCAATATTCTGACCAACGCCATTTCCGCTGGTACCGAGTCGGCGCGTTTCTCCACTGAGCTGATGCTGGGTGCGGTGCGCAACAGCCTCATCGTCAGTATCAGCGCCACCATTATCTCGACGATCCTCGGTGTGCTGGTGTCGCTCAGTTTGACGCGCGGGCGTTTTCCCGGTAAAAAAGTGTTGGATGCGCTGCTGTATCTGCCGGTGATTATCCCGGAAATCACCCAGGGTATTTCGCTGGCGATCTTCTTCAAAGTGGTTTTTGACTTTGCTGAGGCACAGACCGGTATGCGTCTGACCACCGGCTTTGGGTCCATTATTATCGCCCATGTGGCCTTCTGCATCTCGTATGTGACCATCGTCGTGCGTGCCCGTCTGGCCGATATGAATCCCCGGCTGGAAGAGGCCGCCCGTGACCTGGGTGCCAACGAGTGGCAGACGTTCTGGCGCGTGACCTTCCCGCTCATTCTGCCCGGTGTGATCGCGGGTGCGCTGCTGGCCTTTACCATTTCGCTGGATGATTTTGTCGTCACCTTTTTCAATGCCGGTATCGGTACCACCACCCTGCCCATCTTTGTTTATGGCCTGTTGAAAACCCGTGTTCCGCCAGAAATCAATGCGATCTCGACATTAATGCTGATCGCGTCTACTATTCTGGTGGGCATTTCTCTGTTGTTACAGGGGCGCAATGCTGCCCGCCGTTAGGGCGCTGCGTGCCAGATATTAATGATTATCGTCTTACACCGAGGAGGTACTATGTTTCGCAAATCTGTCATTTTGATTTCCATCCTTGCCCTGATGCTCGGCACAGCCGCATGGGCGCAGGATGCTGAAATCGCCACAAGCTGGACCTGCCCGGAAGGGTTTGAAGGTCAGGAGTTGAATGTCTATAACTGGTCAACCTATATCGCCGAAGACACCATCGCCAACTTTGAGACTCTGTGTGGCGTAAGCGTCATCTATGACATCTTCGACAGCAGCGAGGCCGCAGTCGCCCGTCTGCGTACCGGCAACCCCGGCTATGATATCGTCATCCCGGCAGGCAGTGATGTATCCCGTCTGATCGACGAAGAGCTGCTCATCCCGCTCGAAGCAGACAAAATCCCGAATCTGGTGAACCTGAGTGCAGTTCTGCTGGACGCGCCCTTTGACCCGGAGAATGAATTCTCTGTGCCGTATCAATGGGGCACCATCGGCATTGGTTACAACGTGACCACCGTCGGTGAGGAAATCACCACCTGGCAGCAAATGTTCGACTATCCTGAAAGCACCGTGGCCTGGTTGGAAGACCGCCGCGCCATGCTGGGGATGGGCTTGATTATGCTGGGTTATGATCCCAATTCCACCGATGAAGCCGAAATTGCTGAAGTGGTTGATTTCATGGTGGAAAACGGCAGCAACGTGATCTACATCGCGGGTGATGATGGTCAGGAACTGCTGGCTCGTGGTGAGGCCGATATCGTCGTGGAATACAGCGGCGATATTTTCCAGATCATGGACGAATGTGAATGTGATGATTACGCCTACATCATCCCGGAAGAGGGCGCAAATATCTGGGTCGACTCGATGGTCATCCCGGTCGGCGCACAGAATCCTGACCTGGCGCACGTCTTCATTGACTATATCCTTGACCCGCAGGTCGGCGCGGATATCAGCAATTACACCGCTTATGCCACACCGAATCAGGCTTCGATTGACGAAGAACTGATCGACCCTGAACTGCTGGAAGACCCGGCCATCTACCCCAATGAGGAACTGATGACCCGTCTGTTCTGGGTACAGCCCAACATCGACTTTGAACAGCTTTACAACGATGCCTGGGACGAAATCAAGATTCTGATCGGCGCGTAGTCTATCGCCGCTTCACTACAGAGGCGGACTTACAGAATATAATCGGGTAATGCAAGCAAATGTAAGGACATGGCATGCCATGTCCTTACCACCTGATTATTTCTCGAAAATCAAAAGTCCGCCTCTTCTCATCTGTGTTCTGTGTTTGTTTTGAGCAGGTTTAAGTTCTGTATCAGGGTTGTGGGTCTTACCCCCACCGGAAAATTCAACAGGTGCATGATGCCGCGTCAAATAGGGGATACAAAATGGGCAAACAATTTTTATTGACGATCCTGACACTGCTGGTCTGTTCGCTTGGTGGTCTGGCGCTGGCGCAGGACACGGAGCCGGAACCCTGGGTTTGTCCGCCGGAATTTACGGGACAAACATTGAATGTGTTCAATTGGTCAACTTATATTGCCGATGACACCATCAGCAATTTTGAGACACTCTGCGATGTAACGGTCACCTACGATGTTTATGACAGCGACGGCGATATGATGAATGTCATTCGCCAGGGCAACCCCGGTTACGATATCGTTGTCCCCAGTGATTATGCTTATCCATTAATGGCAGAGGAAAGCCTGCTGGAACCCCTTGACCTTTCCGCCATCCCCAACGTTGCCAATCTCATCGACAGCCTTAAGCCCGATCCCGAATCCACCAGCGAAACCTACGCGCTGCCCTATCTGCTGGGGACATTCGGTTTAGGCTATAATGTGGAGCGTGTCGGCGAGGAAGTCACCAGTTGGGAGCAGTATTTCAATTATGATGGCCCGGTCGCCTGGATTGATGATCCGCGCACGATGATGAGCATCGCGCTGACCGTGATCGGCTTCGACCCCAGCACGGCAGACCCCGACGAGATCGAAGCGGGTAAACAGTATTTATTAGATCACAGCGCCAACGTGGTCGCTATTTCCGCCGATGATGGTCAGGAACTGCTGGCCCGTGGCGAAGTCGATATGGTCGTGGACTACAACGGTGATATTTATCAGATCGCGCTCGACTGCGAATGTGATGATTTCGCCTATGTCATCCCGAAGGAAGGCTCAGGATATTCGGCTGGTTTCGTCGGCATTCCGATTGAAGCGCAAAATCCGGAACTGGCGACTGCTTTTATCGACTACCTGATGGATGCGGCTGTTGCGGCGGATATCGCCAATTTCACCACCTATCCGACACCTAATCAGGCCGCGATTGATGCCGGTTTGATTGACGAAGAATTGCTCAATAACGCGGCGATTTATCCCGATGAAGAGGCTTCCGCCAATCTCTACTTTCTGGAACCGAAAGATGTGGATACGGAAGAACTTTACGGCTTTGTCTGGGATGAGGTTAAAATCGGCGTGTCGGGGAATTAACACAGATAAATATTCTGAATTTTCATAATCCCTCCCTAGCCCTCCCCCAAAGGGACGCTGACGCAGCCCGAATTCAGGGAGGGAATCCGTATCGAGCATTCATAGCCCCTCTCCCTTGAATTCGGGGGAGAGGGGTTGGGGAGAGGGGGTAAACGAGCATTACGGGTTAAAATACTATCCGCACTCACGGTAAGCAATAGATGGAACGGCAAGATGGCTGCGATTGATGTTGAACTGAAAAATGTAACCAAAGAATTTCCCTCAAAACGCGGGGAAGAACCCATTAAAGCGGTGGATAATATCTCTCTGCAGATTATGGAGGGGGAGTTCTTCGCTTTGCTGGGGCCCAGCGGTTGTGGCAAAACCACGACTCTGCGCATGATCGCCGGTTTTGAGGATACCAGTCGCGGTGAAATCCTCATTCGTGGCAAGGCTGTGCAGAATGTACCGCCGTTTCATCGCCCGGTCAACACGGTGTTTCAGGATTATGCACTGTTCCCGCACATGACCGTGCTGCAAAATGTCATGTTCGGCTTGCAGATGGAAAAAATCCCCAAAGACGAAGCCAAAAAGCGGGCGCTTGAAGCCCTGCATCTGGTGCAGTTGCCGCAGGCGGTAGATCGCAAACCGCGCCAGCTTTCCGGTGGACAGCAGCAGCGTGTCGCTCTGGCACGGGCGCTGGTCAAAAAACCCACTGTGCTGCTGCTGGATGAGCCGCTGGGCGCGCTCGATCTGAAGCTGCGCAAGGCCATGCAGTTCGAGCTGAAAGCCATGCAGAAATCGCTGGGCATTACCTTCATTTTCGTCACCCACGATCAGGAAGAAGCCATGACGATGGCCGACCGTATCGCGGTGATGGATGCCGGTCAGGTTTTACAGGTGGGCAATCCGGAAGAAGTCTACGAAACTCCTGCGACCCGTTTCGTGGCAGACTTTATCGGCGAGACCAATTTCATCACAGGCGAAATTGTCGAGTCGAGCAGCGCCATGGCCAAAGTCAAATTGGGCGAAAACACAGTCATTCAGGCCGACTGTGGCGACTACCCCATCAGCACCGGCCAGAACGTGACTATCGCCCTGCGCCCTGAAAAGATCAATCTGTTCGCCACCAAAGGCAATATTGAGTATGAAGAAGGCAGCACCGAAACCGCCGAGGATTACCGTAAAGCCCTGCTGCGTGACCCCAACATCAATATGATTCGCGGCAAAGTCGAGCAGACGGTTTACATCGGCACCGATTATCGTTACGTCGTCAGGATCGCCGGATCACAGGAACTTGTCGCCCGTGTTCAGAATTTCGGCCTGCGCAGCGACACCTTCTTTGAGCCGGGTGAAGAGGTCAACATCTTCTGGAGCGCCAACAACGCCCGTATTTTGCAGCACTAATTAAATATCCAATACACAAACTTCAAATCGTCCCCTAATCTGGGGGCGGTTTTTTTGTAACGTTCCTCGGTACAGTGTGTTATATTAATCGTCAGACTCTGATCTGAGACACGCAACTGAATAAGGATTAGTATCCATGTCGCTTCAAAGAGTTGTTAAATTACTTCTGATATTTGTGCCGATTGCAATCATTGCCGAGTTTGTGCTCCATGCCGACCCGGTGCTGATCTTTATTTTCGCTGCACTGGCAGTCATCCCGCTGGCAGGTCTGGTTGGCGAAGGCACGGAAGAACTGGCCGTACACACTGGGCCAAAAGTCGGTGGTCTGCTAAACGCCACCCTGGGCAATGCGGCTGAGTTGATCATCACCATCATCGCGCTGAACCAGGGATTGGTCGAACTGGTGAAAGCCTCGATTGTCGGTTCGATTTTGGGCAATCTGCTGCTGGTCATGGGCCTCAGCCTGTTGTTAGGCGGTTTGAAAAACGGAGTCCAGAAATTTGACCGGCGCAACGCCTCCATCAACGCGACTCTGCTCATTATGGCGCTGGTCGCCTTTATGGTGCCGTCATTATTTGATGCGGCCATTCAGGATAACCTGGCAGCAGAACTGGGCTTGAGTGAGGGTGTCGCCATTATCATGATTATCCTCTACGGTCTGAGTGTCTTTTACTCATTCCGGTCTGGCAACAATCCTGCTGATGAACATGAAGTCGGCCCCACAGTAAGTGAAGAAACGGAAGTTCATGTCACCAAATGGAGTGTACGCACATCGCTTATCGTGCTGGGTATAGCCACGCTCGGTATCGTCATCATGAGTGAGATTCTGGTCGGCGCAGTGGAGGCGGTAACAGAAACCATTGGCCTGACAGAATTCTTCATCGGTATCATCATTGTCCCATTGGTGGGTAACGTAGCCGAACATCTGGTGGCGGTGCAGGTCGCGCTTAAGAACAAAATGGAGCTGAGCCTGAGTGTGTCGATTGGCTCCAGTTTACAGATTGCGCTGTTTGTCGCACCGGTGCTGGTGTTTATCAGCCTGCTTATGAACAATCCACTGCTGCTGGTCTACAACACCTTTGAGCTGATCGCGCTGGCCGCGGCCTCGCTTATCGCGGCTTTCATCGCGCTGGATGGCGAATCCAACTGGCTGGAAGGCGCGACTCTGCTGGCGGTGTATGCCATTCTCGCCATCGCCTTCTTCTACGTCCCCGCCACTATTTAACACCACAAACAAAAACAGCCTCGCTCAGATTTGAGCGAGGCTGTACATATTCAGGTTTCATGCCGGATGCGGGATTAGTCCCCGGCGGCGGTCACAACGGCATCATCCAGCACCTGCAGTTCACTTTCACGCTCCTGCAGCCACTTGATCGTCGTCAGGGCGGCCTTGCAGCCATCCCCGGCGGCGGTAATCGCCTGACGGAAGATGCTGTCATGGATCTCGCCAGCGGCGAAAACGCCTTCGACATTCGTCCGGTGCAGTTGATCAATCAGCACATAACCGGTTTCATCCAGCGCCAGTTGATCGTTGAACACGCCACTGTTGGGGTCATAACCGATGAAGACAAAGACACCATCAATCGGCTTTTCGTAGCTTTCATTGGTCTTAAGGTTGCGCAGAGTCGCGGCATTAACCACACCGTTATCTCCAGCCTTCACTTCTTCCACAACCGTATCCCAGATAAAGTCGATCTTGGGATCGGCAAAGGTACGATCCTGCAGCGAGACATCGGCGCGCAGTTCGTCACGACGATGCACCACGGTCACCTTACTGGCGAACTTGGTCAGGAAAAGTGATTCCTGAAGCGCGGAGTCACCACCGCCGACCACGATAATTTCCTTACCACGGAAGAAGAAGCCATCGCAGGTCGCGCAGTAGCTCACGCCACGTCCGACATATTCCCGCTCACCGGGCACATGCAGCTCACGCGGATTCGCGCCGATGGTCACGATCACCGAATCGGCCAGATATTCCTCGCCGCCATCGGTCTTGACGCGGAATGGTGTGCCGTTCATAAAATCGACTTCGGTCACGCTGTCATAAACATACTTCGTGCCGAAACGCTCGGCCTGATAGCGCATCGCCTCAACCAGTTCCGG
>JBBSQD010000110.1:0-18893 GCA_038258185.1 Aggregatilineales bacterium | reverse complement strand
GGCGAAAATGCGTATCCATCAGCCTCACTTCATGAAAACGCGAAATCCGATAAGTGCGTAGTTCACCCTCACGCCTGCCTATGAGATACCACAGGCTGGCTTTTGCCACCAGACTATACGGTTCAATTATTCGCTCGACCCGCGTCCCATTATAATGCTCATAAGTGACCTCAATACAGCGATCCTCATACACTGCCTGTTGCAGTTCATCCCAGAAAGGCATCGGTTGATGTTCATGCCACCACCACAACGGGTCGATCAAAATCCGCTGACGGATGTCATCCACGGACGGCTGATGAATCGATGGCAAAGCAGCGAATAATTTAAGCAGGGTGCTTTCGGCGGCTTTCCCCAAACCCACGTCATTCAACAGCGGCGAATTATCGGCCAGAAACAGCGCACTGACTTCCGATTCTTTTAAGCCAGTGAGTGACGAACGGTAATTCTCATCCAGCGTAAAGCCGCCACCGTGACCGCCTTCGGCATAGATCGGCACCCCGGCGAATGACAGCGCGTCAATATCCCGCAAAATAGTGCGGCGTGAAACTTCGAGTTCTTCCGCCAGTGCCTGAGCCGTGGTTTTGCCGCGGGTTTGCAGCAGCAGCATGATGGATAGCAGACGATCAGCCCTCATTTGTACGCTCCTTTTGGCTGGTTCAAGTTGAGTGACATAAGGTGTCACTCAAGTTAGTCTATCATGAAATTAAGGTCTGAGCATTAGCCAAAAGGAATTGATCATGACATTGAACACAACTGGTGATTACATCAATATTGGGGATGCCAAGCTGTATTATGAGCGTGCCGGATCAGGTGAAACGCTGGTTTTTTGCCATGCGGGGGTTACAGACAGCCGCATGTGGGATGACCAGTGGCAGGCATTGAGCGCACATTATGATGTTGTGCGCTTCGATATGCGCGGCTTTGGTCAGTCAGACGTGGCCACAGTGCCGGTCTGCCGTCGGGAAGATTTGGATAAATTTCTGACTCAGTTGGGGCTGAATCGCGTGCATCTGGTGGGTTGCTCACTGGGTGGCGAAATTGTCATCGATTACACGCTGGAGCACCCGGACAAGGTGCAGTCGTTGACGGTAATCTCTGCTGTGCCGAGTGGATTTGAAATGCAGGGTGAGCCACCGGCCTATCTGTTTGAGATGATGGCTGCGGCGCAGCAGGGCGATATTGCGCGGGCATCCGAGCTGCAAAATCGCATCTGGGCGGATGGCCCTTATCGTCAGCCAGAACAGGTTAATGCCGATTTTCGGCGGCGTGTGGGTGCGATGAATATCATCGCGTTGCAGAATCAGACCTTTGCTCTGGTCGAGATGCAACCGTTGAATCCATTGAATCCACCGGCTGTTCAACGTCTGGGTGAAATCAAGCAGCCGACTCTGATTATAGCTGGCGCGTTGGATAACACCGAGATTCTGCGTGCGGCAGAGGTAATGGATCAGCAGATTGCGAACACAAAAAAGGTGATTCTGCCGGAAAGCGCCCATTTAACGAATATGGAACAGCCAGATTTATTCAACATGGCACTGCTTAATTTTCTGCAAAGTGTGCCATCCGCTGTATAACAAAACAATCGGCGAATTTGTATCCACTATCGACTAATGAAAGGTGTATGAACCATGAGCAAGCCTGTAATCGAACACATCAGCCCGGATGGCCTGAATAAAAATCCCGCCTTTACCAATGTCATTACCGTGACTGGCCCCGTGAAAACCGTTTATATCGGCGGCCAAGACGCGATTGATGGCAACGGCAATATCGTCGGCGTGGGCGACTTGAAAGCGCAGTCAGAGCAGGTGATGACCAACATACAGATCGCGTTGAAAGCCGCTGGCGCAGAGATGCAGCACGTCATTAAATGGACGGTCTATATTGTGGAGGGGCAACCGCTGCGCGAGGGCTTCGCGGCTTTCCAGGCTGCATGGGGTAATCGACCCAATCCGCCGACTGTCAGCATGATGTTTGTAGCCGCGCTGGCGAATCCTGACTTTCTGGTGGAAATCGACGCGATTGCGGTTGTGCCGCAATAAGCTGCCTGGATTAAACAGGGGATGCGTTACACAAGACGCATCCCCTGTTTTTGATTCAGCGCAACCTTAACGCGGTGCCAGCCGGATCGCACCATCCAGCCGGATGACTTCGCCATTGAGGTAAGCGTTTTCGACGATGTGCTGGGCCAGTCCGGCATATTCCGCCGCTTGTCCCAAACGCGACGGAAACGGCACCTGAGTCCCTAAAGACGTGCGCACTTCCTCAGTCATACCAGCCATCATCGGTGTTTCCATGATGCCGGGGGCGATGGTCATCACGCGGATTCCTATGCGCGATAAGTCACGGGCAATTGGTAGAGTCATACCGACGATGCCACCCTTGGATGCTGAATAGGCCGCTTGACCGATCTGACCATCGTAGGCCGCAACGGAGGCGGTATTAATCAGCACCCCGCGCTCACCGTCGGCATTGGGCTTGTTGTTCGCCATCGCAGCGGCAGCCAGTCGAATTACATTAAAACTGCCGATCAGGTTAATTCTGATGACCTTCTCAAAATTCGCTAGTGCATGTGGCCCACTTTTGCCGACTGTACGCTCACCGATGACGATTCCGGCGCAGTTGATGGCAACGTGTAAGCCGCCGAAATGATCCACCGCAGTCTGCACGGCAGCTTCGACATCGGCTTCATTGCTGACATCCGCCTGAGTAAAGTACGCATTCTGGCCGATTTCTGCCGCCAGTGTGGCACCGCGGTCAGCATTCAGGTCAACAATCACTACCCGCGCGCCAAGATCTGCAAAACGGCGCACACAGCCTTCACCCAGCCCGGATGCACCACCGGTCACCAGTACCGTTTTATTTTGAATGTCCATATTCTTATAATCCTTTATGGTCAACAATTCTTTTAGAGATACTACCGCTTAAACCCTGACTCCGGTCAGGTCAAAATTTGCGCAATCAATGTGTTACGCCATAATATAAATTAAAACATATTTTCTATAGGAGTTTGTGATGGCGCTTGATCCTGACATGATCCGTGAATTTGTAATTGCCGGACATTTTAATCTGGAAAAGGTCACCGATATGCTGGCTAAAGAGCCGCAACTGCTTATGGCTGAGCATCAATGGGGGCCAGATGATTTTGAGACTTGCATTGGCGCTGCCGCGCATGTGGGTAATCGTCCCATTGCTGAATTTCTTTTAGATCAGGGTGCGACCAGCAATATCTGTGTCGCGGCGATGCTTGGGCAAGTGGATGAAGTGGCGGCTTACTTACAAGCCGACCCGGCTCAGGCCAACGCCAGAGGCGCACATAATATCACGGTGATGTTTCACGCGGCCATGAGTGGCAACACTGCCCTGACGGAACTACTGAAGGGACACGGTTGCACCGAGGGCTATAGTTACGCTATCCACGCTGCGATCAATTGCGGTCACGTGCATATGGTGGACTGGCTGCTGAATAATGGCAAGATTGACCTGACTGTACAGGATTATCAGGGCAAAACGCTGCTGCAAAATGCGGAAGAAAGCGAGCAACCCACGATTGCCGCCATGCTGCGTCAGCGCGGTGCCACCACCTGATTAAAAACGTCCGGTCATGGCATCGACGTAACCCGTGAGTTCGGCATAGCCATAACCGCTGACATCACCGGAAATCTGCACGGCACCTTCCCAGTAGGCAATGGCGCCGCTGTGTAATTCCTGATCGAGCATGAGCGGGGTCAGCGTGAAACTGAGCGGCGCACTATCGTCCGAACCAATCACAGTGACATCCCAGCCTGAAGGATACACGGCGTTGGTGTGGGGACTTGTCCAGGTATCAGTGCTTTCAATGTCGAAATCGGCGGATGATAAATAGCGTGTGCTGCCATCCGGCTCGATCAGAAGGCCGCCGAATGCGGGTTCGGTCGAGCCATCTGCCTGCCGAATCTGACCGATCATCAATTCGCGGTTGTCGTCGAAAATCAACCCAAACCAGTCCCATCCGAGCGCTGTGCTGCCCAAAGCACTGGTGCTGAATTCGTGATCCTGCCAGGTATTGCCGCTGACCTCAAATGTTTCTGTGCCAATGCGGATTTGACCCTGTGTGACCAGCCGTGACAGGCTGTAATAGTAACTGGCATTGCCGGGTTCATCACTTTTGGCGCTGAGGCCGTTATCACCCTGGAGCGCGGGTGCTTTGACCTGTTCCAGTTGCAGATCAATGGCGAAATCGCCCGCATCGGCGGTGATGGTCGTCAAAGTCGCGTCGTCGTTTTGCGCCAGAATCTGCCAGTCTTCCAGCCAGACACGATAGCGCGGATCAGCAGTCGCCCCGGCCAGACCGGCGCCGCCCCGGCTGTAGCGTTCCTCATCGTAGAAGTGCTCGCTTTCGATGTCACTGACGGTGAAATGCACAAGATAAATCTGGTCGGCACGCCATTCGGAATCGCTGGCGTAGACCTGCGGCGAAATCGCCCGTCGGAAAATGGTGAACTGATAACCAAAACGCCGTCCACTGTCGGTTGCCAGATTGCCGGTGTAATACCACCATTCGGTCTGAAAATCGGGATGTGCACCATAGTCTGCGGGGAACTGCCAGTCATAGGGTTCGATAGCACGCGCATAGGCGGATGTATCCGTCGAGACATCGCCAATTACCGCGCTGGCGGTCACGTCGCCATTGCCGCTCACATCCAACAGACTAAAGCCAAACACGACGACCGCGATAATCACCAACCCCAACAGGATAAAACGCCACATACCTGAATTCCCTTGCACTCGTTAAAAATATCACAAACACAGTGTACAGGAAATTGATGAGATTTGACTTAGAGGAGTCGATGAATATCTGCGAAATGGAACATGTCGGTAAATGCCGTGCGTTTTTGTACAATAGAGCGCGATATATAAAACTTTGGGAGTTGGGAATTTATGAGTGTGGTCTGTTTTGGTGAATTATTGATTGATTTTGTCGCGCTGGAAAGTGGCGTGACCGTCGGTGAAGCATCCGGCTTTCAGAAAGCCCCCGGTGGCGCACCCGCGAATGTGGCGGTGGCCGTCTCGCGGCTGGGGCATAAAAGTGCTTTTATGGGACAGGTGGGGGATGATCCCTTTGGTCATTATCTGGCGGGAGTCCTGGAGGCAGATGATGTCGATGTCCGCGGTCTGCGTTTTTCCAGTGAGGCACGGACGGCGCTGGCGTTTGTCTCACTGGCAGCAGGCGGAGAGCGCAGCTTTGTGTTTTACCGGCATCCCAGCGCGGATATGCTGATGCGTCCGGCGGATGTGCTGCTTAATGTGGTGGATGGATACGATATTTTCCACTTTGGGTCGATCACGCTGATTGATGAACCGGTACGCTCGGCCACGTTACTGGCCGCCCAACATGCCCGGACTCAGCATAAGCTGGTGTCATACGATCCCAATCTGCGGCTGGCGTTGTGGCCGGATGAAGAAGCGGCGCGACAGGGAATGCTGACGGGATTAAATTACGCGCATATCGTCAAAATCAGCGACGAAGAACTCGAATTTCTGGGGGGCAGACTTGAAGATTTATGGCGTGAAGAAATGCAGCTTATCCTGGTGACGCACGGCGCAGACGGTGCCACCGCCTATACGCGTCAGGATACTTATCACATGCCGGGTTTCAGCGTTTCCCCTGTGGATACCACTGGTGCGGGAGACGGTTTTGTCGCTGGGGTGCTGGTCGGTATTCTGGAAAATCGCGCGGATTATCTGCACCGCATGAAGGAAATTCTGTGCTTTGCTAATGCAGTGGGCGCGCTGGCGACCACCGGGCGCGGCGCGATCCCGGCATTGCCGTTGCGTGCTTCTGTCGATGCGTTTGCGAATTGCCCGGAGTAAAAGCGACAGGGGCGTAACTGTACGCCCCTGTCAGAGCTATCTAATCGGAAGCCGCTGCGATGGATGCCTCATCGGACACTGATCGCCAATCAGGCGCAACACCTGCGGGGCCGATCAGATTTTCGACAATAATCGACGATGACAGCACACCCGGCAAACCCGCGCCGGGATGCGTCCCCGCGCCAACGAAATACAGGTTGTCGAAATCTTCCGAGCGGTTGTGCGGACGGAACCACGCCGACTGGGTGAGAATGGGCTGTACACTGAAGGCTGAGCCCATGCGGCTGTTGAGTTCACCCTGGAAATGCAGCGGGTCAATGTAATGCTCGGCGATGATGTTCTCCTGCAAATCGGGCAGATAGTTGTCTTCCAGAAATTGCATGATGGCGTCACGATAGGGCTTGGCCGCGACGTTCCAATCCACACCAGAACCGAGATGCGGCACTGGTGACAGCACATAGAAATTCTCGCAGCCTTCCGGCGCAATCGAGGGGTCGGTCAGGCTGGGCATGTGCAGATACAGCGAAAAATCCTGCGAAAGCTGTTGACGATTGAAGATGTCATTCAGCAGTTCTTTATAGCGCTCACCCAGAATAATGTTGTGATGCGCCAGTCCCTGATCGCGATACTGCTTTTTGGTGCCGAAGTAGATGACAAACAGCGACATACCGTATTTCATCGCACCCATTTTGATTTTGGTAAAAGTGCTTTGCTTGTCTTTGCGGATGAGATTGTCGTAGGTGAAGCCTACATCTGCATTACACACGACGGAGTCGGCTTTGTGAACCTGTCCGTCGGCGGTACGAATACCGACTGTGCGCTGATTCTCGATCAGAATTTCATCGACTTCGGTACTGAGATGGATCACGCTGCCTAATTCGCGGAAGAGTTTTCCCATTGCCGCGACAATCGCGCCGGTGCCGCCAATGGCGTAATGAATGCCCCACTCGCGTTCCAGGTAATGGATCATGGCGTAAATTGACGGTGCATCAAACGGATTGCCGCCGATCAGCAGCGGGTGGAATGAGAAGCAGCGCCGCAAAAAGTCATTCTCAATAAACTGCGAGGCGTAGCGATAGACGCTGAGGTACGACTGCATCTTGATCAGATCCGGCGCGACCTTCAGCATGTCCATCACACTCAGGAAAGGCTTATCGGCCAGCTCGACAAAGCCTTTTTGAAAAATGGCTTTGGTGGTGCCTATAAAGCGCTTGTAGCCTTCTTTATCGGCGGGGTTCCACTTCTCAATCTGCTCCAGGATAAATTCCTGATCGCCATTGTAGTCAAAGGCTTTTTTGTTCCAGTCGAAGATGCGGTAGAACGGATCGCACGGCACCATCTCAAAATAATCTTCACGTTTGCGACCCGCTGCTGCCCACAGATCATCGAACATGAATGGGGCGGTGATCACAGTGGGGCCGCCATCGAACTTAAAACCGTTAATTTCATAGACGTAGGCGCGTCCGCCCAGTTTATCGCGCTTCTCAAACAGCTCGACTTCGTGGCCTGCTGCTGCCAGCCGGATGGCTGCGCCTAATCCGCCAAAACCGCTGCCAATGACGATGATTTTCTGTTTCATAATGTTTACCCGATTTTTCCCTGTGGTGGTATCTCCCCATTATGTGAAATATGGCACAGGAAAGCAATGAAATATCACCGAGTTCTTAAGGGGGTATTATCTGTAATTAATATTTGGAAATGTTGAGGGCATATCGGGTGTTTGTAGCTGAGCGCAGGCAGAATCACAAAGGGACGCACCGGGCGTCCCTTTGTGATTTAAAGTTTACAGATAAGGCAACTAGCTGATGGCGAAAGTAACGCGCACCCGCACGCTGATATTCAGTTGGCCGGTTTCCACAGGCACACCGCCACCCACTGCGCTCTCCATGCGATCATAGGCAATCGGTGAGGCACCATCATTGTTGTTTTCCACCACAATGATCGGAGCACCCAGAGTGACACCCATCAGGTCAGCCAGTTCTGCGGCGCGGCTGCGGGCATCTTCTACTGCTGCTGCCCGTGCGACCTGTTCCAGACTGGCACGGTCATTGATGCCGAAGCTCAGGCCATTGATGTTGTTGGCTCCAGCGCCGACGCCGGTATTGATAATGGCACTCACCTGGGTCACATCCCGCACGGTGACATTGACGGTGTTGCCAATGCGGTAAATGGGGGTTTCACCCGGGGCACCGGTTTGTGGGTCATAAATGGTGTCCTGATAAATGAAAAGACCTGTGGTTTGCAGATCTTCCGGTGCGACACCCTGCTCACGCAGCGCATCCAGAACCGCCTGCATGCTGTCATTGGCCTCGGCAAAACCAGCGACCACATCATTGTTGCTGATCTGTACACCCAACTGAACATAGGCGATATCAGGCGCGCCAGAAGCCTGGCCAATACCATCCACGGTCAGCGAGTTGGTTGGGGGGACAGCGTTGTCCTGGGCCAGCGCCGGTAAAGCTACCAGTGCCACGATGCCAACCAGAACAGCCGTTACGACTATAGATTTTACATTACGCATGTGTTTCATCATATCTGCTCCTTGAATAAGTTGTTAGAGCGTTACAATTTGCTCTACGTGTATATGACGAAAAACATTTTAAAATGGTTCCACCCTCAAGATAAGAATAAGATGAGTGCAGAAACACAAAGAAATGCGTAATTTGTATTAAATTTCCTTAAAGTATATAGATTACTAGCAAATAAAATGATATACCTATAAAATCTTTTACAAGTTTAGTTTCGAGGTTCAGAAAAATGCCCATTGTAGACATGAATTATGAAAATGGTATTTTTTTTGCACGTGAAGTCGGTTGTATCGATCAGAACGATGCAAAACTTTGGGCAGAAACGATGTTCCATCACGCCAGAAACAGCACGTTTCCGATTGTGCTGTTGATTGATGCGCTGGAAGCCACCAGTATCACCGCTGAAGCCCGTCGGGTTTTTGCGAAGTCGGCGGAAACACCCAATGTCAAAGTCGGAGCGGTCGCCAGCAATAATGATCGCGTGATGCAGCATTCCCGTATCACGGCATTGTTGGGCACGGTTCGCAAAACGCACGACACCCACTTTTTCAACACTCTGGAAGAAGCCAGTGAGTTTGCCAGTAAACACACACCCTTGGCCTACTCAGGTTGATATTCCTGCTGGATTAAGTGCTACACTCACTGTACAGGTAGATCAGACTACCTGTGCCATCTTCGGCAGGCTTAACACTATAATCCACGGTGGCAAGCCCGCGATATTCTTCTCGGCGCAATAAATCCAGTGTAAGTTGCCGGAACCATTCCATTACAGTTTCCTCATCATCTGGTGAACGCAGGGTCATCCGTGTTTCACCCATCGCTCGCGGACGAAAAAGATCATAAGTGGTTTCAATGATTTCCGCATTGGGATACAACGGCTGGCGTAGTGCAATATTACTGCGGCAGGTCTCATCAATTGAAAACACAAACACAGCCATACACGCCAGTGAGAATAAAATTAAAGTGAGCAAAGATTTCCAGACGGGAGTCGCTTTTGGGTACATAGGTCATTTGCCTTTTGATGATTGCAATAGGGATTCAGCTTCGAATCGGCTTTAAGACCGGAGCATCGAGGTATAAAAGAGCAAATGGTGATATTTATTTACAGGCACAAATGTTCCCTGCTGCGCTCAAAAATGAAGCACAGACGATAATAAGTTGAAAACCAAAAGGGGTATCCGTAAAAACACCCCCCTTAGAACCACAGATTGGAAATCAGAACTTCAGACCTAAAAGCCTATCCCCTGACTTCAGCAACCTCATTTTCTTCATACAGATAGCAGGCAGCTTCATGGTCGACTGTGTCGACTTTGTAAAGCGGTGGTTGAGCCTCCAGGCAGCGATCCATGTGTTTGGGGCAGCGTGGATAGAAGCGACAGCCGCTGTTTGCCGAAGCGCGTAAGGTTTCCTCACTCGGCAGTTCAATTTCTGTATCCCATTTGGTATCCGGGTCAGGTTCTGGCACAGAGTCGACCAGAAGCTGGACATAGGGATGATGGGGCCGATCAATCACATTCACGGTCTGGCCGCGTTCAGCAGTGGAGCCCTGATACAAAATATAAATCTGATCACCCACCTGATAAGCCGTGCTCAGATCATGCGTAATGTATAAAAAGGAAATATTATGCTCATTTTTTAAGCGCAGCATCACTTCAAGGATAGCGGCACGCAGCGAAGCATCCACCATCGAGACTGGCTCATCCGCCACAATCAGCTTGGGTTTAATCAGATAAGCGCGGGCCATCATAATACGCTGGCGCTGTCCACCACTTAACTGATGCGGGTACTTGCGCAGCACTTCTTCACCCAACAAACCGACGACATTTAAGGCTTCTTCAATCTGCTCACGGGCGTCAGCCGTGCTGCGTGCCATCTTAAAATTGCGGATGACGATATTGAAAACATGCTCAACGCGGTAAAACGGATTATAGACACCGAATGGGTCCTGAAAGACGGCCTGGACGTTGCGGCGGTAATCAATAATCTCTTTGCCCGTCATTTCATCGACATTCTGGCCGTCATAGAGGATCTGACCCGAAGTGAGATGGGTAAAGCCCAGCACAAGATTCGCCAGTGTGGTTTTACCACTGCCACTTTCACCTGCGATGGTGGTGATGGTCGCAGGGCGGTCAGAAATAGTCATGTTAAAGTTTTGCAGAGCGACAGTTTCTTTTTTCTCGCCAATGAGTCCACTGCCGCTGCTGTAAATTTTTGTAGCATCACGGATTTCGAGGAGCGGCTGCGACATTGATAATTTCTCCATCTTCAGTTTTTTCGTATAGGTGACAGGCGACCTGGTGCAGGGTTTTCAGCTCTTGCAACGGGGGTTTGACCGTACGGCAGATATCCATCACAAAAGGGCAGCGCAGTTGAAAAATGCAACCGGGTGGTGGATTACGCGGATCATGGGTGATGCCTTCAGTGACTTTTAACGGTTTACGCTCTTTCAGTGAAGGCACCGATTCAATCAAAATCTGTGAATAGGGGTGCATCGGTTCTTTGAACAGACTGTGAACCGGGGCGATTTCCACCAGATTACCGGCGTACATCACCGCGATGCGGTCTACCATCTGCGCCATCAGCCCCATATCATGGCCGATCATAATCATGGATACGCCCAGGACTTCTTTTACCTTGAGCATCGTCTGGGCAATGACACGCTGTACGACCACGTCCAGCGCGCTGGTGGATTCGTCGGCGATAATGACCATCGGATTTAAGGCGATACCCATTGCAATACAGACGCGCTGCTTCATGCCACCGCTGAGTTCATGCGGATACATGTCATAAATGCGTTCGGGAAGCCCGACCATCTTAAACAATTCCATGACACGCGGTTTAAGTTTATCTTTGCTCTGACGACCCTCATGGGCAATGATCCCATCATTAATCTGATCACTGATGCGCATGGTGGGATTGAGGGAATTCATGGCACCCTGCGGAATCAGCGCCAGTTTCGTCCAGCGTAAATGCCGGAACTCATGATCCGCCAGCCCGATCAGTTCGGTTCCATCCAGCGTGACCTGACCATCGACAATGCGCCCCGGCGGATTCACCAGTTGCAGAATGCCATAGGCTGCTGTTGATTTTCCAGAACCGGATTCGCCTACCAGACCGAGGGTTTCGCCTTCATACAGGTCGAAGTTAATCCCGTTGACGGCCATCACATCGCCTTTTGGCGTTTCATAAAAGACTTTCAGATTACGGACTTCAAGCACAACCCGTTTCTTGTCCTTGCGCCCGTTTGGCTCTTTATTGTTGGTTGTCATGATTAGCTCTTCGCTGCTTTCTTCAGTCGTGGGTTGGCAATTTCGTCAAAGCCCAGGTTGATCAGCAGCAAGCCGATGAACATACAGGCGAGTAGCAATGTGGGTAAACCCCACCACCACCACATATTGCGTAACAGAGCCGCCGACTGGATTGCATCATAAATGGTGCCGCCCAGTGTTGGATCACGCTGTGGGCCAAGCCCCAGTGTTTCCAGACCGACCGCCGCCAGAATTGCACCAGTGGCATTGCCGATGAAGCTGGCAAAAAGATAGGGGGTCAGGTTAGGCATAATCTCTTTAAACATGATGCCAAAGGTCGATACGCCTGAAAGTTTTGCCATCTGGATATAACCGCTCTCGCGCATACTCAACACCTGAGCGCGGATGAGTCGCGTGGGTGACGGCCACGCAAAAACGGCAATCAGCAAGGCCATAGTGTTGATATCAACCTGTCTGAGCAGCGATTGAATCACAATCAGAACCATAAGCGCTGGAATAGTAATCGTCACATCCGCAGCTAAACGGATCACTTCATCCACCCGTCCACCCACAAAGCCAGCGGTAAAGCCCAGAATAACGCCGATAGTCATACCGACTGTCGCGGCGATGATGCCGATGCGGAAGGAATTTGGCGCACCGACAATCAGCACGGCCAGCATGTCACGCCCGCTGTTTTCCGTACCCAGGGGATATGCCCAGACACCTTCCTGACCGCGTGAATTGACCAGGCCGACAGGCGGCAAATTCAGCGGGGCTGATGTGGGGTGCGCCAGATCGGTATCCCAGAATATCTGGCCTAACACACCTAATAACAGAATCATGCCGATGACGCCCACTCCGGCGAGTAACTTGGAATTCAGCCAGGGAGTATCCCAGCGATTGAAGCGCCCCATCTGTTTGCGGTTGGGACCAGTCGGCTTCGCGGCGCTGACAACGGCCTGTTCGGGTTGGGTTTTAATAGTCGCCATTATGATTTATCTCCGTAGGAAATGCGGGGATCAATAAGCGGATAGATCAGGTCGATAATGAGGACAGCCAGGGCCGTCATCACAATCAAGATAAAGGATGTTCCCTGAATGACCGGAAAATCCTGATTCGTAATTGCATCGTAAATGACTGTACCCATGCCCTGGTAAGCAAAAATGTACTCTACCAGAATTTGCCCACTCACCAGCGTACCCAGCGTAATCGCAAAAGCCGTGATCTGCGGCAGAATGGCATTGCGGATCATATAACGGTACAGAATATAGAAGGGCTTCAGGCCTTTGGCCGTGGCGAGTTGCATATAATCCTCGCCCTCTATGGTGATCATCATACCGCGCATGCCTAGCGCCCAGTAACCAAAACTCACCAGAATAATGGACAGGGCAGGCAGGGTGCCATGCTTGATCACACTCAGTATGAACTCTATGTTGAGGCCCTGCTTTACGCCAAGTTCATAAGCACCCAACATGGGGAACCAGTTTAATAAAAATGCGAATATATAGAGTAAGAAAAGTGCCGCAAGAATGGATGGTACGGACGTAAAAATCATCCCTAAGGGTATGAGATATTTAAAAAGCTGTGGAGTTTTCGACCAGACCAGTATTGCACCCAGGAAATTCCCCAGAAAAAATGTAATTGTCACCGCCACCAAGAGGAGGCCTATCGTCCACGGCATCGCTCTTCCAATAATTTCACTGACGTTGGTTGGGAAATAAGCTAATGAATAGCCAAAGTCCATGCGGACAAGATTGCCCATATAACGCACATATTGCACTGGCAGGGGGTCATTCAGACCAAAGCGTTCCTTCCAGCCTTCAATAATTACGTCAGAGTTTTCAACATATCCTGCTGTACGGATCATACGGTCGACCATGGCAGTAATCGGGTCACCTGGGGCTAGTCGGGGAATAAGCCAGATTATTGTCGCCGCAACCCAGATGGTTAAGAAAAATATTCCAAATCGTCGTATTAAATAATTCCGAGAAATACTACCCATTATGATCCCTTCAAATTACTTTGTCTTCCGATTCTGAAAACGGGGCGAGCACTTGCTCCCCGCCCCGTTTGTTACTGCGTTGCTGTTAGTTGGTGGCTTTTGTTAACTGATGAATGATCTCGTGGGTACTGTTCCACCAGGTCGCCGGATGATTGAAGTTGTTCTCCGCCGTCGGCCAGCCTGTCCAGTAGGTGCTATCGAAAGGCACCAGCTTGGAAGCCTGAACCAGCGGGATGAACGGCATTTCTGCGGAAAGGTAGGTGTAAGCTTCGCCTACCATACCGGGGATTGCCGCGTCACCCAGTGGGAGTGAACCCATTTCGTCCACGATGGCAGAGTAAGCCTGGGCACCTTCAGTGTCCCAGCGTACCCAGTTATTGCTGCCGGGTGAGCGCTGGCCCACGGGAACCACGAAGCGCGTGTTATAACGGTTCATGGAGACCCACGGTTCGTTGACAGAACCGCATGAATCCCAGTCATAGGACAGGGCGAATTCGCCGTTGTTGACAAGGTCGCCGTGGGTTGCACCGGTGACTGGGCGGGAGACTGCGTCAATACCAGCGGCGCGGAACTGCTCGACCAGGACATCAACGGTACGGGTGTATTCGATACTGCTGTTATTCACAACGATGTCAGCAGTCAGGGCTTCGCCATCTTTTTCGTAGATGCCGTTACCATTGAGTGCATAGCCTTCGGCCTCAATCATGGATTGGGCAGTTGCGATATCGGCAGTTGCAGGGAGACCCATACCGCCATCGGTAATGGCGCTGATATAGGGATCCATACCACCATACTGTACGAACATGGAAACTGACGGTTCGGACGTGCCTTCATAAGCGACATCGATAATCTGCTGGCGATCAATGATGTGACCGACGGCCTGACGCATATTCACGTTGTCCCACGGGGCGACAGTCGTGTTGAAAGACAGCTGACGCGGGCACGGATCAGCCCAGGCGTAGGGCAGTTCCTGTTGCCATGCGATGACATTGGGGTTGCGCGCCTGGATTGCTTCAAACGCACCCAGTGTAATGTTCATCACACTGTCCAGCTGACCATTCGACATCAGCTGCGCACGGTTTTCTTCTGTACCGGTGATGATCCATTGCAAACGGAGTGGTTCCGGTAGATCCTGGAAGCCAGCTGCTACGCCCCACCAGGTATCGTCACGATCCCAGACCACGCGGTTGGTTTCGGCAATAACCAGCTTGTATGGGCCAGTACCAATCGGCCAGCCTTTTTCCTGGTCAAAGAAGGTAAACGTGAACGGATCCTGACCAGCCCAGATATGCTCCGGCATAATCAGAACACTACCCCAGATACGAACTGAGAAATAATCCAGTTGGAAGCGGGGATTGGCTGCTTTCAGGTTAAACTGCACGGTGAGGTCGTCGATTTTCTCGATACTGTCCACCCACTGCTGCATGTTGGCTGCTTCAGCCAGGGTGGCTGTTTCGTCGCCCAGCAGCATGTTGATGGTGAACACGACATCATCAGCGTTGAAGGCCTCGCCATCAGACCATTTCACGCCGTCGCGGAGGTTGAGTGTCCAGACATCAAGGGTTTCATTGGCATCGAAGCTGGTGGCCAGCCAGGGCTCAATTTCACCGGTTTCATAGTTCAGGATGAACAGCGGTTCCCACATGGCCTGATGTGCACCATGATTACGGAGTGTACCGGGGACCAGCCAGTTAAAACTATTCGGGTTAGCGATATTGGACGAGTCAATATCAAAAATAACTGTATCTTCACGTGGGACATCGGGGACGTCCTGAGCGCTCACACTGATCGCCAGCATGCTGATTGCCAGCACGACGACGAGCAAAAGGCTCATTTTTCTGATTTTTAGTTGGTTCACTGCTTGTTACTCCTTAAAATAAACAAGTACGAATGAGTTTTACTAAATTCAATCTAAATCTTTCGCTGCGCATCACCTCCTTTTAAAGGATTTATGTTTCTTCACAGGCGTAACTCGTTGAGGCACGCATGCTCAAAGTCGTAGGGATATATTCCCAGCGACGTGGACCCTCATAACCTTCCATACGGTCAATCAGGAGATTGGCGGCACGCTGGCCGATTGCCCGTGTATCCTGATGAACCGTCGTCAAGGGGGTTGCCAGATGGGGTGCGATATCCGCATCATCAAATCCAGCAATCGAAATATCATCGGGTACGCTCATCCCTAAGAGTTGAGCGGATTTCATGGCCAGCAGCGCCATATAATCATGAATAGCAAAAATCGCCGTGACCTGGCGGGACTTGAGATAACGGCTGACGGCCTGGATAGCGGAACTGCCCGGATTGTCATAGGCATGATGAAAATCGCTGGCTCGCATTTCATAGTAGCGGGGGCCAAACTGCCAGACTTCCAGCGGTTCCAGGTTGTTGAGCGCCATTGTTTCGCGATAAGCCCGCAACCGTTCCGCCACAGGGAGCAGTTCCACAAATGGATGTGTGAGGAAAGCGATCTTTTGATGACCGATATCAATCAAGTGCTGCACCATCGCCTGTGCGCCACCGTAATTATCACAGGTGACAAAATCGCATTGCAGGCTGTCCAGCGAACGATCCATCATGACGCTGGCAAATGTTTTTTCATTCACGGATTTGGTGAGACTGGGGACAATATCAGGATGCAGGGTTGACCACATCAGAAGGCCACCAGTGGGCTCTTGTCTGATCTGGTCAATCAGGCGTTGTTCTTCAGTGGGAGAGTGTTTGGAATTATAGAATACGACCCGATAGCCACGTGCCTTGGCGACACTTTCCGCACCAGCCAGTAACAAGCGCTGACAGGTATTTTCGAAATCATGGGTTGCAAAGTGAATAGTATAGCGGTTGTCATTCATGCGCAGCGCGGGTTTTTGAAGCTCCGCAACAAAGGTGCCTCTACCGGGGATGCGCTCGATCAAACCTTCAGTTTCGATGCTGTTCAAGGCCTGACGGACGGTGTTGCGGCTGACGCTGAGATGCTGCTGGAGTTGGTTTTCCGATGGAAGCCGGCTGCCAGCAGGGTAATTGCCAGACAAAATCAACTTGCGAATCTGCTGTTGCAGTTGCGTATGGAGGGGCGTAATGCTCTGATGGGAGATTTCTAAGTTGACCAAAATGTTCATTAAAAGTTTTTTATATATTTAGCTGTTGGGTACGGTCAGTAAATTGTGCTTTAAGTTTAAAAATTTAATTTGAAAACGTGACCGTGATAATATTCTACAGATTGTATCAACCTGTACCTACAACCAATATAACACATCCACCACAATGTCGCAAATTTCTGTTTATTAATGAATTGTAAGATAGCGCCAATTACTGTTTTGTGCAACTTCCTTAAAGGGCTACACTTAGCCGAATTAGCACAACAAAGGATATTTTATGCTACGAATTGGTTTAATCCCCCTCGATGAACGTCCGGTGAACACCCGTTACCCGGCAATGATGGCGGCAGTGGCCGGGGTAGAATTGCATGAACCGCCACTCACTATCCTGAGTGACATTCGTACCGGTGCCAATACGCTTGACTTGATAAAGTGGCTGCGGGAAATTGCATCACAGGTCGATATGCTGATTATCTCGCTTGAGACTTTCGCGCATGGTGGGCTGATCGCATCACGGACGAGTGACACGACCACAGCGCAGATCGCTCAAACGCTGGATGTTCTGCGCGAAATTAAACAGGCCCATCCTCAGCTTATTATGTATGGTTTTAATGTCATCACACGGATTTCTTTCTCAAACAATAATTTTGAAGAACCGCTGTACTGGTCGGATTACGGTGCTGACCTGTATACCTTCTCGCAGTTGTCTGACCGTCAACAGCAGGGTGTGATCAAGCCGGAAGAACAGCAGCAGTTGAAAGCGCTTGAAGCTGAAATCCCTGTTGAAATCCGCCACGATTTTATTCAGCGCCGCCTGCGCAATCACAGCGTTAATCTGCTGGCGATGGAGTTGGCCGCAAAGAATATCTTTGACCTGCTGGTGATTAGTTCCGACGATACCAGCGAATATGGTTTTGGCAGCCGCGAAAAAAGCTGGCTTGCGGAATGGGTCAACCGATTGGGGCTGACAAATGTCCTGATGTACCCCGGCGCGGATGAGGTGGGATCGGCTTTGCTGGCACGGGCGATTAATCACTGGAAGGGTCAGCAGCCCACTTTCTACCTGCAATACGCGATCCCCGGTGATGAAGAACTGGTCGCCCCGTTTGAGGATGGCGCGGTGCGTCTCACGCTGGAAAGGCAAATTCACGCGGTTGGCGGGAGATTAAGCGCCGACCCGGATACGGCGGATTTTATTGTCGCGGTCAATACACCATCGCGGCTGTTTGGCGAAAAGATGACTCCGCATGGTGCAGACGCTGATGCGGAACGCGAACATCGCATGCCTTGGCTCACGCCTTTTGTGCAGCGTATTCAAAGCTGGCTGGACAGCGGCAAACGCGTGATCGTGGCCGATGTCGCTTATCCCAACGGCGCTGACCCGGTGCTGGTTGATCTGTTGCGCGATTATGTGGATATGCCGCGTTTGGCAGCCTATGGCGCGTGGAACACCGCTGGCAACACGATTGGCGTGGCGCTGGCACAGGGGGTCGTATCTGCGCTGGTGATTAACGATGAACAACGCAGCGCGCAGGCGCGGTTTCTGCTGCATCGTTTTGTCGAGGACTGGGGTTATCAATACCATGTGCGTCATGAGCATACAGCGGATTTCGGTGGCGAAAGCCTGAATGCTGATCAGTTGGATACGCTTAAAACGTCTATCGAGCGTGGTCTGCAAACGCGGCTGGAGCAGCTTCCCGGCTTTGCATCCGGCTGGTGCATCACACCGGGGAATGTCCACTTACCGTGGCGGCGTTTATTTGAAGTGGATTTTGATCTCCAACAAATTGAGTAGATGCTGCATCAAAAAGAGGCGATCATTACCTGATCGCCTCTTGTGAAACTTAATGCTGAGATTGGGATTTAGCCGTTGATGGGAATGCGGTTGATATCAATGCCACTCTGTAGCTGGATATAGCCACTGCTGACCCAACCGACAATGCCATTATAGTTGACCTGCCACCAGGTACTGCTGGCGTTGCGTCCCAGAATGGGCGCTGTCCGTCCGACGCGTAAGACGCCGAGGATGGCGCTCCCACTGACCGATGGCTGGCTACGGATATTCACGCCACTGGTCGCGGCCAGCGAATAGCCAGTCGATGAAGGGGGTGCAGGGTTATTGGCGCCGCCCGTGACCGGTACGTTGCCACCACTGGAGACATTCAGGAAG
>JBBSQD010000109.1:0-19017 GCA_038258185.1 Aggregatilineales bacterium | reverse complement strand
CGTTTCCCACATACGCATTCGGGTCTTGGCGCAAAAAGTCCCGAATGTTCGTCCATTGATCGTCACTTAGTCTCACATCTGTCATGTTGTCAGTTTAGCCGTCTTTCACCAAACGTCAACACAACCTAGTTCTGATAGACTTGGATCAAAAAAGGCGTATCCTCTTGGGTGCGCCTGTACTCTAACTCTATGTGAATCGCCATTAGGTCAAACTAAATTGACATGTTACCGTTAACGTTCATATAATTTCTCTACTAACCAATGGTGCAAGTCATATCAGAGCAAAAACTGAGCAATACTGAGGGTGAATTGATGCTCAGGATGGAGTTGACGATCCAATTGGATCAGACATTGAACATTGCTGCCAGATAAGCGAAGCGCGCTTCGAGATGGGGGGCAGTGCGGCGGAGAGTTTCTTCGCAACGGTGAACCTGGAGGCGATCCCAGAGGGCCTATTCGCTTCCAGGCGGGAAGCATGCGCCGCATTATTTGACTACATCGAGGTCTTCTACAACCCTCAGCGGTTACATTCGGGCACCAACTATGCCCGTCCCATCAGCCGCGCCGCCTGAGCAGTTGTTACTCTAAAAAACTCGGGGTAGACCATGTATTAAATTTGGAGGGGATGTTTCACGGGGAAATTATTGAGAAATTGGCGCAATTTCACGATCCAGAAATATTACTTGACTTCGTAGAATATATTTACAACAACCGAGATCCCATCAGAAAAAACACCCTCATAAGATTACTTAATGACTATCCCCAAAGCAATGAAAAAAATCGATGCTGTTTGGGATTTGATGATATGTACCCAATCAAGCAAACACGACCCATCTGGGCAAACATTTAGTCACGCCTTATCGATTCTTGAATCCAGTAAAAGCGAAGCTGTTCTCAAAGGCCTTCAAAAAGGATTAGATGATAAACTATTTCAATCTGGTTATCGTGATAACGTTAGACTAACAATCCTCCGAGTTCAACGAAGATATTAACTAAAATCCACCCGCCCCAAACATCCCCAGCCCCGGCAGATTACCTCCCGCTGCCGCCAGCGCGCTCGCTATCGCAACCATTAGATTCCGGGTTGAAGCGCTCTCAAAACCATTTTTAACCAGCATGAAAAACTTTATTTCGTGACTCACAGTCCAGATTATCATCTCACATAAACCGAATTAAGCTGATGTTGGTCATCAAAATTTCTTAGCGACAATACAGAATTTCCCTCACTCGTGTGACCGGCCTGAGCAGGCTCAAATTTCGGATTAACTGATCGCGTGGAAATCCCCCTATCCGTCCTCTATCATCATGCTTAATTAACTTTGCTGTATTACATCAACGAGAGACGATTTCATGAAACAAACAATACTCTATCTAGGGCTGATTGGCCTTCTATGCTTCGGCGGTCTGACTTCCGCCCAGGAAGCTGTAGTCTGTGACGATGGTTTTCAGGCCGTCGAGGATACAACCGGCAGCGTGTGTGTGCCAGAAAGCCCTGAGCGCGTGGTCGCGCTGGAATGGACTTATATCGAAGCGGTGCTGGCGGTCGGTGTCCAACCGGTCGGCGTGGCTGACATCGAAGGCTATTATGGTTGGGTTGATATTCCCGTCACGCTGGATGAAGATGTGGTGGATGTGGGTACGCGGCAAGCGCCTAATCTGGAACTGATTGCCCAACTCGAACCCGATCTGATCATCACGTCGCAACTGCGCTCGACCGAAAACTACAACGAATTAGCGGCCATTGCCCCCACGCTGATGTTCAATTCGTATCCGCCGGAAGGTTCACATTTTGAAGAAATGACCCGCACCTTCAGCACGATTGCCACCTCACTCAATCGTCAGGCCGAAGGGGAAGCGGTCTTAGCGGATATGTATCAGTATTTCACCGATGCAGCGGTGGCGCTGGACAGCGCAGGCCGTGCGGATGAAGGCTTTATCCTTTCACAGGGTTACATTCAAAGCGAAGCAGCGGTGTTCCGTCTGTTCACGGATAACGCTATGGGCGTAGAGATTCTTGAGCAAATCGGCCTGAGCAACGACTGGAATGATGCGCCGCAGGAGTATGGTTTCAGCACCATCGGCGTGGAAGGCTTTGCGGAAATTGGCGATACTAATTTCCTGTATGTGTCGCAGGAAGAAGATCGCGACTTCTTCTATAACTCGGCCTTGTGGAGTACGCTGCCCTTCGTCCAGAACGAAAATGCCTACTGGCTGGGGGGGAATGCATGGCTTTTCGGCGGGCCGTTATCCGCCATTACGCTGGTCAATACCACATTGGACGCTCTCGGTGTTGAACTGCCTGCTGCTGATCCCGAAGTGACTGCCACCCCAGAGGCAGAGTCCTAAATCGTGACGGCGCAAACAAAACAGGTGAGCAGCGCACGCTTCATTCAAACGCGTGCGCTGCTACCACTCGGTTTAATCATGGGGTTGGGATTGCTGGTGCTGTGTCTTGGGTGGAGTATCACACTGGGTGCCGCCGATATTTCGTTCCAGACCATCTGGGACTCGCTGTTTGTATTTGATGACAGCCTGTTTCAGCACCTGGTGATTCGCACCGTGCGTCTGCCGCGAGTGGTGTCCGGCGCACTGGTCGGGGCATCGCTGGCGGTTGCCGGCGCCATCATGCAGGGTCTGACGCGCAATCCGTTAGCCTCACCGGACATTCTGGGGATTAACTCAGGCGCGGCCTTTGCGGTGGTGCTGCTGGTGTTCATCCTCGGCAGTCCACCGTTATCCATGTATGCGCTGGCGGCCTTCGTCGGCGCAGGCATCGCATCGGTCATCGTCTATGCCCTCGGTTCAATGGGACGCAGTGGGCCGACTCCGCTTAAGCTGACGCTGGCAGGCGCGGTTTTCACGGCATTTGTGAGCTCCTTCACGACAGCCCTGCTGATTACCAGCCAGGACACACTCGACCAGATTCGTTTCTGGACTGTTGGCTCACTGGCAGGGCGCGAGTGGTCGTTATTCACCCAAACCGCGCCGTATATGATCGTAGGGCTTATCGGTGCGCTGCTGCTGGCGCGGCAAATTACGACTATCAGCCTGGGCGAAGATATCGCCACCGGGTTGGGACAAAACACCCTTGTCGTGAAGGGTCTGGCCGCCCTGATGGTGGTTCTGCTGGCAGGTGGCGGTGTTGCACTGGCGGGCCCCATCGGCTTTGTGGGATTAGTCGCCCCGCACATTGTACGCTTTATTGTCGGGCAGGATTATCGCTGGATATTGCCCTACTGTGCGCTGGTCGGTGCGGTGCTGGTCATCATCGGCGATATGGCCGCGCGCGTGATCATCCGTCCACAGGAATTGCCGGTTGGGGTGATGATGGCGCTGATCGGTGCGCCTTTCTTCATCTATCTGGCACGCTCGAAAGTAGACCGATGATGCAATCCGCAAAAGCCAAGCACAACTGGTGGGTTGTCCGCATCGGTGGTTTTTCCTACAAGCTCGATAAACGGGTGCTGCCTGTTTTTCTGGTGATGCTCGTGTTGGGTCTGATCATTCTGGTCACCAGCGTCAGTTATGGCGAATATGACATCAGCCCGCTACAGGTTATCACCACCATTCTGGGGAATGAAACCGACCGGCGTTTTAATCTGGTGGTCTGGCAATTTCGTTTACCGCGCATCGTGATCTCTTTTATGATCGGCGCGGCACTCTCCGTATCCGGCACTATTTTGCAGGGCATTACCCGCAATCCATTGGCTGACCCCGGTATTCTGGGGGTCACTTCGGGCGCAGCCTTCGCGGCAGTCGCCAGCATCGTCTGGTTGCAGATTTCCCCGACATACCTGCCATATGTGACGTTTGCCGGGGCAACCATCATGGCCGCGCTGATCTATCTGCTGGCGTGGAAAGGTGGCAGTTCTTCTATCCGCCTGATTCTGGTCGGCATCGGCCTGGCCGCGATTACCGGTGCCTTGACCAACGTCATGATTGTTTTTGGCGACATCAATCAGGTTCAGCAGGCCTATGTCTGGTTAGCCGGCAGTGTTTATGGCCGTGACTGGGGGCATGTTGGCTCAATTGCGCCGTGGCTACTGGTTTTACTCCCTGTGTCGATTCTACAGGCGCGGCAATTAAATACGCTCAATCTGGGTGAAGATACCGCCAAAGGACTGGGCATGAATGTCGAATGGCAGCGCGGAATTTTACTGTTGATCAGTGTCGCGCTTGCGGCGATTTCGGTTGCTGTGGCCGGGACAGTCGGTTTTGTCGGATTAGTCGCGCCGCATATCACGCGTCGATTGGTCGGGCCAGCGCATGAAGGTCTGATTCCCGCCGCGGCTTTGCTGGGGGGTGTGCTGGTCATGTTCGCTGACCTTGTGGGTCGTTTCATCATTGCGCCGTCGGAACTGCCTGTGGGGATTGTCACAGCCATGATCGGCGCGCCGTACTTTGTCTATTTACTGTATCAAACCCGTAATCAATAAGGAATGATCTATGACTTCTCGAATCTTTTCTGTTTTGTTGGCGGTGATGGCTTTGTCTGTGATGATCACGCCGACTGTGGCGCAGGACACGGATGCGTTTCCGGTCACCATTGAGCATCAGTACGGCAGCACGACGATTACCGAAGCGCCACAACGAGTCGTGACGATTGGCTATACCGAGCAGGATTTTCTGCTGGCGGTTGGTATCACACCGGTGGCGGTGCGTTACTGGTATGGTGACGAAAACGATGCCATTTTCCCGTGGGCGGAGGATAAGGTGGAAGGCGATCTGCCTGTCGTCCTGAACATGCCCTTTGGCAGCATCAACTATGAGGCGATACTGGCGCTGGAGCCTGATCTTATCAGTGCGGTCACAGCGGGTATCACGCAGGAAGAATATGACGTGTTATCGCAGATTGCGCCGACCATTAGCCAGACCGATGCGTATATTAGTTTCGGCATGCCCTGGCAGGATGTCATGCAGATGGTGGGCGATGCAGTGGGTAAAAGTGCTGAAGCAGCGGCGATTGTGGCCGCAGTCGATAATCAGTTTGCCGATGTCCGCACGCAACATCCGGAATTTGCAGGCAAAAGCATTGCGGTGGCCTACGCCTATGAAGGCACTTATGGCTTCTATACATCACAGGACAGCCGCGGACGTTTCTTCACGGATCTAGGCTTTGTGATACCCGATGAACTCGTCGAGATTGCCGGCGAATCGTTTTATGCTGACGTCAGTGCCGAGCGGGTTGACCTGCTGGATCAGGATGTCATCGCCATCGTGAATCTGCAATTTATCGAAGGCGGGCGTGAAGCATTGGAAAGTGATCCACTGTTCAGCCAGTTAAAAGCGGTGCAGGAAGGCCGTGTGATCTATCTCGATGAGCAGTCCGAAAATGCGCTTGGCTTTAGCTCACCCCTGAGCCTGACTTATGCGCTGGATGCCACCCTGCCGCAACTGGAAGCAGTCTTTGGCGGATCAACCGTAACCATAACGTGTGAAGAAGGTTTCCGCTCTGTTGAGCATAATCTTGGCGAACTTTGCATTCCTGTGAATCCCCAACGAATTGCCGCTATTGACCTTGATGCGCTGGCATTAATGCGGTTGCTGGATATTCAACCCGTGGCCTATGTAGGTCGTTTCTACGATGAATGGTTGAAATCAACGCCTGAATGGGGTAATGGTGAAGCTTTTGTCGAGGGAGCAATTGATGTGGGCTATCCAGTAAATGTCGAACGTTTACTTACAGCCCAACCTGACCTCATCATCACCAATGACTCGGAAAATTACGATCAGTTAAATGCGATTGCCCCCACGATTCTATTCGATATTTATGCAACAAATTCCACCAGTTGGTCCGATTACAGCCGCTATATCGGTAATATTCTAAATGCCAATGAAGAAACTGAAGCGATTATCGAGCAGACTGAGGAACGCATTGCTGTGCTCTCCGATCTTTATCAAGCGAACGTGCCAAGTGAAGTTGTCTCTGTGATTCTCTATGGCGAATTCGGTATTTTGTCGGGTGCACCCTACTTTGTCTACAACCAGGTAATGAATCAGGCGAATATCGTGCGCCCTGAAATTCAATCTCTCGATAGTGAAGAATTTGATACAGTAAACGAAATTTACTGGCAATCGCTGAGCGAAGAACAACTCAATATAGTTGACGCTGATGTGCTGGTGATGATGATAAGTCAGAATCCGGATGAACTTGCCTTCACGGATGAATTGGTCAGTAATATTGATGCTGACCCACTGTGGAGTATATTGAATGCTGTACAAAATGATCGCTTCTATACCGTCCCTTATCAACGCTGGATTAGTTTTGATCCCTACAGCGTCAATCGCATAATAGACGACTTGTTCTTAACTCTTCTGGAAGTTGAACCGGCGGAAGTTGCGGCTAATCCTTTTATCCCAACTCAATCAAACTGAAGCAACCGAGGAGGCGAACAGCTAGTGAGTAATATTCTCAATGCCCAGACTTTAACCCTGATTTGTGACAGCAAAGAAGGAGGGCGATATCTTGCGGGTGACCCGGTGTGCATCCCTGAGAATCCGCAGCGTATTCTGGCGCTGGAGATTTCCGCGCTGGAGACGGTGCTTTTCACGGGTAAGGAACTGGTGGGCACGGCCAATTGGCTGCATGAAGAAGTGCCGGTGCTGATGTCCGAACTGGGAACTGACCTTGAAGGCATTGCCGATACAGGGTATCCGGCCAATCTGGAAGCCGCGCTGCTGGCGAACCGGGTGCTGGATGACTTGTTTACCTACCTGACCGATAGCAGTGCGGACACACCTGCATTGAGCATTGCAGATGCTGAAATCGCACTCGAAACGACCGAAGAAAGTAACTAATGAGCATTATTCTCAGCGCAGAGACTTTATCACTGGCCTACACCAACAACACCATCATTGTGCATGAGCTGGGGCTGCAGATAAAAACCGGCAGTATCACCGCGCTGGTTGGCCCCAATGGCTGCGGTAAATCGACGCTTTTGCGCGGCTTATCCCGCCTGCTTTCGCCCAAAACCGGCACCGTTTATCTGGACGGGCAGGATATCCATCGTATGAATGCCAGGTTACTGGCGCAGAAACTCGGTATTCTGCCGCAGTCACCTACCGCGCCTGAAGGTTTGACCGTGTATGAACTGGTCGCGCAGGGACGTTATCCGCATCAGAGCTGGTTCCAGCAATGGAGCGCGGACGATGAGCAGATCGTAGAGGAAGCCCTGCAAATCACTAATCTGCTGATGTTTGCTGACCGCCCGATTGATTCCTTAAGTGGCGGTCAGCGCCAGCGGGCGTGGATTGCGATGGCCTTAGCCCAGCAGACACAGGTGCTGCTGCTGGATGAGCCGACCACCTACCTTGACCTCGCCTATCAACTCGACGTGCTGGATCTGCTGTCGGAACTTAATGAGCAGGGGCGCACGATTGTGATGGTCTTGCATGATCTTAATCAGGCGGCGCGTTATGCCGATACGATGGTCGCCCTGCGTGGCGGGCAGATTGTGGCGCAGGGATCACCGGAACAGGTTATGACTGCGGAAAACCTCAAGCAGGTGTTTGGCCTCAATGCTCGGGTGATTCGTGACCCCGTGACCCATACACCCATGTGTGTGCCGATCAGCCGTCGCCATACTCAACCCAGCGAAATCGAAAATCTCGCCATTGCTGAAATGGTTTCATAAGGACAGAAGTTGCTCTGCACATTTCACAATCTGACCAACCAATCGAATCAGTCTACTCATTTATCAAATCTGAAAAGAAAGATGCTATGAAACACTTTACACTGCTCTCAACCATTTTACTTTTATGGGCTGCGCAACTAGCCCCTATCCAGGCACAGAATGCCGCTGAATGTGAAGCGGGTTTCCATCTGTTCGCTCATGAGCAATTAGCCACTGACCCTGTCTGTATTCCAGACAATCCACAGCGCGTGGTGGTTCTGGATACCGGTGAATTAGATAATGCCCTGGCGCTGGGAGCGTCAGTTATCGGCGCACCGATTACCGATGTGCTGACATATCAGGATTATCTGGTTGATGACCTGGAAGGCATCAGCGATACCGGGCAGATTTCCACCCCCAATCTGGAAGCGATCCTTGCCCTTGAGCCTGATTTAATTCTGGGCAGCATGCAGCGCTATGAAGGCATTTACGAGCAGCTTTCGCAGATTGCCCCCACCGTGCTGACACAGACGTTACGGACTGCGTGGCAGGACAATTTCCAACTGCACGCCGCTGCGCTAGGTAAAACAGCGGAAGCAGAACAAATGCTGGCGGATTACGCGAGCCGGATTGCGAATATTCAAGCCGGACTAGGTGACAGGCTGGACAGCCAGACTGTCTCTGTGGTTCGCTTTTTCCCCGGCAGCGTATCCATTTATCTCAATGGCTCCTACATTGGCCGGATTATCCAGGAAATTGGTTTAGCACGGCCTGCAACTCAGGATCAGGATGTGTTCAGGCTGGAAATCTCGCTGGAAGAAGTGCAGCAGGTCGATGCGGATTATATCTTCGTCACCGGCTATTCCCTGGACGACAGTGAGCGGGATACTTTCCTCAATAGTCCATTGTGGCAAACCCTGAATGCCGTCCAGAGCGGACACGTGGTTGAAGTGAACGACGATACCTGGATGGCCGGTTTGGGGGTGCAGTCAGCCAATCTGGTGCTGAATGATTTAGAAACGCTGTTTGAAATTCCGACGGCGCAGAGCGTAAGCGCGTGTGACGCAGGTTTGCGCGCGGTGGTGGATGCGACGGACGCGACGGTGTGTATCCCCGAAAACCCCCAGCGCGTTGTGGGTCTGATGGAAGCCGATGTTGATGCGCTGCTGGCGCTGGGGATTACGCCAGTCGGCAGCACCAATGGTCGCGGCCAACTGACTCCGCCCCGTTATCTGGCAGATTACCTGACGGATGTTGCTAGCGTGGGGCAGTTCTACAGCCCGAATCTCGAAGTTTTGCTGGAACTCGAACCCGACCTGATTCTCTTCGGTGGCTTTACCGACGAAACGGTGCTGGCGCAGTTGAATGCTATCGCCCCCACGGTCAACACTTTGCAGAATGGCGAAAGCTGGCAATCGCATTTTGAGCGCGTCGCCGCCGTGATGGATATGAGCGCAGAAGCCGACGTGTTTATTGCAGACTACGACGCACGGATCGCGGAAATTCAGGCTGAGTTGGGCGACAACGCCAGTGATAGCTTTATCGTCGCGCGCTGGAGTGCCGAAGGCCCGCAGATTATGGCTCCGACGCTGACCTTCTCCAGCGGTGTGCTGCTCGATCTGGGCTTAAGCCCTGCGCCGGAAATCCCTGAATTACAGGAAGGTCACCCTCATTCCGCACCGCTCAGTTTAGAGGCGCTGGAATTGCTGGACGTGGATTGGGCATTTATCGGCACCCTGAGCCCGGAAGGTGATGCCCTGACCGCGTTGGAAGATGCGCTTGAGAATCCGCTGTTTCAGTCATTGGAAGTCGCTCAGAATGAGCATGTCATTCTGATTGATGGTTCATTGTGGACGAGTGTCGGTGGCCCGTTAGCGGCTGCGCTCGTACTCGATGATGTGGAAGCCGCTCTAGCAGGAGGTGAATAAAGATGTTCGCAGCCTACAGCAGAGTTGAAACTGAAAAAGAATCCCGTTATCTCAAAGCGCTGTGCAATCACTTTAATCGCAAAGTGACAGCGGAATATGATGATCGTGGCACGGTGGATTTTGGCTTCGGCCACTGCCAGATGACCGCCGATGCAACCAGCTTAACCATTCATATCCAGGCCGAAAACGAAGACCAGATTGGAAGGGTTAAATTCGTCGTCACTGACCATCTGGAACGCTTCTCTGGTGAGGATGCACTCCACGCCGAATGGGTCGAGGAAGTCAGCAAATCAGAATAAACAGCACCGGGACAGTTGTCAGCTATTGATGACTGTCCCTTTCAACCGAGGATAGGGGTTCACATGACCGATCAACTGACACAGACCAAGTGTTTTTGCAATGTACTCGCCATCGAAAAAGGTGTTGACCCTGTAGGAAGCGCCGGTAATTTCCAGGACGCCGTGATCTTTGAGCAGCCGTTACCGTGGAAATACAGCTATGCGGAAATGGGCTTACCCAAAGAAGTCATGGATTTGCTCGAATTATGGATGGAGCGTTATCGGCAAACGGGCGTTTATGGACATCGCTCCCTGCTGATCGCGCCCGATGCGGCATATAGTCGGGAAGGCTTCCGGCGTGTGATGTTCTTCACCAAACCAGGGGGGTTATTCGCCCAGTTTGATAAGGTGGAATATTTTGTGCCGGTTGAAAAAATGGGGCATCTGATCTGGTCATGGTTTGAAGCGCCTGATAATTTGTCGCAGTTCGATGGCTGGTTGCAAACCGGCAGCGACACCATCCGCGATATTTTGATCTGCACGCATGGTTCAGTAGATGTGGCCTGCGCCAAGTTCGGCTATCCGCTTTACAGGCATCTGCGCGACAATGCCGCTACCGATCAGGTACGCGTGTGGCGAGTCTCACATTTTGGCGGACATCTGTATGCGCCCACATTGGTGGATATGCCCAAAGGCGATTACTGGGCATATGTCGATCACACGATTGGCGAACAGCTCATCCAGCAAAGTGGCGATGTTCAGGCTTTGCACGCGTATTATCGCGGATGGGGTGGCGCAGAAGCAGGCTTTGTGCAGGCGATGGAACGTGCCTGCTGGATGCGTGAGGGCTGGCAATGGCAGACCTACAAAAAATCAGGGGAGATCGTGGCGCTTGATCCGGATGAAAATCCACAGTGGGCCGATGTGCGTCTGGATTATCTCACCGCGGATGCTGAGCAGCGCACTTATCAGGCCCGCGTGAAAATCGAGAAAACGATCACCACGAATGTCTCAAGCAATGATGACCGCCAATATCCCCATCCACAGTATATTGTGGAAGAAATCGTGCTTCTCCCATAGTTTCATTTGGATGCTAAGCGGCTAATTGATTTACGCCCTTCTAGGGTATAAATTAATTCAGCCACTGATTATGGGGGATGGATGAGCTTTATGGATAATTACGAGCAATATAAACATCACTTCGCTTTGTTGGAGTACCGAGAAGCAGAGCCAATCCAGCGGATAGCGATATTTTACTCAAACATTCAGCAGTTTTTTTCCACAGTCTGCGGGTTTGCAAAGATTATGAGCATTGAATCAAACAATAGCCCGCAATCTACGGAATTTTCTGAATTGCACCAGATAAGCAATGAGATTTGCCTGTCGCTGCAAAAGCTAAAGGATGAACTTGATAGTGACTCGTTGGCTTCTGAAAGGCTAAGGAAGTCAACCGACTATCAGTATATTGTAGATGACTTGCATACTTTGTCTTTATTTCTTCAGGGCATGGTAGAAGATTTGCCATTTGACATGGATTCAAAATTCTGGAGTGAGAGATTTTCAAATTTTTCGCTTTTTCTTCAGGTAAGTTGGGATATTCTCGTCAAGATTGATGAGTCATACATTCCCGAGAATATTCGGGATGCGCACCGATTTCACATGAGTTTACGACAGGGTGAGGTAGGTAATCCAGATCAGCTTTCTGATATTCTCCTTGCTGCTACACATCCCCTCGCTGTTATCCGGCACCAAGCCGCTGTCTTGTTAAGGCATTATAGTGATGAGCGTGGCGTAGTTGCACTCATCAATTTGCTGACCGATGAAGAGGAAGATATTGCTGCTTGGGCAGCCAATAGTCTCGGTTCTCTCCGGAGTCGAGAGGCTATTCCAGCGTTAATAGCTTGTCTTCACAGAGCGTTTGATAATCAAGCTTATTTAGGCTGGATTGCCGAAGCGCTCTCGAAAATGCCTGATGACGCCGCACTTGACCCAATTATTGCTCTGCTTGAGCATATAGGGGAGCATACCGAGCACTGGCAGACTCAAATGTATCCCATCTCGGGCCTACGTAGGGCGCTTGAAGCAATCGGCAGTGATAAAGCTGAAGCTGCTCTCAAGAAGTATTTTGTTGATTAGGAACATAATACTCACCAAAGCCGATGCAAAGGGTTACAGTCCACATCGGCTCCACAGCAAACTTTTATCTATTTACGGGTGAGGGTGACTACAGGGATGACGCGTGAGGTTTTGTTCTTGTATTCGGTAAAACCGCCGCTGATGGCTTCCATTTTGCTATACAGGCTGGTGCGCTTGGGTTCTGGTGCGACACTCGCAACAGCCTCGAACTGCTCGGTGCCGGCTTCTACCGTCACTTCGGGATTGGCAACCAGATTATAATACCAGTCGGGGCTGGTATCCGCGCCTGCTTTGGAGGCAATCACCACATACTCGTCACCATCCTTAAAATACATCATCGGGTTCACCCGTTCCAGGCCGCTTTTTGCGCCGGTGGTATGCAGCAAAAGCAAAGTCGTGCCTTCAAAGTGACCGCCGACTTTACCCTCGTTAGCCCGAAACTCTTCAATAATCGCTTTATTCCAATCGTTCGTATCGCTCATTCGATTCCCTCTATATTTAATGTTATGTGCGTAACACTTTGATGTGCCAGCCACCCCCGTTTCTTACCTTAATATCTTGTTATAGTGTAATTGTTATCAGTTTTCGCGACTGCGGCAAGCATATACCCTGCAAACCCACCTGATGACCCAAGCCTGTCCCTGAATTTTATCTGGCTGATAGGCTCCTGTACCAAAATGAATTCAGCCAGTGACTCAATTCAATAACAGGTGGTTATGGAAGAGGCAGAACGATGTTGAAATTATTCACCCGTCAGCAACAGGAAACACAGGTTATTAGTTCTCCGGTTGTGATACGTGCAGCTTTGTTCATGATTTTGTCCGCATTCTGTTTCTCGGTCGTGGAGTTAACAGGCGAGCATCTCGTAACCGGAATTTCTCCATTTCAGCTTGTATGGATGCGCTATGCTGTCCACCTGCTGTTTATGATGGTCGTATTGGGCCCGCGTTATAAAACCACGCTGGTTCGTACCCCTCATTTACCCTTACAAATTGTGCGTTCATTAACCATGCTTGCCATGCCTGTTAGTTTTGTGATCGCCGCCACGCATATGCCCATAAACGATGTGTGGTCGTTACAATGGCTGTCGCCACTGATGATGTTAGGCTTATCGACATGGGTATTGAGTGAACCCGCAACCGCCAAAAACTGGGTGATCACCGGGCTTGGTTTTGGAGCTATGCTGCTGATCCTCCGTGTGGACAGCGGCATTATCTCGCCCTATTCGATATTCGCTGTGATTACCGGATTTTCCTTAAGTTTACATCTGATGCTGTCGCGGGTACTGCGGGATGATCATCCCCTGACCAGCCTCTTTCATACCGCGCTCTGGGTGTTTATTGTGCTGGGATTTGTCGTGCCATTTTTGTGGACGACACCCACCCTGTCATCTCTGGTCGGCATCGTGATTATCGGTGTGGTGGGTGCGCTGGGATTATTCGCACTCGCCCGATCTGGCGAACTGGCTCCGCTGACGGCTGTGGCGGTATTTGCCTATACCGAAGCGCTGTGGACTATACTGCTTAATGCACAACTGTTTGGCATCATGCCCGGCAAGGCGGAGCTGCTTGGTGGTATGATCATATTGGGTATCACCGTTTATCAGTTAATATCGCACCATCGTCAACCTGTTAAGGTTTAAATAAACAATTTTATTTCGGTGTATGTTAGGAAGACCTGCGTAAACTGAACATAGATTAATCACAAGGATATATTTATGGATTCTGATAACGAGCGTAAAGCCCTCCTGAGAAACGCACTGGTCGCGCTGGAGGAAATGCAGGCAAAACTGGATGATGCGGAAGCAGCCAAACGTGAACCCATTGCCGTTGTTGGGATTGCCTGTCGTTTTCCGGGTGGGGCCAATACACCCGAACTCTTCTGGAAGAATATGTATGAGGGAATAGACGCCGTTGGGCCAATCCCTGAAGGGCGCTGGGATCCCGAAATCGCACGCCAATCCGATATTTTCCCAGCCGTGCCTGCTGAAAGATGGCAGGGCGGTTTTGTCGATAATATAGACCAGTTTGATCCCCAGTTTTTTGGCATCACCCCGCGTGAAGCCTTGACGATGGATCCGCAGCAGCGCATGGTGCTGGAATTATCATGGGAGGCACTGGAACGCGCGGGGATTGCGGCTGATTCGCTGAATGGCACCCAGGCCGGTGTGTTCATTGGCGTCTCCACGAATGAATATTATCATCTTATCAATGCCATAAAGCATGATCCACTGGATGCTTATATTGCCACCGGCATCGCTTTGAATGTGGCGGCAGGACGCTTGTCGTTCACATTGGGTCTGCAAGGCCCCAGCGCGGCAGTCGATACCGCCTGTTCCTCATCGTTAACCGCTTTGCACATGGCTTGTAACAGTTTGCGCTCTGGCGAAACGGATCTGATGATTACCGGTGGAGTCAATGCCATTCTGTCCCCGGCCACGTTCCCGATTTTGTACAAATGGGGGATGCTCTCGCCAGATGGACGCTGTAAAGTGTTTGATAATGGCGCGAATGGTTTTGTCCGCGCCGAAGGTTGCGGCATGCTGGTGCTTAAGCGTTTGTCCGATGCCATTGCCGATCATAATCCCGTTCTGGCGGTTATTCGCGGCACAGCGGTGAATCAGGATGGCCGCAGCACCGGTCTGACCGCGCCGAAGGGTCCCGCACAGGAAGCCGTCATCCAGACCGCTTTGGATAATGCGGGTGTCAAACCGCATCAGATCAGCTATGTTGAGGCGCATGGCACCGGCACCCCTCTGGGTGATCCGATTGAAGTCGAGGCATTAGGCTCGGTTTTAGGTCAGGGACGCGCTGCCGATCAACCGCTGCTGCTGGGTTCGGTCAAGTCGATGATCGGCCATGCCGAAGCCGCTGCCGGTTCGGCTGCGGTGATCAAGGCTATTTTGTCCATGCAGCATGGCATGGTTCCGCCCAATCTGCATTTCCATGAAGCCAGCCAGCAGATTACCTGGCCTAAATTTCCGATGATTGTCCCTACTGAACCCACACCCTGGACAGGCACCCCGGACAACCCTCGCCTGGTTGGCGTGAGCGGATTTGGTTTCAGCGGCACCAACGCCCATGCCATTCTCGAAGAAGCGCCATTTATTGAGACACAGACGAATGCAGTTGATCGCACCGCCCACCTGATTACCGTATCCGCGCGCGGGCCGAAACCACTGCGCGAACGGGTGCATGATCTCATTGATACCCTGACCAACAATACTGAGCTTTCTCTGGCGGATGTATCGCACACGCTGAACAGTGGCCGTGTCGCTTTCCCTTACCGGATGGCCTTTACCGCCTCATCCACTGAAGAAGCTATCCAGAAGCTGCGCGCCTTTGAGAATGGCGAAGAGGATGCCGGTCTGCTGAGTAACATGGTCGTATCGGAACGTCCGCGCGTGGCCTTCCTGTTTACCGGTCAGGGCGCGCAGTATCTGAATATGGGCCGTGAGCTGTATGAAACGCATCCTGCGTTCCGTGCCACGCTCGATGAATGTGATGCGATCCTGCAGGAATATATTCCGGGTGGGATTTTGCCCATCATGTTCGCGGATGAAAGCCAGGCGGAAACGCTGAATAATACGGCTTATACCCAGCCAGCCCTGTTCGCTATCGAATATGCACTGGCAAAACTGTGGATGTCGTGGGGTGTCACGCCTCATGCTGTGCTGGGACACAGCGTTGGCGAATTTGTGGCGGCCTGTATCGCGGGTGTGTTATCGCTGAAAGACGGCCTGCGCCTGATCGCTGCGCGTGGTCGTCTGATGGGCGCACTCCCCGCAGGCGGTGTGATGGCCGCAGTGATGGCGGACGAAGCCACTGTCGCAGAATTGATTCAACCGATTGGCGCTGGCGTGGCGATTGCGACCCTGAATGGCCCGGAAAGCACAGTTGTTTCCGGCACAGAAGAAGCGGTGCAGGCAGCAATGGCAGTGTTTATCGAGCGTGGTATCAAAACCCGGCGGCTGAAAGTTTCGCATGCCTTCCACTCGCATCTGATGCAGCCCATGCTGGCGGATTTCGAGCGGGTGCTGAAAACCGTGACGTTCAACCGGCCAAAAATCCGCTTAGCCACCAACGTCACTGGCGCATTTGCGACTGATGAACTGGCGCAACCGGAATACTGGCTGAAGCAGGCGCGGCATGCCGTTCAGTTTGCTGATGGCATGAACACGCTTTACGACGCCGGTTATCGCCTGTTTCTTGAGATTGGCCCCAACGCGACTTTAATCAGTATGGCGCAGACCTTTTTAGGTGAGGCGACCTGGCTGGCTTCTCTGCGTGAAAATCGCAACAACTGGGAGACGATGCTCACCAGTCTGGGGAATCTGTACATTCAGGGCGTAGCCATTGACTGGGTTGAACTGGATAAAGATTATCATCGGCGCAAAGTCATTCTGCCCACCTATCCCTTCCAGCGAGAACGCTATTGGGCGCAGGGCGAACAACGCCGCAAGCCTGTAACCGAAGCTGGTATACATCCCCTGCTTGGGCGGCGTATCCAATCCCCATTGCATCAGGAAACCACCTACGCGCAGACGATCAGCAGCGAATGGCTGGATATGTTGCAGGATCATCGCATTTATGGCGCATTAATCTTCCCGGGAACCGGTTATGTGGAGCTGGCGCTGGCTTACGGCAAAGCGAATCATTACAACACCGTGGTCGTGCAGAATGTTGAGATTGAACAGGCCATGATCATACCAGACGACAGCGTGTGGCAGACCCAGATGATCCTGCGACCCAAAGAAAATGGACAGGCACAATTCCAGGTGTTTGGCGCGCCGGAACAAGCCACTGATGGCGACTGGAAACGGCATGCGGTGGGGCTGGTCGGCCCGCAGATGGCGCAAGATCAGATGGATGCTCCGTCGCTGGCGGCTCTTCGCCAAAGTCACATTACGCCGGTCTCAATGGAAGGTTTTTACACCCGTCTGGATGAAGCCGGGCTGAACTTTGGCCAGAGCTTCCGCAATCTGAAACAGGCGTGGGTGGCCTCTGGTGATGAGAACGCGTTGGGATATATTGAAGTCACGGAGGATTTTGCTCCGCAGGCTAAGGAATACAATCTGTATCCGGGTTTACTGGATGCCTGTTTCCATCTGCTGGATGTGGCCGCCAACAAAGAAGGGCTGGACGAATCACTGATCAGCCTGCCGGTTGGAATCGACAAACTCACGCTGAACAGATCGGGCGCGACGGCTTTCTGGTGTTATGCGCGTTTCCAGCCGCAAACACAGGCCGACATGCGCACGGCTGATATTGTGATTTATGCTGATGACGGTGAGCTGATCGCGACGCTCGAAGGGCTGCGCATTCGTCGCGCCAGTCGCCAGATTCTGGAACAGCTTGTCGGATCAGCCGCTAAAGACTGGTTGTATGAAATTGAGTGGGAATATCAACCCGTAGAGCAGACACTGGATGCAGCAGGCGAGAAATGGCTGATTCTGGCTGATCGCGGCGGACTCGGCGAGGCATTGGCCGATCAGTTGGAGGCAGCAGGTATCGGGTTTGATGTGCTGTTTACTGACGAAATGGGTTCCAGCGAAGAAGCAGAATTTGAACAAGTGGCTGCAGCCGATTATGCGCGGGTGATCCATTTATGGTCGCTGGATGCTACAACCACAGCGATTGATGCTGGCGCAGACCTCGGCCTGCACACCACGCTGGATCTGGTACAGGCGCTGGCCGAGCGCAATTCAACCACAAAATTATGGCTGGTCACACGCAACGCGCAGAACGCGCGGCGCGGCGCATCCAGCACGATTTCACAGATTCCACTGTGGGGTATGGGGCGTGTCATCGCGCGTGAGATGCCCAACCTGTGGGGCGGCCTGCTGGATGTTGACGAAACGGTGCAACCCTATCAGATGCTGGGGGTCTTCCTCAGCGATGATGGCGAAGATCAGGCTCTGCTGCGGGTTGGTGATCGCTATGTCGCACGCTTGCAGCACAGCAGCGCGCCCAAAGTCAATAATGAGCAGGCTTTCCAGCTCACTGTGACTGAAAAGGGGATGCTCGAAAACCTGACGCTGAAACCAATTGCACGCCGAGCGCCAGAACGCGGCGAAGTCGAAATCCGCGTACAGGCCACCGGTCTGAACTTCCGCGATGTGCTCAATGTCATGGGCATGTATCCGGGAGAAGGTATCCCGCTGGGGACTGAGTGTGCGGGTACAGTCGTCCGCGTGGGTGAAGGGGTGACGGACTATGCCCCCGGCGACCTTGTGCTGGCGCTGGGTGGGAACGCGTTCAATAGTTTTGTGACCGTTCCGGCGGCGATGACCTTTACCGTTCCTGACAATCTGACACTGGCGGAAGTCGCTTCTATCCCCAGTATTTTCCTGACCGCCTACTATGGCCTGCACGAACTGGCCCACATGAAAGCGGGTGATCGTGTCCTGATCCACGCCGCGGCGGGTGGTGTGGGCCTGGCTGCGGTGCAACTGGCGCAGCAGGTCGGCGCAGAAGTGTTCGCCACAGCAGGCAGCGAAGCCAAACATGCGTATCTGCATTCGATTGGTGTGAAGCATGTGATGAGTTCGCGCGAACCCGGTTTTGCCGAGCAGATTATGGAAATCACCCACGGTGAGGGAATCGACATCGTGCTCAATTCGCTGTCCGATGATTTTATCCCGCAGAGCTTCTCGGTGCTGGCACGGGGCGGCACTTTTCTGGAAATCGGTAAACGCGCCGTATGGTCACATGAAGAAGTCGAACGGCAATTCCCGGATCTGTCCTACTATATCTATGACCTGACCGATCTGCTGTTGTCCGACCCTGACCTCATCCCCAATATGCTGCGGATGCTGCTGGCGCACTTTGCTGCTGGCGAAATCGTGCCACCACCCATCCAGACTTTCCCGCTGGAATCGGCTGTGGACGCCTTCCGCTATATGGCGCGAGCGCGGCATATCGGCAAACTGATCATCACACAGAGTCCAGCCCAATTCAGCCAGTTCCATGCTGATGCGACCTATCTCGTCACGGGCGGTCTGGGCGGTCTGGGGCTGAAAGTGGCCGAATGGATGGTAGATGAAGGCGCGGTAAATCTGGT
>JBBSQD010000108.1:0-19115 GCA_038258185.1 Aggregatilineales bacterium | reverse complement strand
AGCACTCAAAGCGCTAAAAGCTGCCGGGAAAAGATACAGTTTTCTAGACGGCGTGGTCTTGACCATACCTGCATCCAGTGTAAAATTTCGCGGGGCGCGCAGCAAGGGCATCTGATTGATCAGTTGCACAGTCTGGCGCAGGCTGTCCAGCTCGCGTCGTAAGCGAGGGTCAGCCTCTAAACGGATTTCCAGCGCTTCACGCTCCAATCCCGATAGTGCATCATCGAGATAGGCGGAAAGCTGCTCATAATCCTGATCGGTAAAGTTACGCTCGGCACTCATAGGTATTCCAGTAAATTATGGTTCCAGTTGTTCGTTATCACTGTAATTAAGACGATATACAGCCGGTAAAAGTTCCTGAACACTCTCTAAACAGTCGCGCATGGCTAAACGGGCACGGCTTAAACGCGATTTTACGGTTCCCAGGTTGGCGTCCACACTGTCGGCAATTTCCTGATAACTTAAACCCTCGACATCGCTGAGGATCAATACCGAGCGATGGGAGTCGCCCAGCCCATTGATGCAGTCCTGCAACAATTTGCTTAGTTCCTGCTGCTGCATGGCTTGTTCGGGTGTGGGGCTGTTATCGGCAATCGGTGGGCCATCATCAAAATCCGATTCGGCAGGCGCGTCAAGTGACTCGGTGGGACGGCGCTGACGACGGCGCAGTTCATCATAGCAGGTGTTGGTGGCAATCCGCAGCAGCCACGAGCGGAAATTGCCGCCGCGATAGGTATCTAAACGGCGATACGCGGTGATGAATGCGTCCTGCGCGGTATCGGCGGCACTGCTGGAATCACCCATGATGCGATAGCAAAGACTATACACCCGGTCCTGATAGCGCAGCACCAGTGTATTGAAGGCGGTCAGGTCACCATTGAGCGCCTGTTGAATAAGCTGCTGGTCGTCGTTCGCCATTGACAATTACGCCGAAAAAATTTATGATAGTCAGAAGTTAAGTGTTGTTAGTCAGTAAAGAACTGATGATTAATTGATTACTTACGCCGATGTGGTGGAATGGGCATACACGATTGACTCAAAATCAATTGCCTTTGCGGGCATGTGGGTTCGACTCCCACCATCGGCACACAAAAGTCAGGTTCATAACCTGGCTTTTTATTTTGCTGTTACGCGCAGCATCTTATACAATTCAGGCATGAATGTCAACGTGGATGTAACGCATGCGAACATACTCAGATTATCAAAAAATCCTCGAACTGTGGGCGGAAGGCTGCAATAAATCCGAGATTGCCCACCTGACCAAAATCCCGCGCGCGACCATCCGTGACTGTATTGTCCGTTATAAAAATCTCGAAGGGTTAGAAGCCGAGCGCGATCTGGCCTCACGTGCCACACCTGACGAGGTACTTGCTCGTATTCAGAATATAGCGGATACAGAAATACAGCAGGCTTACGCTTATCTTCTGGGGATGTATCTGGGAGATGGCTATATTGTTCGCAATAATCGTGTTTACTTTCTACGCATCTTTTGTGCTACGGCTTACCCTGATATTATTAATTCCTGCTCAAATGCTATCCAGAAAATTCTTCCCCATAATAAGATTTACATCCTGCCAAGAACTGGGGCAGCTTGTAATGAGGTGATAGCCAGATACAAATTCTGGCCGGAGATATTTCCACAGCATGGTGCTGGCCGCAAACACGAACGCGAAATTGCCCTGGAAACCTGGCAGCAGGAAATTGTTGATCGCTATCCTTTAGAAGTTTTTCGCGGTTTGTATCATTCGGATGGATCGCGCGACAAAAATCGCGTCAATGGAAAAGAATATCCACGTTACGGGTTCACCAATATGTCTGACGAAATTCGCAACTTATTCTGCCATGTTTGTGACCTGCTCGGTTTGCATTGGACAGTCGCGAGAAGAGGCATCAATATTCATATCGCCAGACGCAAAGATGTCGCCTACCTTGATAGCCTGATCGGCCCCAAAAGTTAAAGTCAGCCCCAAGCCGGATTGGTGCATTCTCACACCCTGAAGCATAATGTACAATTCAATGCATGGTGTGATGGACTAGAAGGCTTTTATGATTCGATTTGTGGTTTCCCTGGCGATCGGCTTAATCGTCGGGCTTGGCATTGGAATTTATGTCGGCTGGGTGCAGTTCCCCGTGACGTTTGTGAATAGTCCAGCGCCCGACCTGGCGCAGCGTTTTAAAGACGAGTATACGGTCATGATAGCCAGCGGTTATCAGGCGGATCGAGATCTGCAAGGCGTGATCGAGCGGTTGCGCGTTCTGGGTGTGGAGAATGCCGCGCAGTATGTGCAGGATACCGCCGAGCGTTATATCACCAACTCGAGTGAAGTGCCTGATATTCAGGTACTGGTGAACCTCGCTGAAGCGTTTGACCGTCTGACGCCAATGATGGAACCCTATCGACAGGTTGGGGCGGGAGCAGATCAATGAGCCGTCGTTCACCGCGTCCACCATCCACTTTACCGGAAGAAATGCCACCACCACGCAGCCGCTATAATCGTCCACGCCGCCCCTTTTCGCTGTGGGGAGTTGTCATCGGGCTGATTTTAGGGATCAGCGCCGGATTGGTCTATACGTGGGAAGTGAACCCGATTGTCGAAGTCTCGACCGAGCCGTGGCAGCTTCGGGCTGAAGACCGCGCACAATATATGGTGGCGATTACGCTGGCGTTTGCCGGGGATAGTAATCTGAATCGCGCGGTCGAGCGTTTGCTCACTTTGCAGATGGAAAATAACGCCACCGATCCGTTTCAGGATATTGCCGACACGGCTTGCCGGCTGGCATCCACGGGCTATGTCGATAGCAACAGCGGCCTGCGCGCCATCCGCAGTATGATGACGTTTTATCAGTTGCAGGGGCGCAGCGGTTGTGCCGACACATTGATTCCAGCGGGAGATTTACAATCGACTGCCATTGTCCAGGTGGAACTAGCCACCCCGACTCTGATTCCGCCCGCCACCAAAACCCCGGTTCCAGTAAGTTCGCCCAATCCAACTTCGACGCAGCGCTCGATTGTCGTGCCGACCAGCATCCCTCAGCAGGATTTTGTCATCGCCAATATCACGACATTTTGTGATGCGGATATTTCAGGCTTGATTGAGGTATTTGTGCAGGATTTCGGCAGTGTGGGCTTACCGGGTCAGCCGGTGCGCGTGCGCTGGGATGGCGGCCAGAGTCGTTTCTTCACCGGGCTAAAGCCAGAACGCAGCCCCGGTTATGCCGATTTCCAGATGGAACAGGGTCAGGGGTATATCATCGAAATGCCCGGATTATCCGATCCATCGCAGCCGTTGACGGCTGAACCGTGTAATCTCGAAGTGGGCGGGACAGCCCTCCGTTCTTATCGCGTCTTCTTCTTACCTGCCAGCTAATTGTCAGCAGGGAGAAGCGCTGACCATTGATTGAGGCGCAGTGATGTCAGGCGCAACTCGGCCTGTACACCTGCGCCGGGTTGCGCCCACGCCAGATAGAGATAACGGTCACGATCAACCTGTAAGGTGGGCAGGCCGATCAGATCAGCCGCAGTAATCGGCTGATAACCGCGAATCGCCCCACCCTGAAAATATACCAGCGCGATTTTATCTCCCACCTGCGCCGCAACGGGTAAAATCGCATATTGTCCCGACAGTGGCATAGTCCAACTTAAAAGCGCATCTCCGGCGTCAGTGACAAAGGTCGTGCCGCTGTTAAAACCTGTATCCAATGATGCGAGTGGTGTCTCCGCTTGAGAGTCTGTCAGCGCGATTCTCAGCTTTATGGGAGCGCTCCACTCGCCGCCATTAATTTCGCGGCTGATAAACCATGACTCGGCTTCACCAGATGCATCCACAATATTCCAGAAGACATACATATGCGTGACATCCAGCGCACTTTGCAGATTGACCAGGCGGCTGTTCGGGGACAAATTCAGCGCGGTATCAATTTCGGTGATTCCCGTCAAACCAGATTCGGTTAACATACCGTAAAACAGACGCTGATCAACCGGACGCAGCCAGAACAGATGCCGCGTGCCATCATTCGCACGAATGAGAGTCGGCCAGTCCGCATTGAGTGTTAACGCAGTCGCGGCACCGGGGCGGCCAACCGCATCAACCGGTTGATAATAGAGTGTCGGTTCGGACAGCAGACCGCCGCTCCAGACCGTTTGCAGACCGCCATCACCAGATGCAAGCGCGGTGTAGCGAAAAGTCTGAGCGTTGGAAACAGGGGTTGGCCCGCGCTCAACCGTCACATCAGGGGTAATCAGCGCACTGTACAGCCGATTCTCGCCATTATCGCCAGCGTCCAGCCAGAGGAAATGCGTGTAATCGAGCTGGGCGGGGAAGATAGTCTGAGCATAGGGATGTACCGGGGGCAAAGGTAACACCACTGTTTCAGTCAAGTCATCAGATGTAAAAAACCGGGCATCTTGATGCACACCGCTTTCGTCTGCGCCAACCCAGGCGGCGGTGATGCGATCATTAGCGACCCATAAGGCCGGGGCGTTGGACTGCTCGGCCTGCGTGATGGTCAGCGTATTTCCCCAGGCGGATATGTTACGATCATTTGGGGTGTTGGTCGGCGTACAGGCTGCAAACACAGCACTTAAAATGAGCAACCACCAGCCCGGATTAATACTCCGTGATGGGGACAATATCCATTGGCCCGCTGTAACGCACTGGATGCGGCGCATAATAGGCGACAGAATTGAGCAGATAGCGGGCTTCTTCCAGGGTAATGTCATGCAGAACCGCCTCACGAAAGCCATAGTATAAAGCCACATGATAACGATCCCCACCCGCACGGGTAATCAGTTTCACCAACCAGCCCACCGCGCCGACCACCCCCGGCGCAGCGGCGACTTCAACCTCTTCAATCGCGCCCCAGTTAATCACATTGCCGTCGACCATCAGCTCGCTGCCATAGGTAGCAAAATGGTCACTGATATGGCGCAAATCATGAGGGGATAATTCATCAGTAGCCGGGAAGTTTCGGTTGCGTTGTAAATAAGGCATGGATTCCTCTAACCACTCACCACACTTTTTGATCCCTCGTTATAATAGCTCAGATTGTCAATTCTGTGAGGGGCGGGATATTGCCCCTGTGGTTGTATGAGGAGACGAAATTGCATATTGATGTTCTGACATTATTCCCCGGCATGTTCCAGGGGCCGATGACCGAAAGTATGATGTGGAAAGCCCAGGATCGCGGCCTGCTGAATTTGAACCTGCATGACATCCGCGACTTCACGCTGGATAAGCATCGCTCCGCCGATGATGCGCCCTATGGCGGTGGTGGCGGCATGGTGTTACGGGCGGATGTGCTGGTCAGAGCCGTGGAGACTCTGCACACACCGAACACACCGGTGATCTTGATGTCCCCGCAGGGGCGCGTGTTTTCGCATCAGATCGCCAAGGAACTGGCCGCGCACAAACATCTGATGTTTGTCTGTGGTCATTACGAAGGGGTTGATGAACGGGTACGCGATCTGGTCATCACCGACGAAATCAGTATTGGCGATTATGTGCTGACAGGTGGTGAACTGGCCGCGATGGTGGTTATTGATGCGCTCATGCGCCATATTCCCGGTCTGCTGGGGGCGGAGGGTGCTGCCGAAGCGGACAGCCATGCCGATGGCATTCTCGAAGGGCCACATTATACTCGCCCACCACTTTTCCGCGGCCTGGGTGTGCCGGATGTGCTGCAACAGGGCGATCATGCCAAAATCATGCAATGGCGCCGGCGACAGGGGCTGCGGCGCACCTGGAAGAACCGTCCGGACTTATTGCTGAAAGCAGCATTGAGCGACGAGGAGAAATACTGGCTGACCCAGTTTGCTGAGGAAGACGCTGCAGAATGAGCAAGTAGCCCAAAAACAAATTTCTAAATTTCCGAAACACCCTAATCGTGCTATCATTCACATTAGCAGCGTGGGAAGATAGTCCAGCTTATGTTGAGGCTCTAAACCTATTCCGCTATACTACATACTGGCTCCAATTCATTTTGCTGTTATACCTAACACAAAAGAGGCTTTATGGCTCAGGAATATCGGGACGAAAAGCTTGAGAGTACCCTCAAACAACTGCATGTCGCAGTTGAAGGCGTGAAGGCATCCGTAATCGTCAATATTGATGGTTTGCTGGTCGCTGCTTTTCCACCGGGGGACGAAGAAAATCCGCATGAGAACCCAACCAGCAGCCCACAGGTGGCTGCGATGTCGGCAACTCTGATCGGCCTGGCAGAGCGCACCCTGGGGCGTTTGGCTCAGGGTGACCTGGAAAGGTTGCTGATGGAGGCTGAAGAAGGCGTGATGGTCGTGTATCCTGCTGGCCGTGCCTCACTGGCTGTGCTGGTCGAGAAAGATGCGCGAATCAGCCATGTGCTCTTCGCAGCGAAAAAAGCTGCGGCTGAAGTGGCCGAGATTCTAGGTAGCTGATTATATAGCGGGCTGCCGTCGATTAATCCGTAATCAGCTTTTTGAAGCTGTTTGAAAAAACATCCTCAAAACCATCTGTCCCAGGCGAATTTCATCACCATCATGCACGAGATAGGGCTGGTGAGGGGTAAGGCGCGTCCCATTGAGGAAAGTGCCGTTACTGCTTCCCAGATCCCATAGATTAAGCTCGCTATTTTCCAGCCGCAACGAAGAGTGTTTACGGCTTACACCCATGCGATAACCGGCATAAGGTGTCAGGTCAACTTCCGGTGTGGCACCGGTGGTCGGGTCACGCCGTCCCAGAATCATATCCTGCGCCAGTGGCTTAAGGATAATCGGGGTTGCGCCGCCTTCGACTTCGATACGCAGGGTCATATTGCTGTTGAATGCTGCCGACCCGGCACTGCTGATCGCTTCGGATTGCTCCGGCGCCAGCGCTTTGACCAGATCGGTCGAGCCGTTGCCTTTATTGTCAGCGTCTGGTTCACGTAAATCGCGTGTGCCTGCAGTGGCTTGCTGGCCGGTAATCAGGTTGGTGCCGCAATTTTCGCAAAAGACAATCCCTGCACGGTTAAGATGCGCACAGTTAGGGCACAACTGCGATGATGTTTTATTGGTATCCGGTTGTTTTTCGCCTTCGGTTTGCCCCAGACGATCTGTCGTGGGTTTGGGCTCCCCTTCAGCCGCCTGCTTGACACTCTCAACGCTTTGCTGCTTAAGCTTCAGCGCCTCGTTTGCCGCTGCCGCCAAATCCCCGGTAGCTCTTTCCTCTTTGCGGTTGAGCTTTTTGATAATAAAATCAGCATACCATGTTGACCAATCATCATCTTTTGAGCCGAGAAATTTTTCATACTCAGCATGTGCTTTTTGTGCCTGTTTCAATAACAAGGCTAATTCTTCTTTGGAAATAGAGTTTAGATTCATAGTTTATTTGTCAACGATGCTGATTATCCGCAAAATTTTGCCCGTGTGTTGCCTGGGTCTCTAGCAACTATTGTACTGTGATATAAACATGGAATGCAAGTTGTATCCAATTTTGAAATGTTAGCCTGATATCTTGAGTAAATACCACATCCAAAATCTGCGCTTTAAGCTGTTCTGCGCCCTCATTATCTTACTGGCTTTTGCCGTGCGTGTGTATCAGCTTGACCGCCAGAGCATATGGTTTGATGAAGGCTGGTCGGCTTATGCGGCAGTCCAACCGGATTTGCTGGCCGCCTGGAATGCCGACGCGACCAATCCACCCCTCTACTATGTTCTGATCAATATCAGCACACGCTTCTTTGGCGATAGCGCGTTCAGCCTGCGCTTCTTTTCGCTGCTGATGGGTCTGCTGGCGCTGCCAGTGGGCTATCGCCTCACCAGAGATTTGTTTAATCGTCGAGCGGGTCTGTATGCGCTTTTGCTGTTCGCCATCTCGCCTTTGTTGTGGTGGGCTGCGCAGGAAGCGCGGATGTACACCTTGTTAGCCCTGCTGGTTTTACTGTGCGCATGGGCATGGCAGCGCTTGCTGGATCAACCACGGCGCGGCACATGGGCACTGCTGCTGGTGAGCGAACTGCTGCTCTTATACGCGCACAATACCGGGCCAGTCGTCGTCTTGTGGCTCAATACCGCCACGCTGATCGTCTGGATTGTGCGGCGCAGCCTCAACGCACCCGCGTGGAAAAGCTGGATTGCCGGTCAGGTGCTGGTAGGTCTATGCTGGCTGCCCTATTTTGTCAGCCGTTTTCTGACGTTGCAGGAAGCCAATAACGCCGTGGTCAGCAGGCCGCAGCTTTCGCTGGATTTTGCCAGCCGCATCTGGCAGGCTTTCTGGACAGGCCCATGGACGATGGTCGGACATGAACCTTTAATCACCGTCTTTGCAATCGTGGCGCTGGGGTTGTTTCTGGCGTTAATGCCCTGGCGCAAATCACAGGCGCGCTGGTTGCTGCTGCATGTCGTGTTGCTGGTGGGCGGGTTGATCGTTGGCCTGAGCATACTCGGTAATGAACTGCATGGGCGCTATCTGGTGATGGTCGCGCCGCTGCTGCTGGTGCCGTTAGCGGCTGGCATAGCGCGTCTGCCGAAGATTTCAGGCTATCTGACCGCAGGCGTTTTCGTGGTGGGACTGATCGCTAATATTTATCTGGCGCAAAACCCGCAATATCAGCATGATGATACACGGGCAATGGTGCAGTATTATGCCGACACCCTCGCGGCTGACGACACCGTACTGGCGTGGTCTTATGCCGAGCGCTACGATCTGCGCTATTACTGGGATCGTCTGCGCGTGACCGCGCCGCTGGTCACCTTACCCGAAGGCGCAGACCGTGATACGATTACGCCGCTTCTGCCAGAATCGGGTCAGGTCGCGCTCAATGTCTGGTATACGCAGCGGGCGGATTTTCGCGGCATGATGAACTGTCTGTTAAGCAGCGGCACGCGCCAGTTGCCGCAGGAGCATCAGGTCTATGGCATGAGCAACCTGACCTATGAAGCCAGCGCGTTAAATTCCCCGCAGATGCAGGCCAGTGCGATTGCGATTGTCGAAAATGGGCGCGAAATCGCGTTGATTGACCAGACAGGACAGCCAGCGGTGTCCAGCCCCGATCAGGCCTTATGCCTGCCCATTAGTCTGACCATGCAGCAAACGCTGGCTGTCGATCTGAAAGCCTCGGTCAGTGTGCGCAATGTACTCGGCTGGGAAGTCGCGCGGACAGATGCCATTTTCGCCACCGCCAATCAACGCACCACATCGGCCTTAGACGTGGGTGAAAGCGCCACAGCGTATATTCTGCTGCGCCTGCCCTATGGCGCACCCCCAGAAAATTATGACCTTAGCCTGACCATTTACGATGAGGAAAGTTCGGGTTTGGCGGGATATGATCTGCGCCGCGATTCTGAAGTCTCGCGGACTATCAATCTGGGTGCATGGCCGGCTGATGAAACGCCGCAATGGGACTCCGTGCATCGTCCCAGTGATTTACCATTTCAGGTGGATTATGCACTCTCGCCACAGCTTCGGCTGGTTGCGCATAATGTCCAGCCCAATACGACGATCCGCACTGGAGACACTCTGCGTCTGGCGCTGCTGTGGGAAGGCACCGGGCCACTACCTGATCTGGAATTAGCCGGGGTCGATTGGACGCTGACTATCCCACCGGGGAATAATGTCCAACTGGACTGGCGCGAAGTTCACATTCTGCTGGATACTCCTGCTGGAAACGCCCGTTTGCAACTGCCGGATGGTTTTGTTCTCGGTCAGTACGAAATCGAGGCGCTGCCTGTTCTGCTGGAAGAACCGGACTTTGACACACCTGTTGACGAGAGCATACCCGGCATCACTCGTTTGAGCGGTTATAGCGTCGATACGGAACCTGTCGATCACAATTTGCCGCTGGATGTGACCTTGATCTGGCAGGCCGAGTCGAGCGAAATTGGGGTCGATTATGTGGTGTTTGTGCAACTGCTGGATGCAGATGGTCAGCTCATTGCACAAAGCGACTCGATGCCTGCACAGGGTCAGCGCCCGACGACTGGCTGGCGCGAAGGGGAATATATCCTCGATACGCATCAACTGACTTTTAATGCACAGGCAGCATCGGGAAAGGCCACTTTGATTATCGGCCTGTATGACCCTCTGACCGGGGCGCGGGTACCTGTAGACAGTGTGGATTATCTGGATTTGCCGGGGGAAATCGAGGTGCAATAACAGGGGAATGAGCTTAAAGCTCATTCCCCTGCAGGTTTCGTTTATTTAGTTGCCAATATGGAAGGCGACCAGATAATCACCAAAGGTGGAGCGCTGATAACTGGACATCAGGAAATTCAGGAAATTGAGGTCAATGTTGCTGTTTAGCCCATAAGTCTCCAGCGGGATAGAGAGCATCGCATCGGCATCAAAGCCGCCAATCCGCTGACCAGCCGTACGGTCAATGAACGAGCCTGTCAGATTCGTGGACTGTCCCCAGCACAGGCTGCTGTTTCCAGCATCATCACAGTAGACCGGGTTATTACCTGTGTCGAGGATGGTCGTGAGATCCGCATCCACATAACTCAGGTAGGGATCAAGTGAATTAGTCACCGAAACCATATAGACCGATAACGGCACACCTGAATTGATCATACCGGGTGTCATGCGCACAGAGAACGGATCGCCCCCGCCATCGGCATTGGTAAACGCCATCCCCTGCAACACCAGCACGAATTCACCGGAAGCATTGCCATAACCACCGACGATGATCGAAACATCGGCCATATTCTGCCCACTGGTCTGGTTAAAGCTGATTTGTGAGCTGGTGCTGCTGGCACTGACGAGGCCGGTGGTCGGCAAATTCACCGAGTAATTGGCCGCACTGGCCACATCATCGGTACATATCCCCTGACCATTGGCATCCAGAATTGCCAGCACCGGGTCAAAGCCGTTGATACCGATAGCCGTCGCCGTGTACGTAAAACCGGCACGCATCTGCACGACCTGCACTTCGACACCATTATCGAAGCTGCCACCGGTATCGCAGGTGACACTAATGCCAGCGGGAACATCGGACGGAAGGGCATCCTTAGGCGGAAGCGTAGGCATGGGGGTGGACTGGGTCTGATTTTGATTACCACTATCCGGCGAAGTCGCCTGAACACCACTTACCGTGCCGATTCCAGCATGAATGGCCACCAGATAATCACCAAAGGTCGATTGCTGATAACTGGTCATAAGGTAATTGAGGAAGCGCGAGTCAGGATCGGGATCAAGTTCGACACCATCCAGCGGAATAGAGATCATTGCATCGGCGCCAAAACCACCCAGGCGCTGGTTGCCGCGCCGGGTGACAAATGAATTCGCCAGCGAACTGGACTCGCCCCAGCACAGTGAGGCATTCCCCGCGTCATCACAGGCGACCAGATCACCATTGGCATCCTCGATGGGATTACGATCTGCATCAATGCGTGACATGAACGGATCAAGGGCATTGGTGACGGAAATCATATAAAAGGTTAGCGGCACACCGGAATTAACCATGCCGGGGGTCAGACGAACGGAAAATGGATCACCGGTACCGTCCGCGCTGGTGGCCGCCATGCCTTCGAGGATCACGACAAATTCACCCACTTCATTGGTTTCACTGCCCACGATGATAGAGACATCAGCCATGTTCTGGCCGCTGGTCTGATTAAAGCTGATCTGTGAACTATTGCGCGAAGCGCTGACCGCGCCTGTCGTCGGTAAGTTTACTTCATAACTGGACGCGTCCGATGAATTATCGGTACACAGGCCCTGTCCATTAGCATCCAGTACAGCCAGCACCGGGTCAAAACCGTCGATACCAATCGCAGTCGCAGTATAGGTAAAACCCGCCCGCATCTGGATCACCTGTACTTCGACACCGTTATCAAAACTGCCCCCACTATCGCAGGTGACACTGATACCGCTGGTTTCCTGAGCCATCACAGAAAGGCCAGCGCTGAATAGAAACAGCAAAAGAGCCGAAAATACGATCTTTATGTGACGTGTAGACATAATCTTAAGCAACTCCTTTAATGAATGGTTGTTTGTCAACTTTACACCCACCCTGAAAATTACGATAATGAAATCAAGTTATGCATGGCGCCCTGAAGCTGTGCATAAAGCTCATTGTACAGTTGACATCGGGCTGCATAAAATGCGACTTTCGACGGATTTTGTTCAGTCACTTTTGCCGGTTGCTCAAGCTGCTGGCAGGCCACAGCAAAGTCTGCATAAACGCCTGTGCCCACCCCGGCGACCAAAGCCGCGCCGATACAGGCATGATGACTGCCACCCGCTATCCACAACGGCTGATCAAAGACGTCCGTCAGAATTTGCCGCCAGACAGGTGAGGCAGCCGCACCCCCGGAAAGGATTAACTTTTCGGGCGTTTGGGGTAATAACGTTAAACACTCCAACAGACTGAAGGCCACCCCTTCCATCACGGCGCGTGCCAGATGCGCCGGGGTGTGATGCAGACGCAGACCGAGAAACAAGCCGCTGGCATCCGGGTCAAAATGCGGCGTACGCTCGCCAGCCAGATAAGGCAGAAACAACAGGCCATTGGCACCTGCATCGACCTGTGCTGCCCAATCCGACAGCAACGGATAAGCATCAGCCTGCTGGCCCAAACCGAGCAGATCGCGTAACCAGCGCAATGATAAACCTGCGGACAAAGTCGCAGCTGCGCTGTACCAGTAGCCTGTCACAGCATGATTAAATACGTAATAACGCAGCGCCGGGTCAACACGCGGTTCAGTCAGCGGATAAAATACCTGTCCCCCGGTGCCAACCGTTACCAGCGCGGTACCTGTGGCGTACAGGCCATAACCGAGCGCCTGCGCCGGTTGGTCGGCACACCCCGCGACCACTGGAATCCCGACAGGCAATCCTAAAGCAGCGGCGGCTTTCGCGTGCAGTGTCCCGGCAACATCCGTCGATTGCAACACAGGCGGCAGATAACGCATTTCCAGAGCGCACTGTTCCACCAGCCAATCCGACCACTGACCGCTGCGCACATCCAGCAACCAGGTCGAAGCCGCGTCGCTGACTTCAGTCGCCAGTTCACCCGTCATGCAGTAACGGACGTAATCCTTAGGTAACAGGACAGCAGCAGTTTGGGCTAAAGTTTCCGGCTCATGTTCCGCCAGCCACATCAATGTTGGCCCCATAAATCCCGCCGCGGGCCGCCCCGGTGCATGCTGCGCTAACATTTCTGGGCTAATAGTCAGCAGGCGTTCGCATTGCGCTTTACTGCGCGTATCCGCCCAGATGATGGCGGGACGCAGCGGCTTATGCGCCTGATCGAGACACACCGTGCCGTGCATCTGTCCTGACAAACCGATGCCTTTGATGGCATCGGCTGGAATGCTCACCTGCTGAAGCGCCTCACGCACAGTGATTTGGGTCGCCTGCCACCAGTCGTCCGGGTTTTGCTCAGCGTAACCGGGCTGCGGCTGCTGCACCGGATATTCCCGGCTGGCTGTCGCCAGAACCTGACCACCATCCACCTCCCAGATCAGCGCCTTGACGCTGGATGTCCCGATATCAATCCCAAGCAGATACGTCATCGCGGCTTCTCCTCATAGAATCACAAGGGCGCGGATCAACCGCGCCCTGTAAAATCTTAACTGAAACGCTTTTAGTCTTCCAGCGTAATCACCGCACGGGTCAGGGTAATGCCTTCCACGGCATACGTTGATGTGATCGAACCGCTGCCGACAATGTCATACCACACTTGCAAAATTTCCAGCGGGTCAGGGCCGGACTGGTAAGCCACAAACTGCGGTTCCGGGTAAATGCTGCTGGAACTTTGCGCGTCCAAATCGGTGATAATATTGTCGAAAATATTACCAACTGACGGGCCAATCAGCGCCAGCGGAATCACTGTTACGCTCAGCAAACCAGTATCATCTGCATAGACGATGCTGCTGGGCTGTGACACAAAATACTGGCTGGCAGTCTGATACACGGCTGATTGATCGAGGCCGGGTTCACCAGCCAGTGTCAGCATTAAATCCGGTGCAGTACCAACGAAAAAGACATCCTCGCTGGCTCCGATCACGATTTCCAGAGTCAGCACGTTTTGGGGCGACATTGGCACCGGCACGCTGACCACCGTCGCCGCATTCCCGGCCACCGTCACATCACTGAAGGTGACATCGGGCTGGTTCGACCCAAACTGTTTGAGTGTATTCACCAGCTTATTCGCTAATGTGGCCGCGGCTTCCGGGTCTGTCGCTTCGATGAGCATCCCGGCATTCAGCGGAAATGTCTCAAACGTAGCCGGCATACTCAAACCCATCAGGTTCAGATAGGCTTCAGCATCAACGCCACCATATAAGGCATAATTGCCGGTTGTCCACGCCAGAATATCATCCTGCAGATCAATCCCCAGCATACTCAACCCAGCCTTCATCTGTTCGGCGGCATCGGTTGACGAATCCATCGCTTTCATCTGCACGACAAGTAAATCATAGAGCGCCGTCAGGTTGGTGCTGTGGACGACTGCCGCTGCATTCGCCGGAATAAAACGGGCGAAAGTCGGGTCAAGCGGCGGCAATGCCGGGTTCATATTCTCCGGATTGCTCTGCGCCACATCAATCGTCAGTGTCACGTCATTCAGAATGGTCAGCCCAAAAGCGAGATTTCCCGGCGTGAGCAGCGACGCAGTCGTTGCCAGTCCGGTATCGCTCATGTCAAACGCGTCACCGTCCACATAACCGATTATGTTATAGGAGGCGGCAGGTAAGCTGCTTACCGTCATCTGGAAAGTTTCGGACTCAGACAAGGGCTTGTCAGGCAGCACATTACTACGCATCTGCCGCTGGTCGATAATCAGCACGACTTCATCATTAATGGCGACCAGTGGCGCGTCATCATCATCACCTTTACTCTGGAACAGCGTAAACGCATCGCCATCGACTCTTTCAAAGTCTTCCATCAATGGAGCTTCTTCCAGTACAGACTGCCAGAAAGCCTCCGCAGCGGCGCGATCCGTAATGCTGAGCGCGAGTGAGGTCGGCGGCGATGACTGATTGAGATTATTGATTCCAAACGCCACATAATCGCCCAGCCATTCGCGCAAGGCTTCCTGGCTGAAGTCGAGGCCAGTGTTGTCACTGGCCTGCGCCAGCGCTTTGGTCAGTTCGTCACGCAGGGAAGTCGGCGGAAGCCCAGCCAAAAGGGAATCGGGCAATTTTGCGATTGCACCCGCCAGCAAACTATCCAGTTCATCCAGATAGGCATCATCGGTGCGCATGCCGTAAAACAATTGAATATCATCACTAAAATAACGCGCCAGCGCAGCGGCACCGGCATCAGGCTCTACCGCACCGGCCAAGCCAGACACGCTGAACAGCAGTAACAATACAATAATGATAAACAGTTTTTTCATGTTTGATCTCCTGTCGTCAACATTCAGTATTACCTTACAGCAGGATAGGGAAATGCGAAAATAAAGGGCGGTCAAGCACACTTTCGATAAAGTCTGTTTTTCTGTTCAGTCTGAAGATAGATATTGAAAGACCCCCATCCCAGTTCCTGCCCCTGCCCTAAAGGACACTTCGTTGAATTAGGTGCAAGACCGGGATTAGGGGTAAATTGCTAAAAAACCTTAATTCGCGAACTGCGGGAACAGCGAAGCAATCGAGGGATCAATCTGGACGGCACAGTCGATAAACTGCCCCAGATAGTTGATGATATTGTCGTCGGGGCCAGCCGGGGGGATAGCCGCCGCACAACCCTGATAGCTGGAGGCAAACAACTGCGCGTCTTCCAGTTCGGTCAGCAGATCCGCATCTTCCAGCACATAGTGGTCAAAAGCCCGGTTCAGCCAGACGGTAATCAGCAGATCACCAATCGTACTCAGGTCAGATGCCGCCTGGAATGTCGACGGAATCAGGATGGTATTAGGCTGCTGCAACAGACGATCCATCGCGCCGTAGAAATCCGCCGCTTCCTGACCTTGAGCCGTAACCAGTTCTGGCGCATTAATCTGCGAACGCCGGGCAGGCATCACGCTTTCAAACAGATCGGGCGTGTTGGACAGTATGCTGATGAAGCGATAGCAGGCCTCAATTGCGGGTGTATTGGCGCTGATATAGGCCGCACCCATGTCATAACTCACCGCAGAAAACTGCGTCCCCTGTGGGAAGGTCGACAGGCGATAAGGGCTGTCGGCATCGTCATCCTCAGAACCCAGGAAAGCCAGATTATTCAGCAATTGGCTGTACATCGCTACACTCTCGGGTGCGCCAAAGGCGATGTTCCCGCCTGCACTCGCCAGCGGCTGATACTCAATGTAACCATCTTTCGCCAGATTCAGAACCTGCTGGATGGCATCCACCGTGGCGGGATTGGTGAAATCAATCGTGACGGGCTGCGTGCGATAGTCCAGCGGTAAGCCACCATAAGCAGCGATCAACGCCAGCAGATGACTGCTGTCACCATTGTTGCGCGGGACAAACGGCGCATCATCAGCCGGGTTAATTTTGAGCGTGCGCAGGACATTCTCAAAGTCCGATACCGTCCAACCCTCAAACGGCGGTTGAGCGCCATTCTGCTGGAAAATCTGCGGATCGTACCACAGCACCAACGGCTGAATATTCAGCGGCATTGCCCACACCTGATTATCACGGCGTACGCGATCAAGGAGATTTCCGGCAAAATCATTCTGGCTGAAGTTCAGATCACTCGCCATCAGCGGGTCCATGCTGCGTAACAGGCTGAGATCCGCGCCCTGAATGACATTATTGGGCATGTAGAAACAGTCGTAATCGGTTGTCAGCGCATCCAGCGAAGCTGAGGGGAACGGGATTTTGACATCCAGCGTTACTTGGGCGACTTCGGAATCACTGGCGGTGAAATCATCAACCATCTGATCCCAGCGCTCACGATTCGGGATTTCCGGCAAAAACGAGACGATACCGAATTTAATCGCCACTTCGCCGCCGCTCAACTGCGCATCAGGAATAGGAGTCGCCACACTGACAAAGGCCGTCGTGGCGCGCTCATCCGCCGCTTGCAGGCGTTCCAGCGCTTCGACTTCGGTATCCTGCAGGGCGATCTGCGCGTCTACGCCATCGGCCTGCATCTTCTCCAGCGCCACCTCGATAAAGCTGGCAAACAGCGCATCAGAGGCCGGGGTGGCATTCGCCAGGGCTTCTTCAATCGCGGGGCGCAGTTCATCGGGGATATTGGTGATGATGCTGAGCGGCCCATCCGTCTCGATGCCGACCAAACTGCGACGCGCAGGGGTAATACCAAACGAAGCAGCCGCAATCTCCGGGCTGGAAGTGATGTACTTGGCCAGTTTATAGGCTTCTTCCGGATAGCGTGTGCCGGTGCTTACCGCCACGCCATTAACCAGCAGTGCGGTACGACCACCCGGCAGCAGCGCGATCTGACGTTCATCTCCCAACTGCTGCGAGGTGGCGATCAGGCTCTGGCCGATGAGCATGGGTGAAGTGAAATCAAATGAGCCGCCATCGGCAGGGGTCAGCAACCCTTCCTCTTGCAGCTCGACCCAACGCGTCAGCAGATCTTCGAGCTGCGGATTGTTCAGGCTGGGGCTGATGGGTTGCACGGTAGCATCAAACAGGGGCGTACCACCCAGCAGACTGTGAAGAATCTGATAGGTGTTGCCCAGATTGAGCAAAGCCGCCTTCGAGACATTCCCCTCATCATCATATTGCGTCAGGGCGCTGATAGCATTTTCCAGATCATCCAGCGTCCATGAACCCGATGGATATTCCTGACCAGCGGCATCAAAGGCCGCCGGGTCGTAAATCATCGCAATCACATCAGCGGAAATCGGCAGCGCCCAGGTGCCATTGTCCCAGCGGAACGAATCCAGCAGAGCCGGCAAAAAGTCCGACTCGTCGAAACCCGCATCGGTGCTGATTAAAGGATTGAGGTTGAGGAAGTACCCGGCACGGGTGGCTTCCGGCGCGATCTGATTGCTGGAAATCGTCAGGATATCGGCTTCGCTGGCATATCCCTCCACGTTGTCCAGATAATCCTCGACACTGCCGCCGGGGTTGTAACCGAAATTGGTCGCAGATGCGATGACCTGCACACGAACGCCGGGGTTGTCGGCTTCATAACGTTCGACTAATTCATCTGCAACAATATCTTTCAAAAAGGCGGGAACAGCAACTTTCAAAACGATTTCATCCTGTCCCAGAATCGGGACGGCGCTCATGGTGGTCAGCATGACCAGCAACACAAGTACCAAGAGGCGTTTGTGAGACATATTTTCTCCTGATTCAATACAAATTCTGGATAGCTCCCTATTTATAGTGTACGTAATCTATTCCGCAAGGGTTGCGCTTTTTCCAGCACAAACTCGACCTTCACAGCGATAGATATAAAATAGTGCTGGTGAATTTTATGTCAGCCATTGAATTGGTCATAAATTACCCTCAGCTAGAGGGACTTTCCCGCTATAATAAGCCTCCATTGTACTCAGCTAATTCAGGAGAATCTCTTTTGGCGAAATCCACTGTAGAGCAAATCCGGCAGCGTTTTGATGCCGATGTCGAGCGTTTTTCCAACCTGGAAACCGGCAACACTGCCCAGGTGGATTCTGCTCTGAGCCTTGAAATCATCGCGCGGGCTGCTGCCAGCACCAATCCTGACGCACACATCCTGCTTGATCTCGGCTGTGGCGCGGGGAATTACACGGTCAAGCTGCTGGAATATCTGCCCGGCCTCGATGTGACGCTGGTTGATCTCAGCCTGCCAATGCTGGAACGGGCACGTGAGCGCGTTTCGCGGGTGACGGATGGCACAGTGTCGCTGCTTCAGGGTGATATGCGCGAACTGGATTTCGGCACAGCGGCCTATGATGTGATCGTCGCGTCGGCGGTACTGCATCATCTGCGTACCGATGCCGAATGGGAGCTGGTTTTCGGCAAATTGTACGCCGCGCTGCGTCCCGGTGGCACCCTGTGGATTTACGACCTCATCCAGCAGACCATGCCCGAAGTCGAGGGGTATGCTCAACAGCGCTATGGAGAATATCTGGTCGGCCTGCACGATGAACCCTATCGTGATAAGGTGCTGGGCTGGATTGAGCAGGAGGATACCCCGCGCCCGCTGATGTATCAGCTTGATCTGCTGAAACAGGTCGGCTTCCGTGAGGTCGATATTCTGCACAAGAATAGCTGTTTTGCCGCCTTTGGTGGCCGCAAATAAGTAATGAACATCCAAGTT
>JBBSQD010000107.1:0-19175 GCA_038258185.1 Aggregatilineales bacterium | reverse complement strand
CTTTTGATAAGCCTGTGTAAGATGATAATAGATGCGTACCCCATACATAGCTGGCATGGCATGTTGCGCCGCTTTCTCAAACGACTCCAGAGCGACCTCCTGCTCACCAGAAAAATATTGCAGAAAACCCAGTTCCGCCCACACAATCGGCTGATCAGGCGCTAATTCAACCGCTTTTTCCAGGGCATCCGCGGCTTCATCATAGGCAGCCTGCAAGCGATAGCCGTTGGCTAATGTGATATAGGCATCGGGGTTATTCGGATAGAGCTGCACGGATCGGTCTGCGGTGGCCTGAGCTTTCGCCAATTGACCACTATAGGCGTAAGCGCTCGTCAACAGCATCAGCACTTCTGCGGTTTCTTTGCCCTCATCAATCGAGCGCTCAAGCAGCGGGATCGCTTCGCGAAAGCGAAACGACTCGATCAGGCGATAGGCATCACCATAACCTGAGCCACGCTCCCGTGATTGACGCATGAGCAGCAACCCCACCATCGTAAACCACGCCAGAAACATAAATGCCGCGAGACACAAGCCTGCCAGAGCAAGTTGTATTGCGGGTGATAAACCACTAGCAGATGGCGGTTCTTGTCGGCTGATGACCAGCTCAACAACCAGTCCGCCAATAAACACGAACACGCCCACCAGTGCCAGTCCAAACGAAATCAGCAGCACAAACCATTTGATAAACTGTCTACTCATCACAAAGCTCATACCAATGCCGAAACAGTTAAAGTGCCATCCACAAGTGCCTGAGCCTGCTCCACATCCTGCTCCAGAACTTTTCTGAGGGCGGCAGCTTCTTCATGCTGAAGCAAATTCTGCCACTCCTCAAGTCCGCTTTTCTGGCGTTTGAGATTGTCCACAGCGCTCTGCGCAGCCTGTTGATCACCCAGACGCGCATAAGCCCGCACCAGATAAAAATAGATCAACAGCCGGTGCCGCGCATCAGGCACTTTAAGTTCCAGCGCCTTATTCAGATGCACAATCGCTTCATCCGATTCCTGCAAGCGATCTTCAATCATGCCCAGGTTATAAGCAGCAACCCATTCATCAGGAGCCAGTTCATAAGCACGTAAAGCGGTCGATTGTGCTTCGGTAAATTTACCGGATTGCAGATAGACCTCCGCCAGACCGTTATAGGCCACAGCCGACTCGGGCGCGATTTCGATCATCTTCTGATAATCCTCGCGCGAGCGGTTTAACTTGCCCCAGATGCGAAACACCTCCGCCCGAAAGCGATAGTAGCCCTCATTAGTTGGATCTGATTTGATCAGGCCATCCATTGATTTAACCGATTGCTCGTACTCCCCCTTACGCAGATGCTTAATCGCATCCTGATATTCTTTGGGCGCACGTTGCCTGAACAAAAACGCCCCGGCAATAATCCAGCCAACCGCCGCTCCCAGTAAAGGCAGCAAAAACTGTGGCAAAACCGTCAAGCCGAGGATTACCGCGCCAATCGATGGTGCGAGTATGCCGATCCAGCGCAAGCGTTCCTCACGCTGCATCCGGCTGCCAATCGTGATCGCACTGCCCACAAAAAAGATGATGAGCAGCAGCGTTTGAACAGCCGGAACCCACTGATCCTTAAAGCCATTCAGAATGAGGCTTAACAGGCCGGTCATTGCCAGTAACAGGATTAAAATCCTCATTCGGCTTGGGCCCAAAAACAGTTGGAATTGCTTAATCATGATTTTTATCTGGCCTGCGTGAATATTGAGTCAACGTCATTATAAAACGGCCATCCGGTTCTGTCGTTTCCATTTTGGTGATTGTGCGATACTTATCCAGCCAAAAACGGGTATTTCCATCATAATTTTTATACAGTACCTGATAAGTGTCTGCCGAAACCTGACCAGCGATATCACTGTTGTCACCGACAGAAATCAGCTCACAGGCATCCGACTGTGGCATAAACAGGTTCTTATCCTTGAGGCCAAATGAAAATACCTGCACAGAATTTCCAGTATCTTTCAGGCTGTCAATGACCGAACCCAACAAAACCAGCGCATTCGGGTAGATTATCGTGTAAGGCCGCAGCACATATTCCTCATGCTGCTGGGGCTGACCTTTAAGCGTGCGCCCGATCTGGATACGGTTGTCAAATACAGCGAAAGTCGCTTTTGCCTGACGAATACTACGACTGGCGCCGCCATAAAACTGAGCATCAAAACGTTCGATTTGGCCTGTAGCGGAACGGAGAATTTCCAGCAGGAGAGTCGCGTCAAAGATATCTTTATCTTCGCGATCAACCCGGATGATCTGAGAATTATCCGGCAGTTCGTGAATCGTCCACGCTTCACGGATTGGAAGCTGGGTCTGTCCACGCGAACAGGTATACACGCCGCTGGCGACGAAGCGCTCCTGAATCGAAATTGAATGCAGTTGGCGCATAAGCGTTATTCAGAATCGATCAGTTCGACAGCGATGCGTTTATTGATACGGCCTTTGCTCTTATAATCGCTGATCCGCATCAGACCCACCTCACGCGTATTAGCGACATGGGTGCCACCATCCGCCTGTAAATCCAGGCCAACAATATCAACCGTGCGTACCTCAGTAATGCCCTCAGGCAACAGATTAATCTTGGTGCGGATCAAATCGGGAATTTCGAAGGCTTCCTCACGCGGCAAAATCCTGACCACGAGATCATGCGCAGCGTCAACTTCCGCATTAATCTTGGCTTCAATTTCCGCCACAAGCTCTTTTTCCATGCGCTCAAACTCGAAATCTAAACGTCCTCGCAGCGGTTCCATATTGCCACCCGTCACGCTGGCCTGATAATCCCGCCAGATCACACCACACAAAATGTGCATCGCTGTATGGGTGCGCATCAGTTGATAGCGCCGCGACCAATCCAGTTCGCCATGAACCTCTGTGCCAACTTCCGGCAGATCATCACCGCCGATAATATGGCGATTCCCGCGTTCAACTTTGGTCACGGGATAAATCACATCACCGACTTTCAAAACGCCAAAATCACAGGGTTGACCGCCACCACCCGGGTAAAATGCCGTCCGATCCAATAATACAGCGCGGGTTTCCGCGTCAACTTCGCTCACGCGCGCGTCAAATTCTTTGATGTAACTCTCGGTCTGATAAATTAATTCAGTCATCCTGATTTTCCTGTGGTATATCTGCCCGCATCCGAATCATCATCTCGCGCCCATTCATCGCCCGCCAGAAAGCCAAACCTTCAAGGTTGCTGGAAGCCACATGCCATTCAAAATGGTGCACATTATGCTGCTGGAACCAACCCGTTAAGGATTCCACCAGTGATCTGCCTACCCCATGACCGCGATAAGGTTCATCCACATAAATATCCGCCAGAAAACCAGCGCCTTCCTGCTCGAACATCTCCGGCACAAGATCAACCACTACGCCCAAAACATAGCCGATCACCTCTTTATCAGCCTCAGCCACATAAACTCGCGTATGGCTGTCATACAGACGGTTAGCGAGACTACGAGCGTAGAGTCGTGCACCATCCTGGGACGCCCGCGGCAGGTCTTTATTGAGTCGGTTATGGTGCAGAACCAGTTTTTCCCATAATTGACCAATCGTCATCGTATCGGCAGCAGTCGCTACCCTGATTGTTATTCCATCCACATTAAATCAATCCATTCCTTAGCGCCCAAAGCCCGCCAGAAAGCCTGTTCAATCGGCTGCCGGTGATGGACATAGGCGATAATCTGTTTAATCCCCTGTTGAGAAAACCACTCACGCAGGGGTTGCAGCATAGTCCGTCCAAGTCCGCTTTGATAACTATGTGCGCCCACCACCAGTTCTGTAACTGCCCCTACCCTCTGTGGCACAATCCCCGGCGGATTGGATTGAGTCCAGCCAATGATATAGCCGTAAATTTCAACCTCGCCCTGTGCCACCAGTACACAGCACCGTGAGTCAGCCAGCCATCCTTCTAAAGCAGTAGACCAGCTTTTTATGTCCTGACTCTGGAATCGAAAACGCCGGTCACTCTGACTTTCAATGACTTTTTTTTCATACCATAGTTCGGCTAATATGGGAATATCGTCAGGTGCTGCTGGACGGATGGTTATATTTTGCATCATACTCATGCTCATTCTTACGAGAGGATAGCATTCTCATCTCCACAAAGCAAGCGCATCAGTTACAATTAATCTATGGCACTGACACAGGATATACCCACACACGATCTACCTCATTGGATGCGCCAGGCGCAACATCGCTGGGACTGGGGCTTGCTGCTGGCTCTGATTTTGGGCCTCATTGCGGCATGGCCTTTTCTGTTGCAAACTGGCCTCACCCGCACCAATGCGACTGAAAATCATGTCTTTATGACTGATGACTATAGCAACGCTCTCCGTGAGGGTCGTTTATATCCGCGCTGGTCGCCTAACGTCATTAATGGATACGGTGCGCCTGTTGCCCATTACTATCCACCTGCCGCGCCCTACAGTGCCGCGCTCGTCCAGCTACTATTTACCAATAATGCAGTCAATGCGGTACGCGTACTTTATATTCTATCATTTTGTCTGGCCTCAGTTGGGACATATCTGCTGGTAAGGCGGCACATCAGCCCGCAAGCCGGTATTCTGGCCGCCATTCTGTACTGCTTCAGCCCATATATAAGCCAGACCGCTCCGCATGCCCTCGGTGATCTTCCAGGCTTATTCGCATTGGGCTGCATACCTGTCGCTTTGTGGAGCGTTGATCGCCTGCTGACGGATAATCGTCCGCTCGATGTGCTCGGTGTGGCAGTAATGACCAGCCTCCTGATACTGACCCATGTTCAGATTGCCTTAGCCGCACTTTTTCTGGCAATTGCCCTGATTGGTTATCACGTTTTTGTGAATCGCCATTTCGCCAGCGGAGTTATGGCTTTTGGTTCAATCATAATGGGTGTCTGCCTCGCCGCCTTTTTCTGGATGCCCGCCCTGCTCGAAAATGATCTGGTGCAGTGGCAGAAACGAGCCAGCAGCATGGTTCCAACCCTAAACTTGGGCGGCTTACTAAAACCCTTTCAACCGATTGACCCAAACGAGATGGTTCTGCGCCCTCAGTTTACGCTGGGTCTGCCATTAATCGGATTTACAATCCTCGGTTTGATCAGTGCATTGCTCACACGTCAGAAAGCGGGCTTCGGGTTATATTTTCTGTTTGTGGGCATGGGGCTTAGTGGCGCGGCAATCCTGCTTTTCCCGACCCACACCTGGCTTGTGGGGGTCATTTCTTCATGTCTGGCGTTTTCTGCTGGCAACATTTTTACGATCACGCAGAAAATACCCGCCAGAACCCATGAGATATTGCCAGCAGTACTCATTATCTTTTTATTCGCTGTTTCACAACCAACCTGGCTGGCACCGCATTGGAATCCTGCCTTTGGTGAAGTCAGTCCTGCTCAGCAAATTGCTTATGAGCAGCAAGGCGCGGGGATCGCGATATTATCAGCAGAAGCGCCTTTACCCGTGACGATTGATACTCAGCTGCAACCCAACCGCTTCCTGCTCAGCGGTTATACAACAGGCAATCTGAATAAAGTTGCCCCTATCGTCAGCAGTCCACGTTCCCTGATTAACTTATTGGAGCATACCGCCCACAGTGATCGACTTCAGGTGCAGTTCGATGTCTCTACCCGTCTGGATATCCTCACAGCCTATTTTCCCGGCTGGAGCGCCTTTGCTGGAAATCGTCCGCTGCCTCTGGCAAAAAATCCAGCAACTGGCCTGATGTTGGTTGAAGTCCCCGCCATGAGTGGCGAAATCTCTATTGGTTTGGGGACGACACCCATTCGGCAAAGTGCCTGGTTCGTGGCAGGTCTGGCACTTGTATGCCTGTTGTTGATTACAATATTGCGTTTTCAACGGGATACACCAATTTACATACCAGAAGTGAGTTTATTACCCATAGCACAAATGAGACTCATGGGAGTCAGCGTTTTGTGTTTTATAGGCGTGATTCTTCTGGGTGCGACCTCCAATTCGCCTTTTAATCTACAGGCACGACCCGGATACGGCCTGGATAATGCCGTTTCGCTTTTGAATATCACCCAGGCAGGGCTGGAGGCGGTCGCTTTTCGGATCAACAGTCTGTTTTTTCGCCCCGGTGACACGCTGGATATTGATCTTTACTGGGAGACGATTCGCACCCTAAGCCAGAATTATCAGGTTCAGATTTATCTCAGAGACATTGACCGCGGCACACGCTGGCATCGCACTGAATTAGAAACACCCGGCAACTACCCCACCAGTCGCTGGCGGCAATATGCCTACATTCGCGATCATCACGCAATTAATCTCTCTAACGACATCCTGTCCGGGATTTATGAAATCACGATTGAAGTTTATGATTGTGGCGTCACCTGCCGGCCAGAAGACCGGCTGACATTCTTCGATAACAATGGTAGATTATTAGGTCAGGCGCTGGTTTTACCGCAGACCATCCGGATCCAGCGCTGATTTTTTTGTCTTAATGCGCAGAGCTAAGTACAATTTTGCAAACGTCTGAGACGACGCACACTAAGAAAATAAGGAGTAGAGTAGAATGTCGGTTCAAAGTAGCACTTCTGAGAAAGTGGGTCAGGCATGGAATCATTATCGCGAAGGCCGTGCTGATGCTGCCGCTAAGGAATTTGAAGCCATCCTCAGACAAAATCCTGAAGATATCGACGCAAGTTATGGATTGGGTCTGGCTCAAAAAGCGACTGGTCAATTAGAACTGGCCTCAAAAACTTTCGAGACTACCCTCGAATTTGTCAACACTGCGAAACTGGAATATGAATCGACTCGTCAGGTGCAGTTGGAAGAAAACAATGTCAAAACACCCGAAGATGATCGGTTTATGATGCTTGATCGTATGGTCAGACAGCGTTTGGCCGAAGTGCAAGTCGTCAAGGCTGACTAAAAATCAATGAATAAACGTGAACGCCTGGAAAAAGTGATCGCCGGAGAACAGGTTGATCGTATTCCTGTCTCCCTCTGGCGGCACTGGCCGGGTGATGACCAGCGTGCTGCTGATCTCGCCCAGGCTGTCCTCACTTTTCAGAACACCTATGACTGGGATTTTGTCAATATCATGCCCGCCAATAACTTTCTGGCGGTGGATTATGGCATCCAGGATCACTGGGAAGGTGAGGCAGATGGCACCCGAAAAACTGTGAAAACTGTGGTTAATCGCTCGTTGGACTGGACCGAGTTACGGGCGATTGACCCCACGCGGGGCGCTATTGGGCGGCACATGGAATGTTTGCGTTTTATCGAAAATGGTCTGGAAGGCACAGACACGCCTTATATCCAGACCATTTTCAACCCCTTCTCACAGGCTTGTCTGCTGGCAGGGAGGGATGTTGTCATCCGCCACATGCGGACGAATCCTGATCGCCTGCAAACGGGCCTCAATGCCATTACCGAAACCACATTACGCTTTATTGAAGCGCTTAAACGGACGGCTATTTCTGGCATTTGTTTTGTGGTGGAACACGCTGATTACGATCTGATGTCTGCCGAGGAGTATCAGACTTTCGGCCTTCCCTATGACCGTAAATTACTGGATACGCTGCCCAACCGGTGGTGGCTGAACGTCCTGAATTTACGTGGAAAAGCACCGATGTTCCGCTTTATTGATCATTATCCCGTGTCGGTTGTGAACTGGGAAGATTACGAGTCAGAGCCGGATTTAGCACGCGGTAAATCGTTAGTACGCGGTGCTGTTTGTGGTGGACTTTCCGCTTACGATCATGTACACTACGGTACACCAAGCAGCATACGAGACGCAGGCCGCAAAGCAATTACTCAGGTCAATGGCCGCAGATTTATTCTGTCTACTGGTTTACCACTACTCATTTCATCACCTTTATCTAATTTGCGTGCAGTCAGCGAAATAGCAAAGCAAGCGGGAGTGTAACAAGGAGCATGTCGATTCGAGTGATAGCCGGCAGCGCCAAAGGTCGCCGTCTGAAACTTGTCCCTGGGGATAGCACGCGTCCTGTCATGGATCGTGTCAAGGAAGCCTGCTTTAGCATCATCGGCAGAGACATTGTCGACTCCAAATTTCTTGATCTTTTCGCTGGAACCGGCAGTGTGGGCATAGAAGCACTCAGCAGAGGCGCCCATCAGGCTGACTTTCTGGATACTGATCGCAAAGCCATTCAAACCATTAATGAAAATTTAACCGTCACCGGCTTCGCCGACAGCGCACTAGTCAGGCGTTTGGACGCATTTAAATATCTCAAAAGCCAGCCAGGCAAAAAGTATGATTTTATTTATATAGCCCCACCCCAATTTAAAAATTTATGGTTAGAGGCTTTAAAACTGCTGGATACTAACCCGGGGTGGCTCGCTTCAGATGCAGCAATTATTGTACAGATTGACCCTTCAGAGCAACAAATCGTTTCATTGCAGCATCTCGCACCCTACGATGAACGGCGCTATGGTAAAACATTGCTCTGGTTCTTTTCATTGTCAGTAGCGACATCGGAGCTATCCGAATTGGAGGAATGATCCACCGTGGCAGATTCCAAACAGCTCGAAACCCTTGCCAGTGAACTGATTACAATTTTTGACATCGTTTCACCGCCGATTCCCATTGAAAGTATGCTGCAACATCCCAAGCAGGATATGTGGGAAGAAGTCGATATCGCCAAACTTTCTGGCGGTTTTTTAAGCATTAAAGAAACCTATTCACCGCGCATGTCTCTCGCACGGTTGCTGGCTCGGCATATTGTCAGTAGTGACTGGGGTAAATCACGGGGTATGTTCTCGATGATTCGCACCGACGAAGATTTACATGCTTTTGCAAGAATGCTGATTATGCCACAGGATATGGTCAAAGCATTGAGCAGTGGTGCGCGCACGCCTACTACCATGAGCCTTCATTTTGAAGTACCGGAAGAAGATGCGCGGTTACGGCTTATTGAGTTAGACGACCAACTCTAAAAAATCAGGATGGCAGGTGTAGTCGTGCAACTTTGATGGCATCATCAATTGTTTGCACACTACCCGTCACCTGCGCTTCGCGGATTTGATCCAGCAGTAAACCAATAATCGGGCCGGGTTTGAGATCAAGCCGCTGCATAAGCTGATTGCCATCAATCAACTGCGGCGGTACGACAATCTCATCATAGCGCTCGAAATAATTTTGTAAAAGCACCCGCACATGCTCGATTACCTTCAGCCAGGAAGCCTGTTCAATTTCGCTGCCAATCGACCCCAGATAATCCGCCAGCCCCATAAAACACATATCAATCCCGGCGACTCCGAAACGATGCCAGAAACGATGAATTTCCAGATCACTGTGGGTATCAACCTGTAAAGCCAGCGGGAAATTCTGAACAATCACCACAAGGCGATCAATTTCGGCTTTGCTTAACCGCAGCTCAAAAGCACGTTCCTGGGCGATCTGAGCGCTTAGGGCAGGCCAGTCCGCTTCCGGTTGACCACTCGCGCGTCCCACATCATGCAAGAACGCTGCCAGACTCAATAAAGCACGGTGCGGACGTTCATTAGGCCACAGATGGTTAAAATGCTCCAGCAACGACGCGCGGTAGCGATCAAGCTGCATCACCATCACGCCGACACTAAACGACGACGGAGCATCCGAGCGACTGGGGTTAAACACGCTCATGATAATCGAAAGATTTTCCACCACCGCCAGCGTGTGTTGCCAGCCATTCTGATGAGGCAATGCGGTGAACTCAGCCAGATGCAAATCCTCAGCTTCTGGCAAACAGGATTTTAAAAGACCCAGCGCATCTGCCACCCGTAAAGCCCCTGCCGATTTTGACATCGCCAGCATTTTAATCAATTCATCGCGGATACGTTCGGCTGAAACCTCTTTTAATTGCTGCCCGTAAGTCCTGACATCAGCAAGTGTCTCCGGCTCAATTCGCAAATTAAACTGGATACTCTGCCGCACAGCCCGCAATGTGCGAATCGGATCACTCTCAATCGAATGCTCGTTACAACGCCGCAGAATTTTACCTTTGACATCATTTGCGCCAGAGAGCGGATCAATTAGTAAATTGGGATCATCGCTTAAATTCACAGCCATCGCGTTAATCGTAAAATCACGATCCAGCAAATCAGCCGCCAAATCCTCCCCACGGAAACGCGCTACGTCAATCGTGAGTCGGCCCATATCCGTTTCAACCAGTGCTCTGCCCACATCGCGCACGGCATCCAGCACAAAGAAATCACCATTAAAGTGGTTAGCGATCCGCTTCGCCAGAGCGATTCCATTGCTGGCCACCGTCAGATCAAGATCATGAATCGGCTGGCTCCAAAGCGCATCACGCACAGCGCCACCCACCAGATAAACAGGCTCGTCAAAGTCCAGCTTATCCTGTAAATCCAGCACAAAATCTGGCCAGATAAGCGGTCGATAGGGAATATGGGGGGTAAGATCAGCCACGAGAGGGTAAAGTGCTCAGATTAACCACGCCAATAAAGGGGAGATTGCGGAATTTTTCGTCAAGATCGAGGCCATAACCAAACACAAATTTGTCTTCAATCTCAAAACCGGTGTAATCGACTGGAATTTCCACGGTACGGCGTGAGGCTTTATTCAGCAGGGTGCATAGTTTCAAACTGGCCGGTTTGCGTGCGACCAGCACATCCATCACAAATCGCAGGGTGTGGCCGCTATCAATAATATCTTCGACAATCAGCACATGATAATCCTGAATCTGTGTCGTCAGATCCATATCAATGCGCACATTACCAGTCGAAGCGCGGACACCTTTTCCATAGCTGGATACGGCCAGAAAATCAATTTCATGCGGGACGTGAATATGGCGCATCAGGTCAGTGAGGAACATGACCCCACCTTTTAACACACAGATCAAAATAAACTTATCTGCGTCTGCGTAGTCATCTGTAATTTGCTGGCCCAATTCCGCGATACGTTCTTGTAGGGTTTGTTCGTCGAGTAAAACTTCTTGAAGATAGGCTTCATAAGCCAGGGTCATAACGCACTTCGTCCCAGGTTAATCAAAAACAATTTGCGTAACCAGCCGTCCCAGAACAATCTCATCCCCATTACGCAGCAGATAGGGTGTAAAAGCAGTGACTGCTTCGGTACGCAACAGGGTTCCATTTGTGCTGCCAAGATCAGTCAGGAATAACTGGTCTTCTTTAATCTCCAGACGGACATGCTCACGCGATACACCACGCTGGTCTGCTCCATAGCTGGACAAATCCACATCGGGTGCGGCTTTCTTATGGTCGGCACGCCCAACAGTACACGAATGCCTGTCATCAAACGAGATCCGCTCAACCATGCCACGAATAACCAGGCTGATGGCCTTTGATCCATTCAGGGATGTATCACCCCCTTCGCTCTTCTTATCGGTGCGGAATGATCGCGCACCAGACTGAAGAATGAGGGTTCCACTCCGATTCGCGGAGTCAGCCGCATCTGAAGAAGACGTGGGTGGAACCTTCGTATCCTCTTCAAGCGGTGTCGTCTTGTCAGTATTGTCGTCAGATTGATCGTTCATTTTTTGTAAGATCGGCTGTAAACTGAAATTCTCGGAATAGCGGATATTATAGCATCTTTTCTTTCAAACCCATAAAACTATGCCATCAAACGATAAAAATAATCTCATTCAACCAGCGCAACCACGCGAAGCAATTCAGGTGACCTTCAGTAACGGTTTAGTGTTATCCGGTCCTGTAGGAACCACCGTTGAACAGTTTCTGATCAGCGCACAGGAAAGCGGACTCACCCATTACAGGAGTGCATTTATGGGCGCTGTCGTGGATACGCGCCTGCGTGAACTCGCCTATCCCATTACTTGGGATTCGCGCCTTGATGCGGTCTTACTGTCCAGCAGTGACGGTGGACGCATTTACCGCCGCTCATTAGTTCTGTTAATGAGCACAGCGCTTGATGAGTTGTGGCCGGGGGCAAAAGTTAACGTCAGTTACGCCGTCCCTGAAGGCGGCTTTTACTGTCAGCTTTCCAACCGTGAGCCACTGAATACTGTAGAGCTTGAGTCGCTTGAAGCCCGTATGCGCCAGCTTGTTGAGCAGAACGAGCCTATCACCAAGAAAATCGTTCCCTTAGAGCAGGCACTGGAGATTTTCAAAGAGCGCAACGATCCCGATAAAATCCGCTTAATGGAACAGCGCACCCGCCAGGAATTAACCATCTACACACTGAAAGGCCGCAATGATTATTATTTCGGCTATATGGTTCCGTCTACGGGTTACCTCACGACTTTTCGTCTGCACAATACCAATGATGGATTTATCCTCCAGTATCCGCGCAAGGAAACACCCGGTGAGCTTGGCCCTATCCTGACACAGAGCAAGCTAAATCGCATATTCCTACAGACGGACAATTGGCTGATGCGCATGGGGGTTGAGGACATCGGCAGACTCAATCGCATCGTTCGACAGGATCAGATTCAGGAATTGATTCTGGTAGCTGAAGCGCTGCACGAACAGAATATCGCCACGATTGCAACGGAAATCTGCGCCAAGAATGAAATGGAAGATGTTCGCATCGTCCTGATTGCTGGCCCGTCATCGTCCGGCAAGACCACCTTTGCCAAACGGCTGGCTATCCAGTTATTGGCACATGGCCTCCGTCCGTTCACGCTGGAATTGGACAATTACTTCGTCAACCGTGAAATGACGCCGCTGGATGAAAAAGGCGATCTGGATTTCGAGTCGTTAAAAGCCGTCAATTTACCGCTTTTTAACAAACAACTCCTGAAATTAATTACCAGCGAGGAAGTTCGCTTACCACGCTTTGATTTTGTGCAGGGTAAAAGCCTTGAAGGTCAACTGGCGCAACTGCAAAAAGACCAGATTATCATCATCGAAGGTATTCACGGTCTGAATCCGGGACTGGTGCCGGAAATTCCACCGAATGTGATTTATCGCATCTATGTGTCCGCATTGACACAGTTGAATATTGACTCGCATAATCGTGTGCCCACAACCGATGTACGCCTCCTACGGCGGATCGTCAGGGACGCACAGCATCGCGGCCACAGTGCAACGGCTACGCTGGAACGCTGGCAGAGTGTGCGCCGGGGTGAAAAACGCAATATTTTCCCCTATCAGGAAAACGCGGACGCGATGTTTAACTCGGCGCTTGCCTATGAACTGGCAGCCCTGCGGCCACTGGTAGAGCCGCTATTGCTTCAGGTGAAATATGGTTCACCAGCCCATATCGAAGCCAACCGCTTACTCTCGTTTCTCGGATGGGTGCAGCCGCTCAATTTAGAGCAAATGAGCATCATTCCGGATACTTCCCTGCTGCGTGAATTTATTGGCGGATCAACTTTGCACAATTACCATCCGTATCACCCGGCTGAGAGTTAATCAACCTGCACAATTCAGCGACGCGGGTACAATAAAATCTATTGGAATAAATAATTTTTTCAAAAATCAGGGGGATTTATGAAGTTTACAAAAGGAATTCGTTCCTTTCCAGCCGATGCCAGCGCGGTCGCTTTTCCATTGGGTGGCATTGGCACCGGCAATGTGTCACTGGGGGCGCGGGGTGAACTGCGCGACTGGGAAATTTTCAATAAACCCAATAAGGGAAATTCACTACCCAACACCTTTTTCACCTTACGGACAAAACTGCCGGATCAATCCCCCCAAACGCGCGTGATCGAAGGGCCGGTGCAACCGCCCCACACACTGTCGCACGGCTATCACCCAGCCTTCAACGCCGGTCTGCCACGTATGGCGCAGTCCACTTTGCGCGGTGAATATCCGATTGTGAACATTCAGTTTGAAGAACCATCTTTACCTGTTCAGGTTGAACTTGAAGCCTATACTCCACTCATCCCCCTAAATGCGGAAGACTCCGGCATTCCCTGTGCGATTCTGACTTACACCTTGACCAACAGCGCGGCTGTACCGGTGGAAATTTCGCTGGTCGGGTCCATCACCAATCCGGTGGGTGATCTTCAGATTGATCATTTCAGCAATATTAAAGCCAACAAAATCGGCCAGAGCATCAACGAATATCGCGAATCAGACAACCTGCGCGGCCTGTATCTGCATGCGGATGGCATTGATGCGCAATCACTCGATTATGGCAGCGTCAGCCTCGTGACCGATCACACGGACACCACGGTAAAAACGGCATGGCTGCGCGGTGCATGGTACGATTGTTTGCGCGAATTCTGGGATGATGTGGTTGAAGATGGCCGCCTGACCGATCTCGATTACAACACCCTCCCGGAAGATCACCGACCAGACACCGGTTCGTTAGGCTTAATCGATAGTCTCCAGCCGGGGGAAAGCAAATCATTCCGGTTTATCCTCTCGTGGCATTTCCCCAACCGCGTCAATAGCTGGGATACGGCCTCGGATAAAATCACCCGGAATCAGTATGCCACGCGTTTTGACGATGCCTGGTCAGTGGCGGAATATGTAAAGCAGGAATTACCGCGTCTGGAACAACAAACCTATGCGTTCCATGATGCGCTGTTTGGCAGTACTATGCCCGCTGAAGTGCTGGATGCCATCTCCGCCAATATTATGCCCTTGCGCAGCAATACCTGTTTCTGGCTGGCTGATGGTCGCTTCTTCGGCTGGGAGGGTTGTTTTGATGATGAGGGCTGCTGTGCAGGCAGTTGCACCCATGTATGGAGTTACGCGCATACCGTCGCCTATCTGTTCCCTGCGCTTGAGCGGACGATGCGGAACATTGAGTTTATTGTCGAAACTGAGCCAACCGGCTACATGAGTTTTCGCAACTTTCAGGCATTCGACGAAACCTTCGTCTGGTCATGGGGTGAACAAAAAGCGGAAGCAGCGGTCGATGGTCAAATGGGCAGCATCCTGCGCGCCTATCGCGAGTGGCAGTTGAGTGGTGATAAAAACTGGTTAGCACAAATCTGGCCGGGAATCAAAGCAGCGATGAACTTCGCCACCACGCATTGGGATACTGATGGTGATTTCGTGCTGGATGGTCGCCAGCACAACACCTACGACATCGAATTTTATGGCCCTAACCCCCTCAGCAGCATTTATTATCTGGCCGCGTTACGCGCCTCGGAAGAACTGGCCCATGCGATGGGCGAACCTACCGTCGCTAAACGCTGCCACGAGGCCTTTGAGCAAGGCAGTCAACACCTGGATGAATTGTTATGGAACGGGGAATATTACGTTCAAAAACTGGACGATGTGGATGCCTATAAATACCAGCACGGATTAGGCTGTTTGTCCGACCAGCTATTGGGCCAGCTCCATGCGCGTATCCTCGGCCTCGGTGATCTGCTGCCGAAGGCGCATGTCAAAACAGCCGTTAAGGCCATTTTTGATCACAACTTCCGCCGCAACTTTCACGATCATGTGAACTGTCAGCGCACCTACGTTCTCAATGACGAAGCCGGGCTTATCCTGTGTACCTGGCCGAATGGCGGTCAACCGCGCTTTCCGTTTGTGTACTCCGATGAAGTCTGGACAGGTTTTGAGTATCAGGTCGCTGCGCATCTCATCTACGAAGGCTGGACACAAGAGGGTCTGGAAATCGTGAAAGCCGCCCGTGACCGCCATGATGGTTATCGGCGCAACCCGTGGGATGAAGTCGAATGTGGTCATCATTATGCGCGTACCATGTCCAGTTGGGCACTCATTCTGGCATTAAGCGGTGTCGAAGCCAACGCCGATCATCAAAAGCTCAGTTTCAATCCTGTTCTGGATGCTGATCAAAACGCTGAAGTGTTTGAAACTTTCTGGTCAAACGGACTGGCGTGGGGCACTTACAAACAACAAAAAGCGGCTGATGGTCACTGGCAACCTGCAATCGAAGTATTGGGCGGTAATCTCAGCGGGACGCATATCACCGCCTGTGGGCAGGAATGGGTTTATTAACAACGCCGGATTAGTGTAAATACATTCTGACAACTAATCTCACAACTTTTTATCGTAGAACGTGATATATACTTTAAGTTAGAAAACAGAAACCATCTCAACAGGAAATAAGCATGGGTCACAAACTTGCGATTGATTTAGGAACCACCAACAGCGTCATCGCTTACTGGAACGATACCGACAATAAATCAGAAATTGTCCGGATTGATGGCCTTGTGACCAGCGAAATCGCAGACCGTCCCGCATTAGTGCCTTCCCTCATCTATATCGAGGATGGTAAATCGGGCAAGGCCGTTATCGGCCAGGAAGTCCGCTCAAAAGATCTGGATCGGCAGAAAGACAATCGGCTCTTTCGCAACTTTAAGCGCGGTATTGTATCGTCACCATCACCCGATCCCCGAACGATTGATGATACCAAATGGGGCGATAAAGACGCTGGTCGTCAGTTTGTGCGTGACCTGATCGCGCGTATGCCCTATAAACAGGAAGATATTGATCAGCTCGTGTTGACCGCACCAGTCGCCTCGTTTGAGGGCTATCTGGCATGGTTAAACGACGTGATGGACGAACTTGGGTCTGACAAAATCCGCATCGTGGACGAATCCACTGCGGCAGCATTGGGTTATGCTGTGACCAAACCGGGGGCAGTCGTCCTCGTGTTTGATTTTGGCGGTGGCACTTTAGACTTATCGCTGGTGCAATTACCAGAAACCCGTGAGAAAACCGGTGGTATCCTGAAGCGACTGCTGCGCTCCAATGCCAACCAGCATTCAGCGCGGGTCATCGCCAAAGCGGGACGCATTATCGGCGGCAGTGATGTCGATCAATGGATTCTGGGCGATATTCTCAAGCGTACCAGCTTATCCACCAAAGACCTCGGTGATCATTACGCCCAACTGCTGACCACATGTGAGTTAGCTAAAATCACGCTATCCACCGAAGAAAGCACCGACATCAAGTTTGAGGCCGCGGGTAAAACCCACGAAGTGACCTTCACTCGCAGCGAACTCGAAACGCTGCTGGAAACCAACGGCTTTTACAGCGCATTACGCCGTGTGGTCGATAAAGTGATGCATGTCGCCCGTCAGCGTGGCATCTTCAAGGAAGATATTCACTATGTGCTGATGGTCGGCGGCACTTCGCTGATGCCGTCTGTCCAAAAGACCCTCGGCCAGTACTTTACGGATATGGCCGTGCGTGCCGATAAGCCGTTTACAGCCGTGGCCGAAGGCGCTTTACAGGTGGCCGCCGGCTTTGGTCTGGAAGATTATCTGGTGCATAGTTATGGCATCCGCCATCTTGACCCGGAAACTGGCGAACACCAGTATGATGAAATTGTGCCGATGGGCAGTAGTTATCCAACCGAGTTACCTATTGAGGTTTTGCTCGGTGCCGCCCACGATAATCAGCAATCTATCGAATTTGTTATTGGCGAAATCGACTCCGATGCTGTATCAATGATCGAAGTACAATACGAAAATGGTCAGGCGGTTTTTGTGGCGCAGGCCAACCAGAGTACGCAGCAAATCGTCGCCCTGAATGAAGAAGGCGCGTTGAAAATTCTGGCCAAGCTCGATCCTGATGGCAAGCCTGGGGAAGATCGCATCAAAGCGGAATTCAGCATTGATGACCGCAGACGATTACGTTTAACCGTCACCGATATCAAAACCAGTAAAGAACTCCTTCACGACGCTGTTGTCGTGACATTACGCTAGAGGAAGCGCTCTATGACTACAAATCCCACGCAAACCACCGGACGCGAACCTCGCCTGGCTGTAGGTTATGGCAAACAGGGTCAACGACGCTTATCTTTACGCCGTCTGGCCACGATGGTCAATATGCTGCCACCCGATGCGATTTCTATCGACGCTGCGGCGGAGATGCTGCGCAACGATGAGTTTTTTGTGCGCTACAATGCCGCCAAAATGCTTAGTCGGCGTGGAGACCGGGACGCACGAGTCGTGATGCAAGAAGTGCTCACTACGGGTGAAGCCCCCTCACGTGCCAGTGTCGCCCGTCATCTGTACGGATTTTCGTGGTTTGCAGCCGAACCGCTGATTAAGCAGGCGCTGCAGGACAAAGATGACCGTGTCCGCGAAGGTGCGATTTATGCCCTGTGTGATTTACGTGAGCTGAATGCCTATCAATTGATGGTGCAGATACTGGAAAAAGAAAGCGATGATGTCCGTTCGGCTGCAGCCTGGGGTTTGCGCGATTGTCAGGACCCTGCCGCTGTGCCGGTGCTGCAAATCGTGCTTAAAGCCACAGACCCTGAAGTCCGCATCAAAGCCCTGGAAGCACTCGGCTCCAACGATACGCCAGAAGCGATGCCAATTGTACGGCAGGCCATGAATGACCCTGATCCGGATGTCAAATATGCCGCGACCCTCAGCTTATTAGAGCTTTCCGGCGAGAACTGGCTTCAGGAACTTTCCGGCATTATCGGACGCACCAGCGGTATTACGTTACAACAGGTTCTACGCGGCTTTTTCCATGCCACCAATTATCTGAAAATTGACGTGGCCCGCAGCAAAGCCGCTGACATGATGATCGACGCACTGGAAACAGCCTTACTTGATGATATGCCCGAAGTGCGTCTGGCTGTCGTCTGGCCGCTGGCATGGACGCGTCATCCTCGCACCTCGATTGTGTTGCGGCAGGCGTATAATCGCGAACGCGATAGCGAAGTCAAAGCGCAGATGGTACGCGTTGCCACCAGCCTGATGGCGGAAAATACCGACGCAGGTGGAGCAGTCAACGTCGCTGAGGAAATTCTTCAGGACGCGCTCAAAAGCAAAGATGACCGGGTGCGACAAATTGCCGAGGACGTAGTCAAAAGCCGCCAGCGCGCCGCCGCAGTGGCTGCTACCGCCAGCTAATTCCCCACAACGATTAATTCGGGCTTACAAGCGTAAGCCCTTTTTTATTCCCCAAATTGACACGGAACAAAGTAATTGTTCGTTACGTCTTATCCTCATGTGACGCTGAAAATGGAGAACTATGATGTTCAAACGGATATGTGTTTTGCTGATTGCGATAAGTATCGCTGTTACAGCCTGTTCCTCTAATCAATCCTCAGCATTCGAAATAAGTAACGATCAAGGAACTCTGGGAGATGTGGCTGTATCAGGGCTTGCAGCCCCCTCACAAGCCTCTGAACCACAAGCACCCGGCGACGCCATCGGCGGCATTATTGATGATAATATCCAGACTCAAGACCGCGTCATTCTCAAAAACGCAACGTTAGCCATTATCAGCGCCGATCCTGCTGCGACCATCAACGAAATCACCGCCCTTGCCGAATCGATGAATGGCTGGGTGGTAACCTCCACAGTAAGCAGCTTTAATGATAGT
>JBBSQD010000106.1:0-19232 GCA_038258185.1 Aggregatilineales bacterium | reverse complement strand
GAACGGGTTTTATGGAGGAGATAAGCCGCGCAAGTTGGCGCTGCCTACCTACCCCTTCCAGCGCAGCCGTTACTGGACTAATGCGGCGCAATCGGCGGCAGTGCCATCCAGACCAATCTGGGAGAGCATCTCCAAAGCTGCGCAGCGTCAGGCGGACTTTGGGCCGCTTGATCTCATGCTGCAAACCTATCCGCAGCGCTGGAGCTGCCTTAACCGTCTCACCAGCGCTTATATCCAGAATACACTCAATGAACTGGCTGCCTTTCAGCAGGCCGGTGAAGCGCATACGGTAGACGATGTCTTAACGCGTTTCGGCGTACAGTCCATTTACCAGAACCTGATGGGACGCTGGCTGGAGACGATGGTCACGCTGGGTCTGTTGACAGAGCGTGATGGGGTGTTTGTCAGCGAGCAGCCCCTGCCGCCACCTGACCTGGAGGCGATCTGGGCAGAAACCCGTACCGTACTGGCGGATCTGCCTTATGTGCTGGATTATTTTGATCGCTGCGGGTCACGGCTGAAGGCGATATTAACCGGCAGCGAAAGCCCGTTGAACACCATGTTCCCGGATGGTTCATTCGCGCTGGCAGAAAATCTGTATCAGAACTGGCCGTTGTCGCGCTATTTTGCCAGCATCGTCCGCGCGTCATTGGAAGCTGTCGTGGATGCGCTGCCCCAGGGTAAAATGCTGCGTGTCCTTGAAATCGGCGCCGGCACCGGTGCAACGACCTATTCACTGCTGCCCATTTTGCCGCCGGACAGGACAGTTTATACTTTTACCGATGTTTCCGACATTTTCCTGGCGCATGGGTCGGAGAAATTCAGAGCCTATCCGTTTGTGCGTTATGGCCTGCTGGATATTGAGCAAGCGCCGGACGAACAGGGTTATCCGCTGCGCGGCTATGATGTCATTGTGGCGGTGAATGTGCTGCATGCCACCCGAGATGTCAATCAAACACTGAGTAATGTGGAAGCGCTGCTTGCGCCCGGTGGTGTGCTGCTCCTGAATGAAACCACGGAACATCAGCCCTGGTATGATATGACGACGGGGCTGATCGGTGGCTGGCAGCGGTTTGAGGACGACCTGCGCACCGACAATCCTCTGATGAAACCTGATAAATGGATTGACGCGCTGCAAGCCAATGGATTTGTATCCACGCAGGCGTATCCCAGCGCAGGGACGGCACCTGAGATTCTGGGTCAGCATATCATCGTAGGCCAGATCGCTCAAACCGGCGCTGCCCAATATGGAGAAGTCGAATCCACCTGGCAGGCAGCGGATTTCCAGGCGGCTGATGAAGCTGAAGTTTCAGAAAATCACGCCGCTCAATTTGCGCTTCAATTAAGCGAAGCACTGCCCGACGAACGTCATGATTTGCTGGTCGATTATGTGCGACAGGGCGTTATCCGCGTATTGCGGCTGGAAGCGACCCAGATACCTGATTCACACAGTCGTCTGCTAGATATGGGGCTGGATTCGCTCATGGCGCTGGAACTGCGGTCTTTCCTTAACAGTGGCTTGGAACTGCCGGAGTCGCTGCCTGCGACGCTGATCTTCGATTATCCGACCATTGATGCAGTGGCGACCTATCTTGAGGATGTTCTTGGGTTGCGCATTACACCAGCATCCGATGAAGCGGCTGATGATTCAGGTGACCAGTCGGCACGGGCATCAGAGCTCGAAAATCTGTCTGACGATGAAGTCGCGGAAATGCTGCTGAAAAAATTTCGCCGTTAAACATTGATGTATCTCTGCCAATTCATGCAAGGTCGCACAGCAATTTAGGTGAGCGCTGTTAGGTTTCATTTAAGTGGGCGGCATAGCATGAGATGATGTGGATTTAGAGGATACCCATGACTGTTAACCCAAGTGGAAACCAACTCTCACCGTTAAAACAGGCGTTTCTGGCACTCGAAGAAATGCAGGAAAAGCTGGACGCGCTGGAGAATGCCCGTACAGAACCGATTGCCATCGTGGGCATCGGCTGTCGTTTCCCCGGCGGAGCAAACAACCCGGATTTGTTCTGGGATTTGCTGCGCAATGGCGGCGATGCAGTCAGTGAAATCCCGTCTGATCGCTGGAATGTCGATGCCTATTATGATGCCAATCCTGATGCACCGGGCAAAAGTTCGGTACGTCTGGGGGCATTTATTCAACAGCCCGTGGATCAGTTTGACCCGCAGTTTTTTGGCATCTCTCCCCGTGAAGCGGTCAGTATGGACCCGCAGCAGCGGCTTCTGCTGGAAGTCACCTGGGAAGCACTTGAGCATGCCGGAATCAGTGCTGATAAACTTTCCGGTACAGCGGTAGGCGTATTTGTTGCCGCCACCACCAGCGACTATTCGCAGCTTTTCGCCCAGACGGGCGACCCGACTCTGCTGGATGCCTATTATGCTTCGGGCATCGCCCACAGTATTCTGTCCGGCAGGCTGTCGTATGTTCTGGGTTTGCAAGGCCCCAGCCTGACTGTCGACACGGCGTGTTCCTCGTCGCTGGTGACAGTGCATCTGGCACTCCAGAGTTTGCGCAATCAGGAATGCCGCATGGCGTTGGCCGGTGGCGTCAATCTGATGCTTTCGCCAGAAAATTATGTCGCTTTATCCAAGTACGGCATGTTGGCGCCTGATGGTCGCTGCAAGACTTTTGACGCGGCGGCAGACGGTTTTGTGCGCGGTGAAGGCTGTGGCATGATCGCCATGAAACGCCTGTCGGATGCACAGGCGGATGGTGATCGTATCCTTGCGGTGATCCGCGGTTCAGCCATTAATCAGGACGGCCCCAGCAGCGGCCTGACTGCCCCCAACGGCCCGGCTCAACAGGAGCTTATCCGCACAGCACTGGCGAACAGCCACATTGAACCGGCACAGGTCACCTATGTCGAAGCCCACGGGACAGGCACGTCACTGGGAGATCCGATTGAAGTGCAGGCTGTCGGCGCGATGTTATGTGCAGACCGCAGCAGCGATAACCCGCTGATGATCGGTTCTGTAAAAACCAATCTTGGGCATCTGGAAGCGACCGCCGGCATTGCCAGTCTGATCAAAGTGGTGCTGTGTTTGCAGCATGAGCAGATCCCGGCGCATCTGCATTTCTCCGAGCCCAGCCCGCACATTCCCTGGCACAAATGGCCGCTGGTCGTCCCGACGGCGTTAACACCCTGGCACGGTCATGATGGCCGGCACATCGCGGGGGTAAGCTCGTTTGGTTTCAGCGGCACCAATGTGCATATGATTCTGGAAGCATCACCGGTTATCGAAACTGTCGATGAAAGCGCTGTCGAGCGGCCAAAACACCTGCTGACACTTTCGGCCAAAAGCGAGGCAGCGCTGCGGGAACGCGCTCAACAATTAAGCGCCACACTTCACGAAGATGTTTCGCTGGCGGACATGGCCTTCACTGCCAATGCCGGACGCGCACATTTTAGTCATGGGCTGGCAGTGACTGCGGAGACAACCAGCCAACTGCATGAAAAACTCAATGCCTTTCTGAATAATCAGGAAGCCGTCGGACTGATTAGCGGATTAAACGAAAAGGTCGATAATCCCAAAATCGTTTTTCTGTTCACCGGACAGGGCGCGCAATATATTGATATGGGGCGGCAGCTTTATGAAACCCAGCCGACCTTCCGCGCCACCATTGATCGCTGTGCGGCCATTCTGGAACCGTATCTGCATCACCCGCTGCTGTCGGTTTTGTATCCCGCAAGCGAACAGGAAGCAGCGCTTTTAGACGATACGGCCTATACGCAGCCGGCTTTGTTTGCCCTGGAATACGCATTGGCCCAACTCTGGCGTTCATGGGGCATTGAACCCGCTGCCGTGATGGGTCACAGCGTGGGCGAATTTGTGGCGGCCTGTGTAGCCGGTGTGTTCAGTCTCGAAGACGGCCTGCGCCTGATTGCGGCACGTGGACAGTTGATGAGCAGCCTGCCAGCCGGTGGCGTGATGGCCGCCATTTTCGCCGATGAAGCCCAAGTACTGGAAGCCATTCATCCCTATACAGACAGTGTCTCCATCGCGGCGGTCAATGCGCCCGATCAGATCGTGATTTCCGGCGCGGGCAACGATGTCCAGACGGTTATGGACGCCCTCAGACAGGATGGCATCAAGTCCAAACGCCTTACGGTGTCTCATGCCTTTCATTCCCCATTGATGGCCAGCATCCTTGCTCCGTTTGAGAAGGTCGCGGCATCGGTTCATTACGCCAAGCAGCGTATCCGGCTGTTTTCAAACGTGACCGGACAGCCCATTGGCATGGAAATCACCTCTCCGGCTTACTGGCGCGAGCATATCACTCAGCCAGTGCAATTCGCCCGGTCAATGCTGCATCTGCATCAGGCCGGTTATGGCATCTTTATGGAGATTGGCCCTAATCCCACCCTGTTGGGGATGGGTCAGCGCTGCTTGGAAGGCACCGGCGATTCCAGCATATGGTTGCCGTCGCTCCGTTCGGGCAAGGACGATTGGGAACAGATGTTGAGCAGCCTGGGAGCGTTATATCTTCAGGGCGCGCCGGTTGATTGGGACGGTTTTGACCGGGATTATGTGCGTCACAAAGTCACCCTTCCGACCTATCCGTTTGAGCGCAGCAGTTATTGGGTAGCGCAGTTTAAGCAGAACACCCGCAAGCTGACGCAATCCCGTGAAAATCAACTCCATCCGCTGTTGGGGTCGCGTTTGCGCTCACCGCTCAAACAGGTGCAGTTTGAAAATCACCTGTCGACAGATACGCTGGCTTTTCTAAATGATCATCGCATTTACGGCACGGCTCTACTGCCCGCGACGGGCTTCATTGAAGCCGCGACGGCAGCCACTCAGATTTTATTTGGTGGTGGTCAGGTTCAGGATTTTGCCATCCATGATGCGCTGGTGGTCGGCGATGAAGGCCGTCCTGTTCAGATCGTGGTCACGCCTGTTGCGGATAGTAGCGCCAACTTTGAGTTTTTCAGTCAGGATAGCAATGAGGATTGGCAGCTTCACGCTTCCGGTACGCTGCTGAGTGTAAACCCGGATGTACCCGCGCCGGTTGCGCTGGATGCGGTGCGCCAGCGCTGCGTGGAAAGCATCAGCGCGGACATGCACTATGCCCATTTACGGGAAAACGGTCTGGACTTTGGCCCCAGCTTAAAGGGTGTGGTCGATATTCAGCGGCGCGATGGCGAGGCGTTAGGGCTCATTCGCCTGCCCGAGCCGTATCAGGCGGAACTTTCGAGTTATCATCTGCACCCGGCACTGCTGGACGCCTGTCTTCAGGTGATGGCCGCCACCATGCCGACCAGTGACGAGGTATTTCTCCCATTAGGGTTTGACCAGTTCCAACTGTATGCCGCGCCTTCAAGCGAGGTATGGGGCTATGCGCAAATTCACCCGGGCCAGCATCAGGAAACCTTTAGCGGTGACCTGCGTGTCGTGGATGAACACGGCAACATTATCGCCGAAATTGTGGGAATCCACTTCAAACGGGCCAATCAGGATATTCTGCTCAATCTGGCACAGACCCAGATCGAGGACTGGCTGTATGAAGTGGACTGGCTGCCACTTGAGGATGTTCAGCACGACAGCCCGTTAATTGACCTGCCGCAACCCGCTCAGATGGCCGAAGAACTTTATCCCAAGCTGATCGCGCTGGCAGATCAGCACCAGTTACCAAACTATACTGGCGTGTTATTGCCGCAGGTGGAAGCCCTTAGTGCCGCGTATATCATTCGGGCATTGCAGCGTTTAGGCTGGAATTTCAATGTTGGAGATCGTTTCACATCTGAGGCGTTGGGGCAGCAACTGGGTATTTTGCAACAGCATATGTTATTGCTGGATCGCCTGCTGGAAATCCTCAGCGAAGATGATTTATTAACCCGTGATGGCGATGAATGGGTGGTTAAAGCTCCGCTGCCAGTGATCGCCGACACCGAGCGAAAACTGGCTGATCTGATTGCCCAGTTTCCCGAATATGGCGCTCAGTTGGAAATTACCGGGCGCTGTGGTGAGCAGCTTGACGAGGCTTTGACGGGTCAGGTGGATTATCTGCAACTGCTGTTCCCGGATGGGGGTGTCGCTACGGCGGAACGGCTGTATCGTGAGCCACCCGTCGCGCATATTTACAACGGCCTGATGGGTCAGGCAGTCGCGGCAGCGGTTGCGCATCTGCCCACAGATCGTCCTATCCGCATTCTGGAAATCGGCGGCGGAACCGGCGGGACAACTTCTTATGTTGCGCCATTGTTACCGGAACACGCATCCTATATCTTCACCGATATTTCGCCGTTGTTCCTTGCCAAAGCGGAACAGAAATTCGCGGATTATCCCTTCATGCACTATCAGACTTTTAACATCGAGCAGCAACCGTCGTCTCAGGGTTTGGCCGGTCAGCAGTTTGATATTGTGATTGCAGCCAACGTGGTTCATGCCACCGCTGACCTCAGCGTTGCTCTGCGGCACATCCGCCAGATACTCGCGCCGGGGGGTTTGCTGTTTATGCTGGAAGTCACCGCGCCGGAACGTTGGGTGGATATTACGTTTGGCCTAACCGATGGCTGGTGGCGTTTTACCGATACCGATGTGCGCCCATCTTATCCGCTGCTTAAACCGCAGAAGTGGTTCGATGTGCTGCAGCAGGCAGGCTTTAGCCAAAGCGCCGCCCTCCCCGAAACCAGCACCGACTTCATGGAACAGGCGATCATTCTGGGGCAGAACGCGCCCTACGAAGGCGGAAATTCTCTGATTTTTGCCGACTCTCAGGGTGTGGGCGAAAAGCTGGCCGAGGATTTGAACGCGCGCGGTCAGACCTGTACGCTGGTCTATGCCGCAGAGAGCTATCAGCAGATTGATGCGCAAACCTGGCAGATTAACCCGGCTGACATCCATGATTATCAGCACCTGTTGAGCGCCAACGGCACAACTTATGCCGCGGTTATCCATCTGTGGAGCCTCGATCTTGAAGCCGAAGCACTGGAATGGGCAGCGCCGCTTGGTTATGGCAGCGCCCTTAATCTGGTCAAGACTTTGGCCTCTGCGGGGGGCGAACCGCCGCGTTTATGGTTCGTGACGCGTGGCGCTCAGTCAGCCGATGAGCGTTCGCAGCCTGTAGCGGTCAGTCAGGCACCGCTGTGGGGCTTGGGCAAAGTCATCGCGTTGGAATATCCGGAACTGGCGTGTGTCCGTCTTGATCTCGACCCTTCAGAAGCCGTGAACTCCGATGCTCTGCTCAATGCAATCTGGTTTGGGGATGATGAGGATCAGATCGCCATTCGTAATGGCCATTTGCACGCTGCCCGGCTGGTGCGTAAACCGATCGAAAAATCCCCACAAACTGACCAGCCGGTGCAGCTACAGATCACAGCACGCGGCACGCTGGATAATCTTGCGCTGCGACCCGTCGCACGGCAGCGGCCCGGCCCCGGCCAGGTGGAAATTCGCGTCCATGCCACCGCGCTGAACTTCAAGGATGTCATGAATACACTGGGGATGTATCCCGGTGATCCCGGCCCGCTGGGTGGTGAATGCGCCGGGGTGGTCAATGCAGTGGGTGAAGGCGTAGCAGATCTGCATGTAGGTGATGAAGTGATCGCGCTGGCAGGGAACAGTTTCAGCACATTCGCCCTCTCGGATGCCAATCTGGCGATCCATAAGCCGCCAGCGCTTTCGTTTGAAGAAGCCGCTGGCATTGCCATTCCATTCATCACCGCTTATTACACCCTGCATTCACTCGGCAACATGGCGGCGGGAGAGCGCGTACTGATCCACTCCGCAGCCGGTGGCGTGGGGATGGCGGCTGTTCAGCTGGCGCAGCGTGCCGGGGCTGAAATTTTCGCCACGGCTGGCAATCCCGAAAAACGGGCGTTCCTCACCGCAATGGGCGTCCAGCATGTCATGGACTCGCGCTCACTGGATTTTGCGGATGAGATTATGCACCTCACCCATGGGCAGGGTGTTGATCTCGTGCTTAATTCGCTGGCGGGGGATTTCATTCCCAAGAGCCTGGCGGTGCTGGCGGATAACGGACGGTTTCTCGAAATTGGCAAAAGTGGCCTGCTGAGTCCTGAACAGGCGTCAACACTCGGACGCGGTAAATCCTATTTCATCGTGGACTGGACTAACGCCACCCGCGAGACTCCGCTGGTGGTGCGCGACATGCTGCTGGAAATCATGCAGGGCATCGAAGAAGGTTCGCTGCATCCCCTTCCGGTGCGCACCTTCCCGCTCCAGTATGCGGTCAGCGCCTTCCGTTATATGGCCGCGGCCAAACATATCGGCAAAGTCGTGATCTCGCAGCCATCCGAAAAGCTGATTCGCTCCGATGGAACCTATTGGATTACCGGTGGGCTGCGCGGTCTGGGCCTGCTGGTCGCGCAATGGATGGTCGAGCAGGGCGCGCGTCATCTGGTGCTGATGGGTCGCCATAAAGCGGACGAAAGCGCACGGCAGGCCATCGCCGCGATGGAGTCTGCTGGTGCGCAGATTGTCGCTGCGCAAGGCGATGTATCGAATGAATACGACGTGGCCGCTGTTCTGGCGGATATTGACCCGAACATGCCGCCGCTGCGCGGGATTATCCACTCAGCAGGTGTGCTGGATGACGGCAGCCTGTTGCAGCAGGATTGGTCACGCTTTGCGACGGTCTTTGCTCCCAAAGTGGATGGAACCTGGCATCTGCATCAGCTGACGCTGGGCCAGCCATTAGACTTTTTTGTGATGTTTTCGTCGGTGGCTTCACTCATCGGCTCATCAGGCCAAAGTAACCATGCTGCCGCCAACGCCTTCATGGATGCGCTGGCCTATCACCGCCGCGCACAGGGCTTACCCGCATTAAGCATCAACTGGGGTGCCTGGTCAGAAATTGGCGCGGCGGTGGACTACGATGTTTTTGACCGCCTCGGCGTGCAGGGCGTGGGGGTCATTCCGCCAACAGAGGGGCTGCGTATCCTGACAGCTCTGATGCAGAGCGGGACGCCACAGGTCGGCGTCATGCCGGTGGCGTGGCCCAAATTTCTGTCCCGATTTGCCGCAGGCATCGAGCCACCATTTTTTGCGGAAATGGCTCGCGAAGTGCGCCAAAAATCCATGGCGACTGTCACGGCAGCGCAGCCACAACAGACAGATCAGCAACCTGCCATTCTCAAGCTGCTGGAAGAAGCATCCCCGGCAAAACAGTACGGGCTGCTGCTGACGTATGTTCAGGAACAGGCCGCGCATGTGCTGGAGATGGGATCTCCGGCGGCGGTCAGCGAACGAACGCCGCTCAGCGAATTAGGGCTGGACTCGTTGATGGCGGTGGAATTACGAAATCGCCTCAGCAGCGGACTCGGATTAAAACGGGCGCTGCCAGCCACACTGGTTTTCGATTATCCAACTGTCGGCGCCATTGCCACTTATCTGGCGCAGGAAACACTGGGCTTACAAAAACCACAGGCCACGCCAGAGCCGCCGGTTCGTGAAGCGGCGGTCAATGAAGGCTCCATGCTGGATATGCTGTCTGCGCTGGAAAACCTGTCCGACGATGAAATTGACTGGCAACTATCAGAAAAAACAAAAAACAGGAAATAATATGAGCGATCTTTTTGATCGGATTAGCCAACTTTCACCGAAACGCCTCGCCCTGCTGGTCATGGACTTGCAGGCCAAACTGGATGCGGCTACCCAGAAGCCGCAGGCCGTCGCCATTGTCGGGATGGGCTGCCGTTTTCCCGGTGGTGCCAACACGCCGGACTTGTTCTGGGAAAATCTGCGCAACGGGGTCGACTCGATTACCGAGATTCCCACTTCACGCTGGGACGCCGCCGAACTCTATGACCCTGACCCGGATGCACCGGGCAAGATCGCGACGCTGTGGGGCGGCTTTGTCGATGATATTGATCAGTTTGACCCGCAGTTTTTTGGCATCTCCCCACGCGAAGCGGTGACGATGGACCCGCAGCAGCGCTTATTGCTGGAAGTCAGTTGGGAGGCGCTGGAAAAAGCCGGTTACGCGCCGGATAAATTGTTCGGCAGCAAGACCGGAGTCTTCACGGGCATATGCAATCATGATTATGCCCAGTTGATGCTGGAAGGCGACTCCACTCAATTCGATATGTATGTCTCTACCGGTGGCGCACACAGTGTCGCTTCCGGGCGTATCTCGTATACATTAGGTCTGCAAGGCCCGGCTATTTCGGTGGATACCGCTTGCTCATCATCGCTGGTGGCTATTCACATGGCGGTGCAAAGTCTGCGTAATGGCGAATGCCGCATGGCGCTGGCTGGTGGTGTCAATGCCATCCTCGCGCCCGATGTGACGTTCACTCTGTCTAAAGCCAATATGATGGCCTCCGACGGACGCTGCAAAACCTTCGACGAAGCGGCGGATGGCTTTGTCCGCGCAGAAGGCTGCGGCGTGGTCGTCTTAAAAATGCTGGACGATGCGCTGGCCGATGGCGATCAGATTCTGGCGGTCATTCGTGGTTCGGCCATCAATCAGGATGGGCGCAGCAACGGCCTGACCGCCCCCAATGGCCCATCGCAGGTTTCTGTGATTCGCGAAGCGCTGGCGAATGCCGGTGTCGAGCCGGGCGATGTGGGTTATGTCGAGACACACGGCACCGGCACATCGCTGGGGGATCCTATCGAGGTGCAGGCGCTGGCGGCAGCGCTGGGAGCCGGACGAACCGCTGACCAATCGCTGCTGATCGGCTCAGTCAAAACGAATATTGGTCATCTGGAATCGGCAGCGGGGGTTGCCGGACTGATCAAGCTGATTCTGAGTTTGCAGAATAAAGAGATTCCGCCGCATCTGCATCTGCATCAGCCCAGTTCTTACATCCCGTGGGACGAGCTTCCCGTCAGCGTGCCGACGAGCCGCACGCCCTGGCAGGAAACCAATGGCAGCCGCATTGGTGGTCTGAGTTCCTTTGGCTTCAGCGGCACCAATGTGCATCTGATTGTCGAAGAAGCACCCCTGCGCGAAGTCGAACCGATTGCTGATGAGCGACCAGCCCATATCCTGACTCTCTCGGCGCGGACGGAAGCAGGACTTTCTCAGCTTGCCGAACGCTTCCAGGACGATCTGGCAGCCAACCCCGCCAAATCACTGCCGGATATAGCCTTTACCGCCAATGTGGGACGGGCGCAGCAGTATCACCGGCTGGCGTTGATAGCCGATTCGCTGCCACAAATGCAAACCACTCTGGCACAATATCTGGCAAACGAAGCTGGCAACTGGGTTATCGGCCAGGCGGGATTGGAAAAACGCGTCGCTTTTCTGTTCACAGGACAGGGATCGCAGTATGTCGGCATGGGGCGTGAGCTTTACGAAACGCAGCCGGTGTTTCGCCAGGCCATCGACCAGTGTGATGAGCTGCTGCGGCCTGTCCTCAGCCAGTCGCTGCTGGACGTGCTCTACCCGCAGCCTGACACCGAGTCGCCGCTCAACGATATTCAGTTCGCCCAACCGGCACAATTCTCGCTGGAATATGCGCTGACCGAATTATGGCGTTCATGGGGTGTTGCGCCTGCGGTGGTGATGGGTCACAGTGTGGGCGAATATGCCGCGGCCTGTGCGGCGGGTGTGTTCAGCCTTGAAGATGGCCTGAAGCTGGTCACCGCGCGCGGACGCCTGATGCAGTCTGTCTCACAGTCCGGCGAAATGGCGACCGTGTTTGGGTCGGCTGAGCATGTCGCGCAGGTGATTAAACCCTATCTGGATCGGGTGTCTATTGCCGCCATTAATGGCCCGGAAAGTGTCGTGATTTCCGGCGAAAAAGCCGCTTTACAGGCGGTGATTGATCAGCTGAAAGGCGATCACATTCGCGCCAGACGCTTGCAGGTGACCACCGCATCCCACTCGCCCTTGATGGACCCACTGCTGGATGCCTTTATGCAGACCGCGCGTGAGGTGACTTATCACGCCCCACAGGTGGATCTCGTTTCGGGTTTAACCGGCAAGCTGGCAGGCAGTGAAATCGCCAAAGCGGAATACTGGCGGCGCCATATGCGCGAGACGGTGCAGTTCTACCCGGCCATGCAGACCCTGCACGAATTGGGTTATCGTCTGTTTGTGGAGATTGGCCCCGCGCCTAATCTGCTGGAAATGGGTCAGCGCTGTATCTCAATTGAGAACAGCCAGTGGCTGCCATCGCTGCGACCGGGGCATGGTGATTGGCAGCAGATGCTTACGAGTCTGGGGGCGCTGTATGCCAACGGCCTCGAAATTGACTGGTTGGGCTTCGATCAGGCTTATCCCCGTCAGCGTTTGAGCTTGCCCACCTACCCGTTCCAGCGTGAGCGCTACTGGATTCAAACCGGCACTTCTCTACAGCCGCCCGTTTTTATGTCTGGACAGACCGGTCACCCACTGCTTGGCGCGCGCCTGCAATCGCCTTCGATCAAGGACAACGTATTTGAGTCGCGCCTGAATGCCCATTATCCGGCCTACCTCGACCATCATCGCATTTACGGCGTTGTCATCCTGCCATCACCGGCTTATATGGAAATGGCGCTGGCCGGGGCTGAAGCGATTTTCGGTCAGGGGCTGCATACCATTGAAAATTTCGGCATTCAGGAAGCGCTGATTCTGCCGGAAGAAAACTTTGCAACCGTTCAGTTAGTCATTGCGCCGCAGGTGAATAATCGCGCTGCTTTCCAGATATTCAGCCTGGATGGCGAACGCTGGAAGTTGCATGCGACGGGTGATCTGCGACTGGGTGCGAGTGTGGCGCCTGCGGATGAAGACTTTTCAATCGAAGCGGTTCAGGCGCGCTGCCCGGAAACAATTGATGTCGACTTTTATTACGAGAACATGCGTGACCTAGGGCTGGAATTTGGCCCGCATTTCCGCGGCATCCGGCAGATCTGGCGGCGGGATGGCGAGGCGCTTGGCGAAATTCAGCTTCCGGACGATCTCGACCCGAAAGCCTATTTCATCCACCCGGCATTTCTGGATGCCTGTTTCCATCTGTTGGGGGCGCCGCTGCCCGATTACAACGTAGACAAGGCTTACCTGCTGATCGGCATTGAGCAGTTTCGTGTTTATCGCAAACCCGGTAAGCAGATATGGAATCACACGATACTGCGCGAACAGTCTGAATCGCATAAAGAGACCTTTATCGGCGACATTCGACTGTATGATGCCGATGGTCAACTGGTGGCCGAGGCTGAAGGCGTCCAGCTTAAACGCGCCGGACGTGAAGCGCTGATGCGGGTGGCGCATCAGCGACCCAGCGATTGGCTGTATCAGGTGGAATGGTTACCCAAAGCGCTCGATGCAATTTCAGCCCTTGCCGGTGTTGATCTGAATCACATCGCTCAGGGAATACTTCCGCAGGCCGACGCGCTCGAAAGCCAGCCATCGCTGGAAGCCTATAATGGTTTCTTCGCGCATCTGGATCATCTCAGCGCGGCGTATATTGTGATGGCACTCGGTCAACTGGGCGTAGACCTGAATCCCGGTTCGCGCTTCCGGCCAGCAGACTTAAACGTCAGCGCATCGTATCAGCGCTTGCTGGAACGTCTGCTGTGGATTCTGCTGGAAGATGGCATTGTACGGCAGTCTGGCGAATTCTGGGAAGTGGTACACATCCCTGAGGATGCCCAAAGTTACTGGTCATGGCTGGTAGAGCAATATCCTGATTATCAGGCGGAACTAGCGCTGTTAGGGCGCTGTGGTCCGCAGTTAGCCAGTGTGCTGCGTGAAAATACTGATCCTCTTGAACTCCTGTTCCCGAATGGGTCACTACAGTCCCTTGAGGAAATTTATCAGGATGCGCCTTTCGCGCAGGCCTTCAATTCACTGGTGCAGCAGACCGTCGCACAACTTGTCAGCGCGGATCGTCCGCTGCGTGTGCTGGAAGTCGGCGCAGGAACTGGCGCAACTACCAACTATCTGCTGCCGGTGCTGTCTGCTGACCGGGTAGAGTATGTTTTTACCGATTTATCACCGCTGTTTCTGGAACGTGCCGCTGAGAAATTTGGCCCACAACTGGAATATAAACGGCTCGACATTGAACAGAACCCGGCTGAACAGGGATTTGCGGGACAGTCGTTTGATCTGATCGTGGCCGCCAATGTGCTGCACGCGACGCGTGACCTGAATGAATCGTTAAGCCATGTCCGGCAGTTACTGGCACCGCAGGGTGTTCTGCTGCTGTTGGAAGGTACCGCCCCGCAGCGTTGGGTTGATCTGACCTTTGGCTTAACCGATGGCTGGTGGCGTTTCGCGGACAGCGCTATTCGCCCCGACTATCCGCTGCTGGCAAACGAAGGCTGGCTCAACTTGCTACAATCGCAGGGATTTGAGCAAACGACAGTGATTGCCAGTGGGCAGACGACCAGCGTTTTGTCGCAACAGTCCATTATTCTGGCGCAATCGCCACAGGCTGAAGCTCAGGGGCCGTGGCTGATTTTTGCCGATCAGTACGGCATCGGTCAGCAGGTGAGCGAACTGCTGGGGGGTAACTGCACATTGGTGCTGCCCGGTGATTCTTACGCCCAAACTGACTATGGTGTGCAGATAAATCCGCTTGAACCGGCGCATTACGATAAACTTCTACAGGCTCAACCCAGCGGCGTGTTATATCTGTGGAGCCTGAATAACGATGAGACTGAAGCGGCGCAGCAGTGTGCCAGCGTACTCTATCTCACGCAAGCGCTAATCCGTGCAGGGCGTTCGGCTCCGCTGTGGATTGCCACGCAGGGCGCACAACCGGCCCATTCGGATGTCACCGCGCCGACTCAGGCGGCATTGTGGGGCCTGGGACGGGTCATCGCGCTGGAACATCCCGAAATCTGGGGCGGCTTAATTGATCTGGATGCGACCAGTGAGCAACCGGCAGCCATCATTCTGGCTGAAATCAGCTTCAGCGATGGGGAAGATCAGGTGGCATGGCGGCATAATGAGCGTTATGTGGCACGCTTAACTCAGACGACTCCCCCAGCCTTGGAACCTGTACAATGGGATGCCAACGGCGCTTATCTGATCACCGGCGGTTTAGGTGGTCTGGGCCTGAAGGTCGCGCACTGGATGGCGACACAGGGCGCGAAGCATCTCGTGCTGATGGGACGGCGTGGTTTGCCCGCGCGCGACCAGTGGCATACCCTGCTACAGAACAGCCCGGAGCGCAGCCGAGCCGAAGCCATTCAGGAAATCGAGGCGATTGGCACACAGGTCACGATTGCGGCGGCGAATGTCAGCAACCGCACAGACATGGAGTCACTGTTCGCGGAATTTGGTCAGACTCTGCCGCCTCTGCGCGGACTGGTTCATGCCGCAGCGGCGCTTAGTGATCGTCCCATCGCCGAAATGGACATGGAATTGTTCGCGGCGATGCTCCAGCCGAAGGTGACAGGTACGCAGTTATTGGATGAACTGACCCGCGATATCGACCTTGATTTCTTCGTGCTGTTCTCATCAACCACCGCATTGTGGGGTGCGGGTACTTTGGCCCACTATGCGGCAGCCAATGCCTTCATGGATGCCTTTGCCCAGTACCGGCGCACACAGGGACGACCTGCCCTGAGTATCAACTGGGGAACATGGGATGATATGAGCTCTGCATCCATGAGTGGACAGGAACTGGCCTCTCAGGTGGGATTGAATCGCATGGCTGCGGATCAGGCACTGCAATTTATGGGCGACTTTTTGAATGCACCGCATGTCTCGCAGATGGTGGTCGCTTCGGTCAATTGGTCACAGTTGAAACCGGTTTATGAAGCGCGTCGTCAGCGTCCCTTCCTTGAGCTGGTGAATACTCGACAGAACGAAGTCGCTGCCGCTTTGCCCGCTGCGCAATCCAGCGGATTGTTGCACAAGCTCCACGAAGCCCATCCGAATGACCGTCAGGATATTCTGATTGAGCATGTCCGTGGGGAAGCCGCCGCAGTCCTGGGCATGACAAACCCGGATGATATTGATATTTATCGCGGCCTGTTTGAAATGGGCATGGACTCGCTGATGTCGGTAGAGCTAAAGAGTCGTCTGGAGGTCAGTGTCGAACAGACGCTACCATCCACGCTGACATTTAATTACCCCACAGTTTCCGACCTTGTCGGTTATCTGACGACGCATGTACTGGAGAATGAGATAAGTCAGGAACCGGAAAGACTGGCAGAGCCAGACGAGCCGGTTTCTGAGAATGCTTCGTCCGATGAGCTGGATGATATGTCTGAAGACGAACTGGCACTCTTGCTGAGCAAAAAGTTGGGGTTTAAGAAGTAAGTATGGGCTGCATGACGTGGATCATTATGTTTTTGGGGGCTTATCTGTTTGCGTATGAAAGCGCCTCAACGATACCTATGGGCTTACTGCCTGTCGTGGATGTGACCTATGGCAACCACCAACCGGAAAACAGGCTGAATGTCTATCTTCCCGACGGTGATGGCCCGTTCCCGACTGTGCTGCTGATTCATGGCACCGATGTCAACAAAAATTACTTTGCGGATACGGGCACAACCGCCGACCTGACCGCGCACGGTTACGCCGCGGTTTCGATTGAGTACCGTGCCCCCACGGCTGAAAATCTCACGGCGGGGCTGCAGGATACGCTCTGCGCCCTGGCCTGGATTTATGCTAACAGCCGCTCGTATGCGTTTGATACCGACAACATTGTGATGTTTGGACACTCGCGCGGGGGGTCAATGGCGACATTATTGGCGACCCGTGATGATATGCGTCCGCTCCAGGGAGATTGTCCCAATGCGCTGCCGATTGCCAACAACATTAAAGCCGTTATCACCTATGGGGGTAGTTACGGCACCCCGGAGGTGAGCTTTTCCGATCCATTTTTCATCAGTGTGATTCAGCAGTATTCGGGTTTGCCAGAGGAGCAGATTACGGCGGTGTTTGATGTACTTGCCGCTGTGCCGCCCTCTCAATGGCTGACGACACCCGATTTACCGGAACTGGTTCAACAGTTTGCAGCCAATTTGCCGCTGGCATGGGTGGACGAAAGTGACCCGCCGTTTCTGGTGGCGCATGGTGGCATTGATGAGATGGCACCGCCATCCGAAGCTGAGGCGTTTGACAGAGCGCTGCGCGCCGCCGGAGTATCATCCACCTTAGCGATTATTCCGAATGGCTTCCACCGCGTCAATCAGGAAGCATTTCACAAGGCATTATTCAAATTTCTGGATGCGGCGGTCACCCCAGCCGATTAAGGCTTGTCTGATATTAGAAAAGAACCTTTCTGAACTTTTTAACCCCCTCTAAATCTCTCCCGAATTCAGGGGAGACTTTGTAGCCGCCGTATCAGGCTCCCTCCCCGAATTCGGGCTGCGAAGCGTCCCTGCGGGAGAGGGCTGGGGAGGGGTCAGAAAGGACATAAAATTCTCTCGGTCATGTTATAAATACCGCACAACACTATTAAGGCTGGGGTACCGAAGCGGAAAGAAAATCCCCGCACCAGCTGCCAATCTCATCCATGACGGCGTGTTGACCAGCCATCAGTGTAAAGGTGTGGTCGGCATTGGGAATGATGACTTCTTTGGACATGCCTGATTGCATGATGGTGTCAAACTCTTGTCCGAAAATGGTATGCGTGTGTTCAATCGCTGAGCTACCCTTGGAAAACAACAGCAGCATATGAATGTTTCGCTCGACAAACGCCTTCACAATCTGATCCCGCAGGGACTGCTGTGCGGGTTCTTCTTCCTTCGGGCCACCATCCAGTTTCTGGCGCACTTTGAACGCGACTGTCGAAATGCGATTACCGATAATGTTTTTCATCACATTGTTGGTAATGCTGCGATAACTGGCTTTACCCGTCAGCAGCTTTTTCCAGCGCTGCGGGTCGAACAAGGCTTCCTTGGAGTAGTACTGCTCATAGAAGCGGGAGACTTTACGCTGGCGATCATACTCGACCCAGTCGTCAGTGGCGCCGTCCGGGTTCATCAGCACCGTTCCGCAAATTCGCTCATCCAGACTGGCGGACAGAAAGGCGATCCAAGCACCCGCGCAATGCCCAATCAGGATAAACTGTGAGACTCCGCTGTGTTCTGTCAGGAAATTCATGGCCTGCTTGACATCATCAACGACCGCCTGCTCAATGGCCAGATTATCCGCCCGTGCGCAGCTATCGCCAATGCCGGAAAAATCGAACCGCAGCGAGGTAAATCCCTGTTTGACCAGGTGCCGCGCCAGCCGCACATAAATACGACTTGGCCCCACGTGATGGATCATCCCGGCGTTTAACAGAATAATGGCTGGCATATCTGCGGATTGTTCCGATTGCGTCACAACCCCCACCAGTGAACCATCTCTCCCGAATCGAACAGCTTCTTCTCGCATCATTGTTATGCCTGTGCTTTCTTTATCCAATCTACGATTGCCTCCAGTGTCTGGTGTGGAACGAGCGCCTTATCCACATTTTCAGTCCATAACTGGGGCGCGTCAATCTGCTGGTAGAGCGTCATAGTATCCTGAACTTGCAGATGTTCGCAAAGATGGCGGGTTGAATCGGTCGTTTCGCGCTCCACGATCAAAGCCTGATCGGCAAGTTTGCTGTCGATAGCCAGCAGGTTGATCGCTTCAATGTCACTGACGAATTGTGGCGAAAGCGCAAATCCCATCAGCTCTGTTTCTGCGGTGTTCTGGGTCACTTTAGTAAGATAAGAGTATAAATTGCGGCGATGCCAGGTCTGAAGTTCTTCCAGATAGTCGGTGCCGTTCACGAGTGGCTCCCACAACACCAACCGCTCGATGTTTTTCAGTTGGGCACTGGCTAAGGCGGCATAGGTTGCCCCCAAGCGAACACCAACCAGGATCACTTTATCAATCCCGCTGCGCTGTTGCAACTCGCTGATAGCCGTGCTGATGTCGGCAATGCTGTGCTGCACGCTGACTTCGAGATCATCACCTGCGGAATCACCCGTGCCATAATAGTCAAAGCGCAGAACCGGTATGCCGCTACTGGACAGGCGTAAAGCCAGTTGGTGACACGCCCGATGCGCCCGCAGATATTCCGGCCCCCACGGATTACAGATCACAACCCCAACGCTGTCCTGATCGAGCATTTCGGCTGGGTAATACATCCCGTAAAGTTCAGCTTCATTGCCGAAGAAAATGGGAACTTCAAGCCGACCGGGCAACCGGATAGTTTGCGGTGCGGCTGTCGGCGCGTTCTGAAATACTTCCGAGGTTTCAATGGTCGCGGCCTGCTGGCGCAAGGACTGATAGCGCATCAGCGCGGGTTCCAGATGGATGCCGGTTTCTTTCTCAAGCTGATTAATGACCTGAACGACCTGTAGAGAGTGCCCACCCAGATCAAAGAAAT
>JBBSQD010000105.1:0-19234 GCA_038258185.1 Aggregatilineales bacterium | reverse complement strand
CGGCGGGACTGGTGGTACGGGCGGGACGATAACATCATCACGTCTGCCCTTGCGTGATGGGCCACGATTGACCACGAAGCGCGCCAGATCATCACCCCGGCGGTACGGTGAGCCATCCGGCAAAATCATGCCGTCAACCGACGCGTCACGGAAATTCGCGCCATCAAGATTGGCATCCCGCAGATTCGCGCCGTCCAGGATTGCGTCCCGCAGATTGGCATTCTGAAGATTGGCCGAGCGCAGGTCAGTTTCGCTCAGGTCGGCATCACGCAGATTGGCTTCGTGCAGATTAGCGCCGCTCAGGTTGGCGTGGGTAATGGTCGCATCACTCAGGTTGGCATTCATCAGGTTGGCCCCGCTCAGATTAGCCCCCGTCAGGTCAGCATCTTCAAGGTTGGCTTCCAGCATATTCGCACCGCTCAGATTGGCTTTGACCAGATGCGCATCTTCCAGATTGGCCTCTTGCAGCACAGCACCGCTCAGATTGGCCGAGCTGAGTTCAGCATCTTCCAGGTTGGCAGCGTGTAGATTGGCCCCGCTCAGGTTGGCATGGGTCAGCATCGCATAGCTAAAATCCGCCTCCATCAGAAACGCACCGCTCAGATTGGCATCCGTCAGATCAGCATCGCTGAAATCACGTTCCCGCAGGTCCTGGCCGCTGAAGTCCGCGCCGATGTAATTATCGTCGTCATCGGACTCGATACGGATTTTGCGCTTGCGTTTGCCCTTGCCGCCACCCCAATCGGTGTCGATATTGATCTCAACATCGGCCATAGCACGACGCACGGTTTCTTTGGTCTGCGCCAGAATGCGATCGCGCAGCGAACGGCTGATCTCTTTCAGGTCTTCGATATCGCCGCTGAAGTCCGTGCTGCTACTGCGGGATTGATTTTCCAGATAGCTGACCAACTGGCTGGCTGCCAGATGCACCTGGGCGATTTTATCGCTTTCGCTGGCATCATCGCTGATATCGAGTACAAGACCTTCGGTGATATAAAAATCTTCGGGCAAAAGCTGAGCGATACGGTTGTGCAGATTGCGATAACTGCGCACCGCCATATCGCCTGTGCCGGAATAGGTGCCTTCCTGCAATGAGCGCTTTACGGATTTCTCCAGCGCCTGCATGGCGGGTAAAAGCTGGCGGATCTGTTTGCGGATATTTTCGTCCATTGTATTCTTCCTTACGTTCTCTCTTTATCTAGCGCCTGCGTACAGATTTGTACGGGCGATAATCACTTGAATGATTTCTAACAATCTATCCATCTGATACGGACAAGGCAGGCCTTGTCCCTACAAATTTTGCAGACAGATGATTAATACTTGCCCAACTGCGGCGCATACACAGTATAGCGCTTGCCACTGGCGGATACTTTTTCCAGGCGTTGGCCCACCCGCACCAGAGTCATCCCCAGTGCGCTGAGCATCCGCCGGTAAAATTCCGGTTGGTAGGGTTTATGGGCATTCAGCAAACGATGCTTATCCGCCTCGTGTTGCAGATATTGACGGTGATGCTTCAGTTCGTGCATTAAACGCTCGTGATCCTGATGGTACATGATAACTTTCCTCCGCCTGTTAGCGTGCGAATTCTACATCCAGTGCTTCGAGTGTCTCTGGCCGCAGCAAACGCCGCAGTCCTTTTTTGGCGTGAAATAAACGTGATTTCACGGTGCCGATGCTGGTATCCATTGCTTCAGCGATTTCGTTGTACGACAGGCTTTCTTCCGAAAACAGAATGAGTGCCTGACGCTGAAGTTCGGGCAGGCGTTGCATCGCTTCCTGAACTTCCAGCTGGATCAGCAGCCAGTGCGCCGTTTCTTCCGGCTGCTCGCTGCCATCCGGCACCGAGTTGAACGAGGCGTAAGTCTCTACCGGCTCATCATCCAGCGATAACACTTCATAACGACCCAGCTTGCGCAGTTCGTCGTAGGTGCGGTTGCGCACCATCCGGAAAAGATAGGGACGAATGCCCTGGCCGGGACGGATACGATTGAGCTTGCGATGCAGTTTGATAAACACATCCTGCACAATGTCGTCCTCAGCATCGCTGGTACCCACCAAACGGCGGATAAAGCGCCGCACCGGGCCATCCAGCTTGAGCAGGAGCGCACCAAAAGCCTCGTCGTTGCCCGCCTGGGCCATTTCCAGTAAAGCATCTTCCTGGAGATGGATCAGTTGGGCAGGCGTATCATCCGTCATGGGCGCTTCCTGTATCAGGTTCACTAGGCTCAACTCCTCGTTCACCCCATACTACGGTGCCTATTGGGAGGTTGTTCAAAATTGGTTGTGTTTATTTTTCTACTTTGTAAATCAGCAGTTCACCATAAGCCACACTGAGGCCGAAGAAATCCGTCAGCAGATGCAGCGGCTTGCGGTGACGATCCTGCCCCAGCCGGAAGTTAATCAAGGTGGCGATGGGCATGTCTTTATCTTCGCTGGCCTGCACATGGGCATAGACGCGCCAGTGCATGTCGCGGCAGTCTTTGGCATGGATACGAAAATCCACCGGCTTCTCATAAATCGCGTGCTCATAGGTACATTCAAAAATCAGTTCCGCCCCCCACTCAAACTGGAGCATGTCATTAAATTTGAAGGTTCCATAGGGTTCAATATCCAACAATCTGTATAAATCGGGCGTATCGTCCATTACAACATCTCACTTTAGCCAGCTCATATCAGGAGGAAATATTATGTATACTATCGCAACCTTACAACAGTTACGCCAGCGTTTAAGCTTAAGCCCGGATGACACATCGGACGACAGCCGTTTGCTGGCGGCGCTTCAGGCGGCCACCGCCCAGATGGAAGCTGCTGCCGTGCGCCGTTTTATCCCGCGCCGGGTGACTATCGCCCACACGATTAACCCGCGTTACCCGACTGAAATGGTCTTGATTGATGATCTGCTGGAATTGGAGATGGTCGTTAATGGGGATGGCAACAGCATCGCGCCGGAAACCATCCTGACGATTCCCGATGTTGGGCAGGACGGGCCGATTGGCCTGCTTCAGTTAGTGGATGGCGAAGCCTTCGTCTGGGAGAAAAGCCCGTTGCAGGCCATCACCATCAGCGGCGTCTGGGGCTGGCATGATCGCTGGTCACAGGCATGGCGCGCCAGCAGCGATAGTGTGCAGGATGCCGCGCTGGATAGCAGCATCACGTCTCTGACCGTCAGCGATGCCAATGGCCTGGATGCACATGGCACCACACCACGTTTTCAGGTCGGCCAGTTGCTGCGGCTTGAGGGTGAATATATGAGTGTCATTGGTGTGGATATGGCGACCAATGTTTTGAGTGTGCTGCGCGGGGCAAATGGCACAGTTGCCAGCGCACACGATCAATACACCCCGATTGAAATTTATCAGCCGCCGCTGGATGTGGAAATTTTGTGTCTGCGCTGGGCGTTGTGGCTGTACAAAGAGCCGGATAATCGCCCGTTTTCATCGACGCCACTGCAACTGAGCGCGGCTTTAGGGGCGTTAAGGCGGGTCGGTGCGCGGAGTTAAAGCCAGCCGGTGATATAGGCTTCGACACAACGGATAAAGGCGGCTTCCAGATCACCACCGCGCCGCAGTTGTCCAGCCAGTTCCAGCATGACAAAGCCATGAATCAGCGCCAGCAGTCCCCGCAACGCGGTGAGCGAATCCGCTTCCCCGCTAATCTGTGCCATCAGACCCTGAAAAGGCAGCACACCGCGCACGGCTTCGCTCTCGTCGGGGCGCAGTTCGGCAATGGTGTTGGTATAGACCAGCCCATAAGCGACCGGATTCGCCAGCGCGAAATTGCGATATTCACAGGCGACAGTCAGGATTTTGGTCTGGGTGTCGCCTGTGATTTCCAGCACCGGGGTGAGCGACTGGAACAACGCCGCAATAGTGGCCTCATTCACCGCCCGCAGCAGATCGGTCTTGTTGTTAACGTAGCGATAGAGCGATGGGGTTTTGACCCCCAAGCGCTCTGCCAGTTTATTGACCGAGAGCTTATCGACACCCTCGGTTTCAATCATGTCGATGGTCGTCTGAACAATGCTGTCCAGATTGATTTTAGATGGGAAGGGGCTCATAGGCGGTTAAAGTGAGTCTCCTTGAAGCTAGACGGGTATTTTAACCCATAACCAAACGTTCGATCCATGCCGATGTGCGCCAGCCAGATCAGCGCCAGTGACAGGCCCAGTGACCAACCCGCGCTGAGTGACATCAGCGCCAGCAGAATGGGCAGCGTGTAGGTGTGCACCAGATTGTAGGTGATTGCGCCGACACGCGTATTGACCAGATAGCCAATCATGGATAAGTCCGGCGTGAGCAGCAGCAGCGCGAACGCCACCCACTGGCCGCTTTGCTGGGCATACAGCGCAATCGCGGCGATGAATACGGCCAGCCCTTCGGCATGCAGCAGTAAACGGGGCATACTGAAATTAACCGGCACGGCAGAAGGGGTTGCCTGAGAATTGTTCATCATCGTGGTCATCTTTCCCTCTTTTTGAAACATATTGGTGAAGGTGAATACTATTAGTCTTAAAGACTAATAGTATTCACCTTCAGCAGAATTGTCAAGTTTGAATCTCGTAATATCAGCTATTAAGGAGGCGCTTTATGGCGTTATTTCGTACCGCCCTTTCCCATCTGTCCGCGCTGGTGATCAGCGGAATCCAGCACAATTATGATGTTGATATCGTGCCGGATGACATCAGCCGCGCCCAGCTTCCGGCGCTGTTGGTGCTGCCCGGTGAAACCGAATCCGAGGCGCTTTTGCGGGAACGTGGGCAAGGCTTTCAGGCGATTGCCTTCAGCCAGGGGCCGCGTACCGTCAGCTACAGCCTGACGCATTTGCTGCTGGTGGCGCCGGTCAGCGCGGGGAGAGGCTCGCGCAGTCATCTGCCGCTGTTGATCGACCTGATTGACGCCTATTTCGGCGCGCTCAGTGAGGATGTCACGCTGGGTGGCGCACTGCTGGAACCGGCTCGCGTCAAAGTGGAACCGGGCACGTTTACCCACGGCAATACGCTTTATCATGGCTGCGCTTTTCGCCACACGTGGCTGATGGAGGTGTAAGCATGACCATCAGTTATCGGATTGGCATCGACAGTGACGATGATGGCAGCATTGATTGGGGAGATGTGGACGGTGATAATCTCAGCCATCGCGTAATCGCGCTGGAATGGCGTCTGGGCATGGCACAGCCCTATGATGATTACCCCGCGCCGACCTATGCGCGGATTACGCTGCGCAATGAAGATCAGCGCTTTTCGCCAGAGGCCGGTTCCAGCACAGTACAGGTCGGCAAAATTCTGCATATTTTCAGTGATGATGGCCTGACCGAGCGTCTGCATTTCAGCGGATTCATCAGCCGCATCGAGCCGCTGGCCGGAGATCAGGGTCAGCGCACAGCGGTGATTCATGTAGAAGGGATCGACGCGCAGCTCAGCCAGTATCCGGTGCGTCTCACGCCACAGATCAATCAACGGGCCGACGAGATAATCGCCAACATTCTGGATACGGTTCCGCTGCGACGGCGGGTTCTTAAACAGCGCTGGATACTGGGTCATCCCGGCTACAGTGAGCTCAGTACCAGCACCCGCCTGCCGGATATCACGGTTGCGCGGTCGCTGGAAACCGGAAAAACCGTTTTTGCTTATGCCGGGGATACGTGGGGCGACGGCATTGATGCCAGCCGCGCGATTGCCGCTGTGACCGCCGCCGAACGGGGACGCTTTTTTATCAATCGTGACGGAAATGCGGTTTTCTACAACCGTCATCATCTGCTGCTGGATACGACTTTTAGCGCGACCTTCAGCGATGACATGAACGCGCTGACCTATGATTACGGGGCGGGGGTCGTCAGTCAGGTGCGCGTGGATATTATCCCACGGCACATCGGCCCGGATTATACGGTACTGTGGCTGTCGGAAAGTGCGCAGTTGGTGAAAGCCGGTAACGTCCGCCGTTTGACCGTGTGCTATCGGGACGCGGACAAACGGCAGATTGGCGCGCTGGAAGTCTATGCACCGCGGCGTGGCATTGATTATCAGTTCAATACGCAGGAAGATGGCCTGGGCAATGACCAGACCGCCAGAGTTGATCTGTTGCTGATTCAGGCGGATTTCAGCGCGGCGATTCTGGAAATCCGCAACAACAGCCCACGCGATGTCTATCTGCTGCCGGGTTTTCAACTGCTTGGCACGCCGTTGTATCAGGGCGATCCGGTCACCGTCGATGCGCTGGATTATGAAGCGCAGGTGTTTTATGGCCCCCGGATTTTAGAGTTCAATCTGCCGCTGCTGGATTCGCTGGAACAGGCGGATCAACTGGCGCGTTTTGAGCTGGCGCGACGCCGATCCACAAATGGGGCTGTCCACAGCATCACCCTCAGCGCCGCGCAGCATGCCACGCAGGTTTTAGAGCGCACGCTGTTTGACCGCATCGGCATCAGCGAAAGCCAGACCGGCCACACAGGCGATTACTTCATCATCGCGGAGGCGCATCAGGTCACGCAGGGTGGCCTGCGCCATGGCGTCACATGGACGCTGGAAAGCGCCCTCGCCAATACCTTCTGGGTACTCAATCAAAGTCGGCTGAATACCTCAAGCGTGCTTGCTTATTAATGACAACAGGCAATCAGAAGCCTGTACCTGCATACCACTTTTTCGCTTTATCAAGGAGAATTATCTATGCCTGCTAACTGGACACAACCCGCCACCTGGTCAGTGAATCAGCTTGTCACCGCTGACGACCTGAACACCCACCTGCGCGACAATCTCGAATTTCTGAAATCACCTCCGACCGGCAGTTATCTCGCCAATGAAGTCGCCGACTATTCGACCACCTCGACCAGCTTTGTCGATGTGGATGCCACGAATTTTGCCTACACGCTGGATACTGAAGGCGGCGATGTCCTGATCGGCTGGTTCGGGTCACTACGACTGAGTCAGATTGATCGCTATTTCTATTTTGATGTACTGGTCAACACGTTAGGGCGGGTCGGCGGTGATGATGGCCTGATCGTCTGCCGCAATCCATCGGTCACCATCAATAATCGCACGATCCCGGTCAGCTTCGTGTTTCTGCTGCGCAGCCTGCCAGCTGGGACGCACACTTTCAGGCTGCAATGGAAAGTCGATGGGGGCACCGCCACGCTGTATGCCGGGGCGGCCACCAGTTTACTCGATGTTCATCCACAATTCTGGGTCAGGGAGGTTTCTTAAACATGGATATCGTTATCATCCGCGCCGGACAGATCAATATCGGAGCCTTAGACGAAACACTGCGGGCACAGCTTGGCAGCGCGTTTTCAGGACTGAGTGTCAATGGGGAGCGCACGGTGCTGCATCTGGCGGACGGGACACCGGCCACAGTTACTGACCGCGCCCGTCAACTGGTCACAGCGCACGATCCGGCACAATTCAGTGCCAGCCAACAGGCTGAAGTTCAGCGTCAGCAGCGATTAGAGCAAGCCCGTGGACAGAAAGGGTCTGAGCTGAGCGCGGTGGATTTTCTCACGAACCCGCTGCTGCTCACCCTGGCGCGGAAAATTATCTGGCTGGAGCAGGAAATTAACGATCTGCGCGACAGCATTTAACGCACAGGGGCATGACACAGGGGCAGATGATCCCTGTGTCTTACGCTTCGCTCTCATAGTCCACCGCGACAATCGAGGCCATGTGCGGTGTGATTTGATGCACCACCGCCTGATGCTCCGGGTGCTTCTGATAAATTTCCAGCGTTTCCAAGGAGTCAAATTTGGAATACAGGCTAAGGTCATAAGCCCGATCCGACTCGATCATATTCAGACCCAGTTCGTAAAATTTAATCTGCTCGATCCTGGGTGGCAGGGTCGCCAGCAGATCGCGGCAGTGAGCCGCTTCGTCACGATGTTCCGGTTTGAGTTTAAACAGAACCACATGCGTAATCATGGATTATTCCTTTCATCACCGCGCAACAGTCACGCAGGAAATAAGATACAGCAGCAATCAATCAGCCCGGTATCGACCCCACCAGCAGGGCAATCGTCGTCAGCAAAAAGAGCATTTTCGCCAGTTGCGAAATGTGTTTGACATTCTCCAGCCGCGCCCGATAAAGCGAATAGAGCGTCACCGGGATAATCACACCGACCACCAAAAGCAGATACCCGGCATTGAGCGGCCACACCAGCGGCACCGGAATCAGCACCAGCGCGACGATTCCCAACGCCACCTGCGCGACTCTCAGCGCGGTCTGTGGGCCATAACGTGTCGCAATGTTATCCACCCCCGCCACACGATCCCCTTCGTAATCCGGCACGGTTTTGAGGACTTCACGGGCGATAAATGCCGGAAAGACAAAACCGACACTGTATAACACTGGTAGCAGATGCCCCGCCGCCAACGCCCCAAACGGCAGCAGCGCCGCACCCATTGCGGCAATGGTCAGATGGCCGATTAAAAAGCGCTTTTTCAGATCATAGGAGTAGGCAAACAACGCCAGCGCAATCAGGCTGGCGACAATGCCCGATGCCACACTGATCATAAACGCCAGCAGCATACCGGCTAAAGTCGTGCTGATGCACAGCACCCAGGCGGTGCGCAGCGAAACCAGCCCCGCCGCTAACGGTCGGTCTGGCCGGTTGATGCGATCAATCTCAATATCCAGAATGTCATTAATCAGGAAGCCACCGCTGGATACCAGCAGCGTCGCCAGCCCTGCGGCCAGCATCACGCCAAAGTCAAAATTCAGGTTATAGTGCCAGATAGTTATCACATAACCGATGATCGCCCCTATGCCGGAACTCACGCCGTTAAACAGGTGGAGAAGGGTCAGAATTGCCATCGGTTGTGTGGTTTCATCCAGCCCGGTTGAAATCTTATTCGTCATGCCGCAGCCTGTTACTGTAGATCCCCAATGCGGCTCTATTGTACCAGTTATTGCCCCCGCTAACCGGAACCGAAATTTTCCGTAATCCCCCTAATTTATAGGGGAGAGCGCACAATTGCACCCCTTAAGGACATTAATCAGTATTACATACAGATGGAGGTTTACCTTGGATATCGCTATACAAGAAATTGAAGAAATAGCGGAACCCTCAGCCACTTATCGCACAACTGCGGACTCAGCCCTGTTACACGCCTGGAGCTTATTCATCGCGCTGGATGACAAGTCCAACCATCAGAAAAACTCGCACAGGCGAGTACGATTCGGTGTGATTATTTTCGTGTTTCTGACCAGTCTGCTGGCTGTACTGACCACTTCAATAACAGCCGATACGCCTGATCTGCTTAAGAATCTGCTGACGATTGCACTGGTTGCTCTGCCCATCACGACTGCCGGGCTGATGAGCTATGGTCTGCAATTCACGCCGACTCTCGCCTGGATTCTGTATCGCTTCAGCAGCGAAAGTATCCGCAAGGAGATTTATCTCTACCGGATGGAGGCCGCACAGTATCAGGATTTATCGCTGGAAGACCAGCAAAAAGCTCTGATTACCGCCGTGAGCAAAGCCTGCGACGTGATCAAGGATCTGGAAAGCCTGGTACCGTTTCTGCAAAAGCATCGCACGAATGAGTATCTGGTCGAAAACGTTAAAAATCGCACCGACAAAAACCCTGATCCAAACGCGTCTGCTCCAGAAATACCGCGTCTGCACCGTATCCTGCGGGGCATTACCCGCGTTCCCGTGATCGGTTTCATCATCAGCGACTTTGTGGCTTATCTGCTGGGGGAAGATTACAAAGAAGACCACATTACCGCCTATGATCTGCTGGAGGCCGAGCTATCTGAAAATCAGTTGACAGGTGATGACGGATTTTCGCCCCTCACTACCGACCAGTATATTCTCTGGCGAGCGCTGCCGCAGCGTAATTGGTATGTCACGCGGTTCAATCGCGATTATGCCAAGTTCCGTTCCAGCCGGATTGTGATTCTGGTTCTGGGGGGTATCGGCTCGATTCTGGCGGCTGGCGGCACGACCACCCAGCTTTATATCGTGGTTTCGACTGCGTTAGTGGTGGCCTTCAGCACCTATGTCCAGTTCCGGATGTACGGGCAAACCTACACGAATTATCACCGCAGTGCGCAGGATATCGACAGCGCCATTGCCAATTGGTTAATCATTCGTAAAGGCTCGCAGCAGGAAGCTGAGCAGGTATCCACGCTTGTCTCCGATATTGAGGCGGTCTTCCAGCAGGAACGCAATGTATGGAGCAAGATCGCTATCCAGGTGCAGACGGCTGCCGAAGATGCGCTGACCAAACGCGTGGACGAACTTACGCGCCAGTCGGAACAGACCGAGGATGAGGACGCGGCGTAAATTTATTTTGTACCGACAAGGCATTTCATAGGGAGTCCAACAACTGACATAGGTTGTTATTTACTTTGTCCCTCACCCTAAATCCCTCTCCCATAAGGGCGAGGGACTTTACATTTCTTGCTCCCCTCTCTCCAGTGAGCGCAGCGAACGCAGGTGGGAGAGGGGCCGGGGGTGAGGGGTAGAACAGCTACTTTGCTACCGCCCAAATTCATATGCTCTAATAGTGATCGCCAGCGATGGCTTTCATAATGCGATAACGCAGCAATGGATGCGAACCTATCCGGATCAAACCATCAAACAATAACGGTCGGGCAGCAATGTTCTTTTGCACAAAGCGCCCCCGACGCAGATCAGCCCCGACAGCCCGGTTCCAGGCGGCATCATAATCCGCTGGACGCTCAGCCAGCAGCTTCAACGCCTGGCGTGCGGCCACCTGACCGCTGAGCATCGCGCTGTAAATCCCGCCACCAGTCAGCGCGTTGGTGAAATGGCCTTCATCGCCTACCAGAAATACCCCCGGCAACGTCCGGCTTGAGTTGCGGATATAAATGGGCAGGGGCCAGGTTTTAATGGTGTCTGGTTCCAGCTCAAACGCATAACCTTCTTCCTGCCGCAGCCAATCACAGAAACGATCCAGCAAGGCAGGCAGGTCTTTTGCGCCATCTTTATAAGTCGCGTTATGGATGTAAACACCGATATTTACGCGGTTTGGCCCCACTGAAAAAATCCAGGCGTAACCCGGCAGCAGGTGATCCTGAAAAAAGAAGCGTACCGCTGAATCGGCGGGTTGCTTCAGGGTGGCATAAGCACGGATACCAATCGCGGTGGCTTCGGGTTCGGTGCTGGTGCGGCCACTCATCGAGCGGGCAATCGGCGAGCCCACGCCCCCGGCTGCAATCACCATTTTCGCCTCATGTTCGACCATCTGGCCGTTGCGCCGTTCGACGACACCCACTACCCGCTGACCATCAGCGCTCAACAGTGGCTTATGGATATTCATCACCTCAAAACGCGCACCACTTTTAAGAGCATGCTGGTGCAGCATGTGGTCAAAGCTGTAACGCGGCGCGGTCATCGAAAAGACATCGCGCGATGTTTCCGTCACACTGATCGTCTGGCCGCCCGGCCCGGTGATCGAAAGGTAATCCAGCCGCTGATACTGCAAACCCGCAGCATCAATATCCACATTCTGCGCTTTAAGCAGTTTCATCACTTCTATGGGCAGGCCATCCCCGCAGACTTTATCGCGCGGGAAAGTCTGCCGGTCTGCCAGTAAGACGGATTTCCCCTCTGCGGCCAGGGTCGCCGCTGCAACCGCCCCGCCTGGACCCGATCCCACAACAATGACATCATGAACCATGTTTTCGATTCCTCCATTTCACCTGCTATTTTAGAGATTATGCCGTTAAAATCCAGCATGTTTGCAGCACAAGTAGCACCATGTTATGCTGACTTCAGACCATCGTCATGCGCCAACCGGCCCAGGTTGGCCGCAACACCCACTAAAGGTTCGCTTTGGATTTTAACAGTTTCCTCGGACTACTTTTTTGCGCCGCATTGTTCATTTACTGGGCTGTGCAATGGCGTACTGGTTTCTTCAGCACGCGTTATTATCTGCAGATTGCCGCCATTCTGGGGGTCACGTTATTGGGAGCCGCTTTAACGGTTGGCCTGTGGCCGAGTGTGCTGGTGATCGCCATAGCGGTTGCGATTCTGACCGCGTATCATGGCGCGCTGTTCGGCTTCAAGCTGCTGCTGGATACCGATAACAAATATCGCTGGATACACAAACCGAATCGCGCCTTAGTCCGGTATGATTTCCCACATGATCGCATCACCCTGACCACCGCGGATGGCGTGCGGCTTCAGGCGTTAGCCCTGCACAACCCCAGCGCGACCCAAGCCGTGATTGTCTGTCATGGGGCAGGCCGCAGCAAAAACACCATGTCGATCGTGCAGACCTGTACCATTCTGGCGACCCGTTACGCTGTGTTCACATTTGACTTTCGCGGCCACATGGAAAGCGGCGGACTGTATCGCGCCGATAACAGCACCGAACATGATCTGAATGCTATGATGGCTCATGTGCAGGCGGCAGGTTTTACGGAGATTGCTGTGTTTGGCTGGTCAGTCGGCGGGTCAACGGCGCTGCTGTGTGCCGCCAATGGCAGCCCGATCAAAGCTATCATCGCCGGTTCGCCGCCACCGGTCAGCCTGGAAGAATATAAGCTGCTCAAACTGCTGCGCCGGATTCCGCTGCTGCGCATCCCCGGCAGCGCGGCAGCAGCAGCTTCGCGCTATATGCGGGTCGGCCCCGGTCAAAGCTTCATGAACACGCTGGATTATGCCGAGCGGGTGCCGTCGATTCCAATTCTGCTGGTGCATAATACCTACGACACCACGCTCGATGTGCCTGCTGAAGCCTTCCGGCATCTGGCCGAAAAACTGCCGGAAAGCACCGAAGTTATGCAGTTGCCCGGTCAGGGGCATCTGTTCGACTGGCCGAACACCTTTTTCTTCTGGCAAAAAATGCTGGCGTGGCTGGAAGAACATTTCTGAGATTCAGTTAAAACACCCATAAGGAGTACCGCATTTGGATACCTATTATCTCCCCGGCGCAGAGCCCTTTTTCATCCCTGGCGGACGTACGGGCTGCATTGTGCTTCACGGGCTGGCCTCATCACCGCACGAGGTCAAATGGCTGGGTGAGGCTATCACCGCGCGTGGAGTCACCACCTATGGGGTACGCCTCAGCGGACACGGCACGGATTATCACGATTTGCAGCATGTCCACTGGCATGACTGGCTGGGTGTGGTGCTGGATGCGTGCCACATCCTCAAGGCGCAGTGTGATGAAGTCTTTATCGTCGGCCATTCAACAGGCGGCACCCTGGCGCTGCTGGCCGCGACTCATGTCGAAGTGGCCGGAGTCGCGGCGTTGGCTACCCCGGTGATTTTTCGGGGCTGGACAGCCGGCAATGCCGGGTGGGTCAAGCATTTTCTGCGTTATATTGACTCGACAGATACCAGCGACCTGCCACAGCGCGTCAAAGCCGAGCAGCGCCGCCGGGGTGAGCCTGAGCTGGGGCGGGTGCGTTATGACCGCTGGGCCAGCAACGGCCCGGCGCAACTCTACGCGCTGACCAGAGCCACGCGCCAGCGTCTGCCATTGGTGAAAGCGCCCCTGCTCGCGTTATACTCTACACAGGATACGGTCGTGTCTTTCGAAAACTGCGAAATCCTGATGGAAATGGCAGGCAGCAGCGACATCGAAAAACAGGTTCTGAACAAAAGCGGACATAACCTGATGCTGGACGATGAACGCGACACCGTATTTGAGTGGGTCAGTGATTTTATTATCCGGCACAGCCAGTTTGAGGGCGTGTAAGTCCGTCAGTTCTTACACAGAAATCAGGGTATCGTGAGCGCACCACAAGAAAAGAAAAACCTCGGCGCAGATTTTCGCACACGGGCGCTCACCGCGCTGATCGGTGGGCCGCTGATTCTGCTGGTCGTGTTTATCGGCGGGCCGCTGCTCAATATTCTGGTGGCTGGCGTGGCGATTCTGGCCGGCCTGGAGTTTCTGACCATGCTGCATCCGGCCACCCGCGCCGGACAATTTATCGTCATCGTCGTAATTATGGCCTGCCTCGAAGGGCTGGCGCTGGATGTCCCCTACATCATCCCGATTGCAATTATCATTTTCTGCGCTGCGGGGCTGCTGCGCTCGGTGACGACTAACACGACTCCCGGTGAGTTTTTCGTCCGCAATTATCTGCTGCTGATTACCGGGCTGATCTATATCGGCATTCCGATGGGTCTGGTGCTGGTCATCCGTGAGCGCTTGCCTGATGGTCTGCTGTGGACGATGGTCTTACTCTTCACCAATTGGGGCACGGATGCCTTCGCACTGATGGGGGGACGCATCGCTGGGAAGACTAAACTCGCCCCATCAATTTCCCCCGGCAAAACCATCGAAGGCGCGGCGATTGGCCTGACCACCGGCACGCTGACCGGCGTGCTGCTGGCGGTGGTCGGCGGGATTCCCTTCGGCACCGCGCTGATCGCCTGTGCTTTAGTGGCGATTGCCACCGAAATTGGCGACCTGTTCGAGTCATGGACGAAGCGCCGACTGGCGGTGAAAGACAGCGGTTCGCTGTTGCCCGGTCATGGCGGCATTCTTGACCGTATCGACGGCACCCTGCTAGCCGCGCCGATGCTCTATCTGGTGCTGACGCTGCTGGTTTAGTGATTTCAAGGACAGAGCGTAACCTGTCCTTACTGTGTTAAAGGACTACGTGATGAGAAAAATTCGAGTGCCTGTTCAATATCAGAAGCTGAAAAATGATGGCGCTTCTCCAGTTGAATTATTTGTGCGAATTCTTCAGGATAAAGGATTTTCGTCAGCCCTAGATTATGTAGCTGTATTATTCGCTATTGACGAAGAATCTGAAGAAATGAAAGTTCTGATAAACGAAGCATATACACTTATTTTTAAGCCCTATATCCTATTGAGAGATCAAGGCTATTCCGCCGAATCAGTGGTCAAAGAGGCTCGGAAAAACGGTTTGTCTGGATTAGATTTACTAAGTATGGTCGGAATCGTTTTTGACTATTCTGTTGTAGAAATCAAGGAAACGATTTTGCGGTCTGACGGAACAGCCGATTCACTATCTGAATACCAGGGGCGGTTTGTAAAAGCTCTTGAGCAACTGGAAGAAGAGGAAATTTCAGATTTTGATTGATTTTATTTCGACTTAGAGGTGTTGCTTACTCGGCTGGCAACCGCATAAACATAGGCACTCAATCCCCAATGCCGAATACTGAGGCGCTGTGTCGCCTGCAAATAAAGCCACGCAAACACCCTGAAAAGCGCATAGCCTATCCATACCCCCAAAGCATTCATCAGCACATCATTGACATCGACATAGCGCCACGGATAGCGCAGCAGCAGCGAGATCAGCAACTGCCCAGTCTCGATGCCCAGCCCGAGCGCGGGTGCCAGCCAGATAAAACTTTTTGCGCGGATGGGCACGATAAAGCTCAACCCAAAGCCAAACGGAATCGTGAGCAGTATATTCAGCATCAACGTGGTAAAAGTACTCTCGAAGGTACCGAATGGGCCGTAAGAAAACGGAATGAGGTTTATAGACTGAGCAAACGAGCCGTACTCTCGCATGGTATCCGCATAACTGCCGCTGATCTGAAGCGGAAAGAAGGTTTTATCCAACGCAAACAGCAGATAAATACCGAACACCATACAGCACAGCAGATACGATAAACTGTACCCTCTGCGCCACAGAACACCCAGCATAACCACAAGGGCGATCACAAAAAGCGGCCAGACGTCGATGCCATACTCAGTCGACTCTATCCGAAGATAAACGAGCATAAGAAGTCCCCCAAGATGAGTATTCTTAAATATACAAAGCCTCTAGCCGATCACAGGCTTTGCCTCGCAATTTAAGAGATTATCCAGTAAATTTCACTTATAAGTTGGCGAATTTATTCAGAAAGTCAGCATGACATGAAAAGTATTATTTTAATTGGCCCGATGCGTGCCGGAAAAAGTACAATTTCCCAGCTATTGGCAGACACCCTGCATATCCCTAACATCCGTCTGGATCAGATCAAAGCCGATTATTATTCACAGATGGGCTATGATGTCGACCATGCCCGTGCGTTACATCGTGAAGGCGGTCTGGAAAAATTACTCCCCTATCTTAAACCGTTTGAGGCTCAACTTGTCGAGCAGATTCTACAGGAACACCCGGACGATCACGTCATTGATTTTGGAGCGGGGCATTCCGTCTATGAAGAAACCGACCTGTTTGAACGCGTCAAAACAGCGCTTTCCTCGTTTCCCAATGTCATCTATATCACGCCCTGTGCTGATCCTGAAGAGGCCATTCGCATCCTGCATCAACGGGATTTAGACGATGCTGAAAGTGGCTTACCAGAAATTAACCGCCTTTTCGTGACTCACCCTTCAAATAGCATGCTGGCAACGCACGTCATCTATAATCAAAATCAGACACCGGTGCAGACCTGTGATCAGATTCTGGCGTTGATTCAAAAGTAACATCAGTGAGCGCGTCGCTGAAATATTACTCAATGCGCCAGTTTCGCCAATAACAGAATATCGCACAATTCTCCGGCGGCATCGTGTTCATAATTGCGCAGCACCCCCTCACGCAGGAAGCCCAACCGCTCCACCAGGCGGATTGCCCGTGTGTTACGCGCATCGCACAAAGCCTGAAGCCGCTGGAAACCCCATTCGTTCAAGGCCAGTGTCGTGATTTTGTCGACCGCCTCAGTCATCAGGCCCTGACCCGCTGCTGAGGTGCGCTGCCAGTAGCCGACTTCGGCGCGGGGAACCTCCCAATCAATCGAATGCAACTCCACTGTGCCGACAAAGCGCCCTGTCTCACGCAGATACACACGCCAGGTGAATGTCTCCTGATTATAAAACCAGACGCGACAGCGATAAGCGATTTCCTCGACACGCTGCGGGCTGTGCCAATCGTCAATCCAGTCAATCCACGGCTGCATCTCGGTAACGGATTCGCGCACAGCCTCAAATACGATCTGACCTTCACCGGCCTGCGGTGCACGCAGCAGCAACCGTGCTGTTTGGATTTCCATGGGCATGACGACAGAAGATTTTGACATAAAAACGACCTCCCTGACTATGAAGAGCAAATCTGAAAAATTACGAAATTCATCCCGAACACTACGTTATCCTCTCCACTTGGGTCTTATACTGAAATAAAGTGCCGATTTCAGTAAGCGAGTGTACCGATGAAGGATGAACTGAACTGCCCCCACTGCGGCAAGCGCATGCGTTACGATTTCGAGCAGGAAAAACTCATGTGCAAGGACTGCAATTATTCTCCGCTGGATGCGCTGATGGAGCAGAAGCAGGCCGATGGCCCACGCCAGCGCCGCCAGTTGACCCATCGTGGCGAGATCAACCGCAATGCGCTGGCAGCCTTTAACACCGCCCATGATTATCTCTATAACGGGCATCCCGAAAAAGCCCGCGAATCGTTCAAGCGCGCCCTGTATTTTCAGGGCGATTTTGCCGACGCGCATCTGGCACTGGCAGAACTGGCGGAAGATGAACAGACCAGGCGCGATCATCTTGGCACGATTCTGGCATTTGACGGCACCAATCCCGCCGCTTTGCGGCAAATGATGGTGCTCAATGGCCGACTGACTCCAGAGCAGGCCGCGCACACGCATCACCATAACGAGCCGAAACTGCTGCCAGTCGATATGCCGGTGACGACCAACGCCCAAGTTTTACTCTGTCCGGTATGTTCCGGTAACCTGACCACCGATGAAGTCACTGGCCGCGTGGAATGTCGTTTTTGCGGTCATGTCATGGAGCCGACGCAAACTGATCGCAGCATAGCCAATCGCGGCGACTCGCTGGCAATGGCGCTGCTGGAACGTAAAGCCAATCCGGTCAAGTGGGTGATTGGTGAGCGGCTGCTGCATTGTAACGAATGTGGCGCGGATCGTACGCTGACTGCGCGCCAGTTATCGAATAACTGCGCTTTCTGCGGATCGACTCAGGTGATTATCCAGGATGCGCTGCAATCCTTCGAGCAACCCGACGGACTGGTGCCATTTCGCATCAACCGCCAGCAGGCCGCCGACCATATCAAGCAATCATTGGAAGGTGTGATGCAGCGGCTGGCGAATATTTTCGACAATAATCGTGTTAAAAGCGGCCAGATCAACGGCATGTATCTGCCCTTCTGGGTGTTCGATGCGATGGCCGATGTGAAGGTCACACGCATTTATAAAGGGGGCAGCCGCAGCGGAAAGTTCGCCGTGAAGCACACCACGTCGACCGAGAATTTCAGTGATGGCCTGTATGATGTGCTCGTCAGCGCCGTGACCTCACCCAGCACGGAGATGATCGCGAAACTGGGCGATTTTAATCTGGATGCTGCCGCACCGTATGATGCGAAACTGCTGGCGAAATACCCGGCGGAACTGTACAGCATCGATTTTGACAAAGCCTCGCTGGAAGGCCGCAGCATTGTCTCGCACAAACTGCGCCAGAAACACAGCAGCAAACGCGAAACGGGCGACGAGCAAATGGAAATCCGCGCGTCAGCGCTGGTGCAACAGATGAGTTTTCGGCTGCTGCTGCTGCCGGTGTGGGTCGCCACATTGACCGAACAGGACGGTGATATTCGTCCGGCGCTGGTCAATGGTCAGACGGGGAAGGTCGCGCTGGGCAAAGCGCAGAAACAACCTGCTTAAATCTTGGCGGCTAATTGTCGGGACATGATGAGCTTACGTCATGTCCCTATACCCGGTTAGGCACTCACCAGCACCAGTTCCGCGAAAATCGGCAGATGGTCAGAGCCAATCGGCGGGCCAACCTCTGCGTGCTGTGTCTGAAATCCAGCGCTGTGCCAGATGTAATCAATGCGTACCAGCGGCGGGATAATCCCCGGTATGCCGCGTGCCGTACTCACCGGCCAGCTTTTACCCAGGCCGCTGCCGGCTTCCATAAAACTGTCAGTGAGTTGGGCGGCAAGCTGCTGATAAGTGGCGGTATGATCGCTGGTGTTAAAATCCCCGCCGAGGATATAGGGGTATGGTTCCGTTTTGAGATAATCCAGCAAATTCGTCACTTGAAGATTGCGAGGGCGGTCATTAAAGCCCAACGCCATATTGACATAACCGTTCTGGATCGGCAGATTCACCCGTGCAGGGCCACCCGGCCACGCCAGATGCACATTATAAACCGCCACCATCTGACCGTTCACGTCGATCACCATACGCACAATATCGGGATTGTTGGCGACTTGCAGGTCGATCAGATCAACCTGCATGATGGGATAACGCGACAGGGTGGTGTTCGACCCCCAGCGTGTGTAATCTGGCTGCGTCGCCTGATAGGGATAAATATCCAGCAGATTGGGCATATTTTCCTGGG
>JBBSQD010000104.1:0-19396 GCA_038258185.1 Aggregatilineales bacterium | reverse complement strand
TTATTGATGGCATGACCTGGACAACGTCAAAATGGAAAAATCGCGCGCCTGCTGGTTATGTGCTTATCCGGTTGTTTTTTGGTGGGCAAAGACCACGGTCAAAAATTGAAGTGTCAGATGATCTGCTGGTTAATGGACTACGCGAAGAAATACGAGCCATTTTAGGCATTACTGCTCAGCCGCTGTTTCACCGCATTTACCGCTGGCTCGATGGCTATCCGCAATACGATGTCGGCCATATAGAACGTGTGGCACAGATCGAAGCAGCGCTGCCAAAGGGGATTTTTGTGGCCGGAAGTTCCTATAAAGGTGTTGGCGTTCCGGATTGCGTCAGGCAAGGTAAAGATACTGCGCAACATGTTGTAGAATATCTGACAAATAAAGTCACCAGCCCCATGCACCCAGGAGTTGATTGAGTGAAGACAACACGATCCGAAGAATTATTTAAACAGGCACAGAATTTAATCCCCGGTGGCGTGAACAGCCCGGTAAGAGCTTTTCGCAGTGTCGGCGGCACACCACGATTTGTGGATCGTGGTCAAGGCGCTTATTTCTGGGACGTGGATGACAACCGCTATACGGATTTTGTATTGTCATGGGGGCCGCTGGTTTTAGGGCATGCACATCCGACTGTGGTCGAGGCATTGCAGAAAGCCCTCACACGTGGCACCAGTTACGGTGCGCCTACAGCCATCGAGAATGAATTAGCTGAACTCGTTATTGCTACCGTCCCGTCAATCGAAATGATCCGCTTCGTCAACAGTGGCACAGAAGCGACCATGAGCGCTTTACGGCTGGCACGTGCCTATACAGGCCGCGAGAAAATCATCAAATTTGCCGGTTGCTATCACGGTCATGCCGACATGCTTTTGGTGCAGGCTGGCAGCGGCGTAGCCACTTTAGGTCTGCCGGATTCGCCGGGTGTTCCAGCAGCCACAGCGGCCAATACCCTGACAGTTCAATACAATGATCTCAGCGCAACGCAGGAATTATTCGAGTGCTATCCGACAGAAATTGCCGCAGTTATTATCGAGCCGATTGCTGCCAATATGGGCTTCGTCATGCCAGAGGCAGGCTATCTCCAAGCTTTACAGGATTTGTGCCAGCAGTATGGGGCCCTGTTTGTTCTAGATGAGGTGATGACAGGTTTTAGAGTCGCTCCAGGTGGCGCGCAGGCACTCTGGCAGCTTGACCCTGACATCACCTGTTTGGGCAAAGTCATCGGCGGAGGATTACCCGTGGGGGCTTATGCCGGTAAACGCGAGATCATGCAAATGGTCGCACCGTCCGGGCCGATGTATCAGGCTGGAACTTTGTCGGGCAATCCGTTAGCCATGACCGCCGGTTTAGCGACCATCCGCACCCTATTAGAAAATGATACGTTTGATACAATTGCCAGCAACACGGCTGCACTGGCAAACGGCATCGCAACAGCCGCAACCCATAGTCAGATACCCGTACAGGTTGGATATGCAGGCAGCATGTTTGGCTTCTACTTCTTAAACCAAGCGGATGCCAGCATCAGCAATTATGCGTCTGCCAAACAATTTGCGGATACTGAGCGCTATGCCGCCTTTTTCCATGCCATGCTGGACGCGGGGATCTATTTTGCTCCCAGCCAATTTGAAGCCGCCTTCATGAGTTCTGCCCATAGCGCGGATGATATTCAGCGCACATTAGAGGCAATCCAGCAGGTGTTCACAAATTTGGCCGCTGTTTAAACTTAATGAAGAGTTCTCCATATGACGGAAAATACAGATCAGGGATTAGACTTCGAACAGGTCTTGCCCATTTTCATGCTGGTACTGGTCGATGTACTGGGACTAACGGTGATTTTGCCCATACTCCACCTGTATGCCGCCGTCTATGGCGCTTCCCCGTTGGAAATTGGACTGGTTGTCGCGGCATTTCCATTGGCGCAGCTTATCGGCCTGCCCTTAATGGGCAATCTCTCAGACCGTTTTGGCCGTAAGCCCTTGCTATTAATCAGTCAGGTGAGCACCTGTATTGCGTTCATCATGCTGGGAATGGCCAATTCACTGACACTCATCATTTTATCGCGTGTGATTGATGGCATTTTCGGCGCAAATATCTCCACCGCACAGGCAGCTTTAAGCGACATCACTACCGAAAAAACACGTGCTCAAGGGTTGGGCTTAACCGGCGCGGCTTTTGGCTTAGGGTTCATATTGGGGCCAGTGATTTCTCTGCTCACGCTCGAATTTACCGATAACCTTGCGATGCCCGCTTTTATCTCCGCAGCCTATTCTTTCCTATCCATTCTCTTGACACTCTTCTTTTTCAAAGAAACGCTGCCGCCAGAAAAACGTAAACAGGCTATTTCAGGGTCAGCTACTCAACCCAGTGTTGGTATCCGACACATGTTCCAGAACCGCCAGATTACCATTCTGCTGGTGATTATGTTCGCCCAGCAAATCGTATTCTTCGGCTTTGAGAGCCTGCTCGGTCTTTTCACATTGAGCCGTTTGGGCATGCTTGGACAGGGAAATGCGCTGCTGTTTTTGGTCGTCGGCGTCACATTAGTGATGGTTCAGGGGCGAAACATCGGCCCGTGGAGCCGCAAATATGGTGAGCGAAATCTGGTCTATCTGGCGTTGGGATTGCTGGCCGGAGGATTAATATTATTGAGTCTGACTCCGCCGCAGCCTCATCCATTTTATGTGCAACAGATTGCCCAAAACAAACTGGCTGCCCAGGTCGAAACCACCACGACTGAATCGCTCATCGGCGAACTGAGTGTTTCATTACCGCCCAATGGCAATAATGGCCTGGGTGGATTGGCGTGGTTATTTATTATCATCATCCCCGTTTCCGTGGGTGCCGGGCTTATCCGCCCAAGTCTGAACAGCCTGATGACTAAGCTGGTCAAACCCACGGAGTATGGCCGTTTGATGGGTTTAAGTGCCTCATTTGTCAGTGCGGCAAATGCCGTCGCACCGATTCTGGCAGGTCTGCTGTTTCAGCAATATGGCTCGACAGCACCTTTTCTGGTCGGTGGTTTGGTGATGACCGTGGTGTTTGTAATCAGCCTTTTTGTCGTGGCGCCTGTCGCTAAGCAACCTGCGATACAGCCCGAAATTGCAAATTGACATTACAATGACCTACTAATCAGAATCGAGCGACTCTGTGGGTGGCGCAAACCAATCAAGCCCTTCCTGCCGCAAATTAACTACCTCTCCAATGACCACAGTGGTCGGCGGTTGGATATGTGCATCCAGCGCTAATTGCGGCAAAGTCTGCAAAGTCCCCTGAATAATCCGCTGGCGGGTGGTTGTCCCCCACTCAATACAGATAGCCGGTGTGTCAGCATCTTTGCCCGCTCTAATCAGATGCGACGCGATTTGATCCAACTGCTTCACACCCATCAATGCGACCAGCGTATCAATTTTTGCCAGGGCATTATAATCAATCGCTGAATCCGGTTCATTAGGGTCTTCGTGTCCTGTAAAAACGACAAATGAGCGCGCCAATAAGCGATGCGTCAGCGGCACACCCGCATAGGCCGGAACGGCAAAAGCACTGCAGACTCCGGGCACAACCTCAAACGCTATACCCGCTTCGTGGCATACTAAAGCCTCTTCTCCACCACGCCCAAAAACAAACGGATCACCGCCTTTTAAGCGCACCACTGTTAATCCAGCTAACGCGCGATGCACGATCAATTCATTGATTGAGTCCTGGCTCAAACGATGTCGAGTGGGTTGCTTACCTGCATCAATAATTTCAGCATCTGGACGCGACTCCGCGAGAAGTTCTGGCGGTGACAAGCGGTCATGGATAATCACATCCGCCTTTTGTAAAACACGCAGCCCTTTTACGGTGATAAGCTCCGGGTCACCGGGACCAGCGCCAACCAGATAAACTTTGCCAACAGATGAGGTCACGCTCTCCAGCCTTTCGCCTGCGTCAGCCAGTAATTACACGCTTCCGCGCAGGGAATTACATTCACATTCGCTGCTTGCTTATCAAACCATGTTGGTTGGCGTACACATTGACCGCACACCACATTTACCACATCATCAACCTGATCAAACTCTGCCAGCTGGCGGTAATCTCCCACCTGACGAGCAATCAGTTGGTCGATTGGGACAATATCAAGTTGGCCTTGTTGCCAGAAAAACCAGTCCGCAACAGCACCGGGATAGATGGTTTCAACCACAGCATGCAGCATTGGCGCAGAACGAATATTCACCTGCCAACCGCGCGGTAAATTTGTTGCTGTGGCTAAAGGGCGAAAAGGATTTTCGCGCACAATCTCACGCAAAGTCGCCATATCAGAGATAATATTTACTGGCGCATCGTCGCCAAATACCGTGACTCTATCCGCTGTGAGCGACAATTCGCCGAACTGAAACTCACCTTGATCAGTCACAGTCTGCCACAGTAAATCACGTCCCACCTGCGGAAAACAATCCCAGTCTGTAAATTCAGATGCCGCATAAAGCGGTGCGCCAGCTTCTTTCGCCAGCTCGATAATGGCTTCCAGCAGAGTTTCATCTGTGCCAACGGGATCAGTATAATAAACATTTCGCCCGTATAAATGACCCTCATTTGTCCCCTCTGCCAAACCAAGCGCCTCAGGAACATCCATCATCGTGTGCGAGCCTTTCGCCAAAAAAAACGGTACTGCGATGATATTGGGAGAAGTTGTAAGTTGGTAGACCTGCGGAATGGATGGTTCATCATCCAGATAGGTTGCCACTACCTCGGCGACCAGCCCAGACTCTTCCAGCTCCGTCACCTGTGCTTCTGTCGCCGTCCGGCTCTCGCTGTTGCGACGTGTGCCATGCCCGATAACCGTCACCGCCGTTTGTTGCTGAGAATAACGAGTATTCGCTAAGGCCTGCTCAACCCGCTGGCGGACAATCTCGCCAATGTACGGATGTTCGCTCAAAGTCCGCGCGTAGCGAATCACCCGATCCCCTATCCGAGTGATTTGGCCCTCAAGTCCCATTTCAGATGGAATCACGGATTGAGTGAAAAAACCCTGCGCCGTAAACAGTGGAATAATCGTCACATCATCAGCCATAAGCGTATTCAGAACGGCGTGAAATGAAGGCATCTCTTTCCAGAAAGCTGCCGTAATTTCATCAGCTATGCCTGACTGCCGCAGATGATCCACGTGCTTCCAGACCAGACCCGCGGTATTCGGACTGATATGCGACCCATGTCCAGCCAGAATTAATGCGGTCTTCATGAGTTTACCGCCTCATTGATTAACTCAAGAAATTCCTGGTGAGCAACTTCAATCTGACCGGATCGCATCAGCGAAAGCAGCGGCGAAGCCAATATCTTTCGCCACACATCAGCCCGTTTACTTTGATCAGCAATCATCTGTTGAATGTGCTCCCGTTCACTTCCCATCCATTGCGACAATAAATCATATTCATCGCCTACCACCTGCCCAATTTCCTCCTTAAGATGTGACGCCAAGGCCGGAGAATGCCCGCCGGTTGAAATCGCAACCGTGATATCTCCACGCCGCACAACTGCCATATTGAAAAAACTGCTGACAGCAGGCTCATTAGCCACATTGGCCAGAATATCGAGCGTGTCTGCTTCTTCCGCGACCAGCAAATTAACCTCTGCCGAGTCTGTCGCGGCGAACACGAGACGCGGTTTCAAATCCGCCAACACCCCCGGCGCATACATTTCACGCCGCACTTCGATCAAGCCTGCAACTTCCCAATCTGAAAATACTGGGTCAAGTTGCGGAGCCACAATAATAACATGCGCCTCTGCATTTAATAGGTCAGCAACCTTTCGTTTAGCGACCATCCCGCCCCCAATCACCACACAGCGCCATCCTGCAAGGCGCAATAACACTGGATATCCAACCATATTGTCACAATCCTGAAATTTGTATGATCAATTTCTTGCAAATTCAGATAAACCCGCTATATTATGAGTGAAGGTACATATAGAGTGTCAAGGCATTGCACAAATGTTGTCTGAAACATGTTTAACCTGTTGTATGTGTTGTCAAACTGCAAAATTTTTGCGGCCAGGTTAAACGTTGCCAATAATCTTGTGTTTAAAGATTTGAAGATCGTGAAACTCCGGGCCACAAGCCTGGAGTTTTTTGTTAATTTGTACAAATACAGCGTCAGGAAGTCATTAAAAGCATGAACCAACCCGTATTCTCGAATACAAAATCTATAATGTATATGTGTTGTCTGTGTTGTCTGACTATTTCCACCGGGGATTTGGTTCGGTTCGCCACGCTTGATTAGCGCTTACTGATTACAAAGCATTACCAGCCCCGGACTAACCATCCGGGGCTTTTTATTTGATGAGGAGAAAACCATACCGTGAGCAAAAAGATTAATCTCGAGAACGTTAAGGCTTCTAGCGAAGGTTTACTAGGTACGATTCCAGAAGAGATTAACAGCGACACTGATCATTTTACTGAAGCCGGGAAACAACTCCTGAAGTTTCATGGCATTTATGAACAGCATGATCGTGAAGTGCGTGGCGAGAAGATTTATTCTTTCATGATTCGCTCCAAGCTACCCGGTGGCCAACTCACCGCGGAACAATACATTGCCCATGACCAGATTGCCGACAAGTTCGCAAATGGAACCTTACGCATTACCACCCGCCAGGATTTCCAGTTCCACGGCATTCTTAAAGATGATCTGCGCGGTAGCATCCAGGAATTAAATGAAACCTTTGTGAGCACATTCGGCGCCTGTGGCGATATCGTCCGCAATGTAATGGCCTGCCCCGCTCCATCGGATGACCTGCAGCGCAATGCTATTCAGGATTACGCGCTGGAGCTTTCCAACGCACTTTTCCCCGCCTCCAATTCCTATCACCAGATCTGGATTGATGGCACACAGATGATCGAGACTCAACCGGTTGATGATCCCATCTATGGCAAAAGTTATCTGCCGCGCAAATTTAAGATCGCCATCGCCTACCCCGGTGATAACTGCATTGATGTATATACCAATGATGTCGGGCTGGTTGCCCTGTTCGATGACAACAATAATCTCGCAGGCTTCAATGTGCTGGCGGGTGGTGGTATGGGTGTTACTCACAATAATGACCAAACCTTCGCCCGTCTGGCTGATCCTGTCGGTTACGTTTTACCCGATCAGGTGCTTGACACAGTGAAAGCGATTGTCGGCATTCACCGTGATTATGGGGATCGTGAGAACCGCAAACACGCCCGTCTGAAATATATCATTCATGATCGCGGGCTCGACTGGTTCCAGCAAGAACTGCAAAGTCGGGTGGATTTCACTGTGCAGCCGGTGCAGCCGATGCCCGAATTTGAAGTGGACGATCACATGGGCTGGCACGAGCAAGGCGCCGCACTATGGTATCTTGGCGTTCCAGTAGAAAACGGTCGCATTATTGACCGTGACGACTATCGTTTACGCAGCGGTTTACGAGCAGTCATTGAGCAGTTTAATTTACCCGTGCGCCTCACCGCTCAGCAAAGCCTTCTGCTCACCAGCATTACAGATGCTGACCGCCCCGCAGTTGAAGAACTCCTGGCCGAGTATGGAATTAAAGGCATTGAAGAATTCTCAAATGTCCGGCGCTATAGCCTCGCCTGCCCCGCTTTACCGACCTGCGCCCTCGCTATTACCGAAGCCGAACGTGCCTTACCCGGTTTCATTGATAACTTTGAGAAAACGCTGGCTGATCTCGATATTCCGGATGAACCCATCAATATCCGCATGACCGGTTGTCCGAATGGCTGCGCCCGCCCCTATGTCGCTGAAATTGGGCTGGTGGGACGTTCACTCAATAAATACACCCTTTATTTGGGTGGCACTGCTAATGGTACGCACGTGGGACGTGTCTTCCTCGATCTCGTACATTTTGATGACATCATTCCAACCCTGCGTCCCATTCTGGCGCAATACCGGGATAACCGACAGGCTAACGAGAGTTTCGGCGTTTATGTGAACCGCATCGGTTTCGAAGCATTGCTGCATTCAGTCGAACTTCAATCAACACCAAGCATTGGGGACTAAATCGTGACTTACACCAATACCGAAATTGAGCAAATCAATCAAGAGCTGGAAAATGCGGATCCCAAATCTATTCTCAAATTTGCTTATGAAACTTTTGGCGATCAGCTGGCAGTTGTCACGAGCTTTCAACCCACCGGTATTGTTACGCTCCATATGCTTTATGAACTGAAAGCCGATGTCTCTGTGTTGACCCTGGATACAGGGATACTTTTCCCAGAGACTTATGCGCTCATTGACGAAGTTGAGCATTTATTTGGCCTCCGTCTGAAACGCATCCGTCCGGAACTCACTATCGACCAGCAAAATGAGCAGTACGGTTCTGCTCTGTGGGAAACCAATCCCAATCAGTGCTGCAACATGCGTAAAATCGTGCCGCTAGGGCCTTCCCTACGCGGCTACGATGCCTGGATTGCCGGCCTGCGGCGCGATCAACCGGGGCGTGGATCGGTCGGTATTTTCAGTTGGGACAACAAATATCAGAAAGTTAAAGTAGCTCCGTTCGCCAACTGGACAGAATCCATGATGTGGACGTATATCCATGCTTATGAACTGCCTTATAACGAACTTCATGATCGTGGATATCCGAGCATTGGCTGCAACACCCCAACCTGCACCCAACCCATCCACGATGGCGATCATTCCCGATCTGGACGCTGGATAAATCATGAGCGCATGGAATGTGGTCTGCACGTAGCCAGCTAAGAATCAAAAAGCCGCCAGATAAAGTTCTGGCGGCTTTAGAAATTGCACATGAATTATTTCAGCTTACAGCAACTCGCGCCTTAAACGTCAGTTTTTGAATTACATCGGTAATGGTGTTTACAGCGTATTCAATATCTTCCTGAGTGGTATGAATACCCACGGTTAGCCGTAAACTGGAACTGGCTAATTCCGGTGAATACCCCAGTGCCAGAAGTACACTTGAGGGGGTCACACTGCCCGTCTTACAGGCCGATGCTGCGCTTCCGGCAATCCCTTTAGCATCCAGTACATTCAGCAACAAGCTGCTGTCAATATTCTCAAACACAAAGCTGGCATGTCCCGGCAAGCGATTTTCAGCGTGACCGGTCAACAGAGCGTTTGGAATCTGAGCGAGAAGTCCCTCAATCAGTTGGTCACGTCGCGCTTTGAGTGAGGCAGTCCGTTCGTCATATTCTGAATAGGCCAGTTCCAGCGCTTTAGCCAGGCCCACAATCAAGGGCGTGTTATGAGTACCCGCACGCAATCCACGCTCATGCGACCCACCCGTTTGCGCCGTAGTCAGGTCAACCCCATCACGGACATACAACGCACCAACCCCTTTTGGCCCATAGAATTTATGGCCGGAAATACTCAGCAAATCCACACCCAAGCTCTGGACATCCAGCGAAAGCTGACCCGCAGCCTGCACCGCATCGGTATGGAAGAGGATGCCGTTTTCGCGAGCAATCTGCGCAAGTTCTGCAATGGGTTCAATCGTGCCGACTTCATTATTGGCATACATCACACTGGCCAGCACCGAGTCTGAGCGACAGGCTGCACGGAAATCTTCCGCATCCACGCGGCCATATTCATCCACTGTAACCAGTGTTTGATCGAAACCCTGTAACTTCGCCAACTGCTCAACAGTTTTCCCAATTGCGCCATGTTCAATTGGCGTGGTGATCAGATGCGTTCCGCGTCCGTTCTGGCGTGCAGACCACGCCCCACCGCGCACAGCCAGATTATCACTTTCAGAACCGCCACTGGTGAAAATGATTTCTGCTGGCTGGCAATTGAGGATACGCGCAATGGTCTCACGGGCATCTTCAATCGCCCTGTCTGCCTTTTGGCCAAAGCGATGTGAGGATGAAGCATTGCCATATACATCCGTGAAATAGGGAAGCATGGTTTCCACCACACGGGTATCACAGGGGGTTGTTGCAGAATGATCAAGGTAAATAGATGTCATGAGGTATTGGCCTTTCACCGGTGAACAAATAAAAAACGCCTCGTCAGCATCAGTACGAGGCGTAAAACAGTCCACCACCGTCAAATTAGTTGTCACAGAAATGACTGCGACCACATCTCCACAACGGTGGAAGGGCACCTTGGGTTGACCACCCAGGTTGCCGGACTCTCAACAGAGCCGCTCTTGATGCACCTGTGTAAGTTAACGCCAAAAATATATTTTGTCAAGGGATCGTTCAAATGAGGGATTTTGTAAACCACAACCCAGCATAATACCAATCCATTTGGGGCGCCTCTCCACGAGGGTTAAAATCCGATTCTCATTCAAGATCTCATAGTATTGAAAGTAGCAGAAATCCTCTATGAAAACTTACGATGCAATTGTTCTCGGCGCAGGTGCAATGGGGAGTGCCGCCGCCTATTATCTGGCAAAAGCTGGCCAGCATGTACTGCTGTTAGAGCAGTTCGAGATTGATCACCGCTTTGGCAGCTCCTGGGGTTATACGCGGATTATCCGCTATGTCTACAACGAACCCCGTTATATTCAACTCATGCGAGAGACTTTTCCCTTATGGCATGCTCTGGAAGCAGAATCGGGGCAAACACTCTATATTCAAACGGGCGGTATTGATTTTGGTCACCCAGAAGATCCGCGCCTTCAGGAAACCATCAACAGCGTGATTTCAGCAGGCATCGAACATGAATTACTATCCGCCACAGAAGCCCAGAAAAGATTCGCACAATTTAAATTCCATGAAGAAACGACTATCCTCTATCAGGCCGATAGCGGCATTATTACCCCATCCAGAGGCGTCAAAACCCATGTGGATATGGCAAAACGTTATGGGGCGGTGGTGCAGGACAATACACCGATTCTGAAAATAAATATCTTAAATGACAGTGTCGAAGTTCAGGCTGAGAACGAGACTTTTTCAGCAGGCAAACTCATCATTACAGCCGGGTCATGGGCTGGCAAAGTGCTGGCCGAAAGCGCTGATTTACACATTCCATTGCAACCGCTGCGTTGTCAGGAAGCCCAATTTTTGCCCGATGATGGACATCTATCACGCTATGATGCGTCTGAAATGCCCGTTTATATTTATTACCGTCCCGAAGGACTCAGCATGTATGGGTTACCCAGTTACGAAGGCACAGGCGTGAAATCGGCGTTTCATGGTGGTCAGCTTTTCAGCGATCATTCTGAGATTAATTACACTCCATCCGACGAAGCCGTGAACGATATTCGCACCGCCATAAGCCCGGTGATCCCGTCCTTGAACGAGGCCAAACTCGCCCTGACGCGTATCTGCCTGTACACGATGACACCCGACGAGCATTTTATTATCGACCAGCACCCTGAACATGCTCATGTGGTCATTGGCGCAGGAGGTTCAGGTCATGCCTTTAAATTCAGCACCTTAATCGGCAAAATGCTGTCTGATCTGGCAATTGACGGCGCCACGCCACACGATACCAGCTTATTCAAAATCACTCGATTTCAATAATGATCGGATGTTTACGCGCAGGTTTGTTCGAACCTGCGCGCACGATAAGCAGATTTATGGCAGTATGCGAAACGGAACCAGGCGATTCGCAGCCCGCCACCAGCGAAAACCCTCGGCATAGCGGCAGTTGACAGCTAAACCGCGAAAAGCACTCAACGCCTGCGCGTAGTAGTAAAAACCATTTTCTTCCATCGGTGGCAAAACAAAATTCGGGTCATATTCCGCTGGCATCAACTGACTGCGATGTTTCGCTAACATCGCCAGTTTTTTCTCCCACACGCCCGTGATATCGACATATTCTTCCGGCAGAAAATCGATGCCACGCTCGGCCTCCATGAAAGCAATCGGGACAACTGCCCGGTGCGGCGGGAATTTTGACGGATAATTGGCTGTCCGTGTAATCTGCGCGGCATCCATTACCAAACGGCTGGTCGTTTTATGATCAGGGTGATAATCATCCGCGGGGTGCGTAATAATGACATCCGGCCTACATTCGCGCATCGCCTCAATAAACAGATGCCGAGTCGGCTCATCAAACCAGAGATCACCATCCGGCACACCCAACCATACCAGCTCTGCCCCAATCACTTCTGCGGATTCTCTGGCTTCTTCTCTGCGGATAGCGGCAATCGCATCAGGGTCACCTTTGGGGCGGCCTCGTCCATCGGTTACCACACACATAAACACTTTATCGCCACGTTCACTGAAACGCGCTAATGTCCCACCGCAGAACATTTCCAGATCATCACCATGCGCGCCAATTGCAAGAACATTCATCCTGCGTTGCTCCTTAGAGATATTATCGAAGAAATTGGATAAGGCTGATTCGCCTATTCATTTTGCACATCTAAAGCATCACGCAAACCGTCACCCAGCAGATTAAAGCCCAGCACGGTGAGCAGAATTGCCAGACCGGGATAAAAAGGCATCCACCATGCCGACCGGATAAATGCGCGGCTTTCCGTGAGCATCTTGCCCCAGCTCGGCGTCGACTGCTGCGCGCTGCCTAAACCCAGAAAACTGAGCGCGGCTTCAGCCAGGATAATGCCACCCAGACCCAGCGTGGCATAGACAATGACCGGGGCAATAATATTAGGGAGAATGTGCTGAAACATAATGGATAAGTGTCCAGCCCCCAGGCTGCGGGCAGCAGTCACGTACTCGCGCTCTTTAACGGACAGCACCTGACTCCGCACAATTCGCGCAGTTACCGGCCATGCGACCAGACCCAGCGCAAATATGATATTCGTTTCACTTGAGCCCAGTACACCGGTCAATGCAATCGCGATAATAAGCAAGGGGAAAGACATCACGATATCGACAAACCGCATAAAAATGGTATCAAACCAGCCACCAAAATAACCGGTAATAGTGCCCATAGAGATGCCTATGGTCAAGCCTACCGCCTGAGCAATCAGCGCAATTTTCAGCGAGATCTGCGCCCCGTAAATCACCCGGCTGAGGATATCCCGGCCAATCGCATCTGTGCCAAAAGGATGCTCAACTGAAGGCGGCAACACATAAGCATTAGCCAGATCGCCAAGGATCGGGTCGTATGGAGCCAAAAGCGGCGCAAATAGAGCGCAGCTTAAAGCACCAAGGATGAGAATCATCCCGACAGCGTTGGAAGGATTACGAAAAAATCGCCGTAAAGCCAGCACAGACGAGCGGCGTTGAGCAACTTCATGCAGATGAGCAGTTTCGATGGTATTGGGTTCTGCGATACGCATTAATACCGAATCCGAGGATCAACCAATGGGTAAACAATATCCACAATCAAATTTAACCCCGCATAAATCAAAGCGAAGGTGATAACCAGACCCTGCACAGCGGGGTAATCACGCGTGCTGATCGATTGCACCAGCAACCGCCCCATACCGGGCCAGCTAAAAATGACTTCAACCAGTAACGCCCCGCTCAGCAACCCAGCCAGGCTCGTGCCCCACACAGTCACAACCGGCAGCAGCGCATTGCCAAAGGCGTGGCGGCCAATCACATTCAAGCGGCGTAAGCCTTTGCCATAAGCCGTGCGGATATAATCCTGATTGAGCACTTCCAGCATGGAGGAGCGCGTCACGCGCATCAGAACTGCTAACATGCCGAAACTGGCAGCCACTGAAGGCAGGATGATATGCTCATCATAGCCCAAACCGCTGATCGGCAGCAGTTTAATTTGCAGCCCAAAGAGAATCTGAAGTTGAATCCCTAACCAGAAAACCGGGATAGATACGCCAATTAAAGCAACGACACGCGACAGATTATCCCACAATGAATTATGGGTGACTGCTGAGATAATCCCCAGCGGAATACCCACAAATACCGCGATACACATCGCCACAAATGCCATAATCACAGTCGGCGGAAATGACTCAGAAATCATATCGGTTACTGGCCGATTGGTGATGAAACTTTGTCCCAGATCACCCTTTAAAGCGTCCGTGAAAAAGACGCCAAATTGCACCAGAACAGGCTCATCGAGCCGTAACCGGGCGCGAGTCTCGGCCATGCTTTGCTCATCGCCGCGATCCCCTTCGAGATATTGGGCCGGGTCACCGGGTAACACCCGCATCATAAAAAATGTGAGTATATAAATACCGAGAATCGTCGGTATAAACTGAATCAGACGGCTTAAGGTATAACGAAACATAGGTGTTTGATTAACTCAATGAGGTATCGGGGCAGGCACAACATTGGCCCGCCCCATTTATACTAGAAATTATTCAGCCAGGTCAATCAACGCGAAGCGCATCGTGCCATTGGCATCCAGCGGTTGACCACCCAGGCGGCTGCTGACCAGACGTGTGGTCGCACCATGATACACCGGGATAATCATCACATTTTCCATTGCAATGCTTTCGATCTGGCGGAAAATGGCATCACGTTCTTCACCTAATGGTAAAGAAATACCCTGAGCGTACAGATCTGCAATCTCAGGTGCGACATCAATATCGCCGTAACCACAGTTGACACGGGTTGCCGCGTTCGGCAACAACAACACAACCATGTTTTCCGGGTCCGGGTAATCCATACCCCAGCGAATACCGCCCATTTCCATCGTGCAAGCCGTGCGGTCTTCTGTATAAACCGAGGCTTCTGTCGAGTTTACATTCAGCGTGATACCCGCTTCAGCGACTGTAGCAGCCATCGCATTCAGCACGCGGTTTTCAGTTTCGTTCTGGTCGGTGCGCACAGTCAGTTCGATTCCGTCAGGATAACCGGCATCGGCCAACAGGGAACGCACTTCGTCGAGATCACGTTCGAACGGGTTAAAGTCCGCATCATAAATGGCCAGACCGGGTGGGTACAAACCATCGGCTGGGACGCCCTGCCCCTGTAGCACGGTATTGATAATGGTCTGGCGATCAATCGCAATAGCCAGTGCGCGACGGATGCGGACATCCCCCATCTTCTCATCGTTCAGGTTGATACGAAGGTTGTAGTTAGACAATGTGGGAATGGTCACCAGTTGGTCGTTAAGGGTTGCGTCATCGCGGATGCGCGGCAGATCAGCTTCGGGAGCAGCGGAAATATCCAGGCTACCGGCTTCAAATTCAATCACCTGGCTGGATGCTTCCGGAATCACACGGAGTACAGCGGTCTTTACATCAGGTGCGCCACCCCAATAGCTTTCATTGGCGGCCAGCACGAGACGATCCTGCTGAGTCCATTCCTGCACCATATACGGGCCAGTGCAGATCGGGCCGCTGGTGAAGTCACTGCCTTCGGCGGAACCTTCAGCGATGATGACACCACCCGGTAAGGTCAGACGGGTTAAAAAGGCGGTAAGAGGTGCGCGGAGGGTGACACTGACGGTCATATCATCCACAACTTCTACACCACTGATACCTGCAACAGGCTCAATCGGTTCTGGTGTCGGGGTACCTTCACCGACGGTTGGCTGTGCCGGACGGGCAGCATCCCAGCCGACGACTTCACCCAGAACCAGACGTGCGGTATAGGATGTGCCGAAATTGGCATCGGCCAAACGATCAAACGAGTATTTCACATCGGCTGCATCCAGTGTACTTCCATCGAAGAAAGTCACACCTTCGCGCAGGGTGAATGTATAAACGGTGCCATCTTCGGAGATTTCCCAGCTTTCAGCTAAAGCGGGGATCGGATCCAGTGTGGTCGGATCATAATTGGTTAAACCTTCGCACACATTGCGCATCACCAGAAATTCATCTGCGACACGGGCAGCATGTGGGTCAAGTGTGTTCGGCTGGGCTTCGCTAAAAGCCGTGGTTACTGTTGTGGCTGCATCCTGAGCCAGCGCTGCCGAAGTCAGCGTGGTCAGCAATACTGCCAGAGTTATAAAGCGTATCAATAACTTCATATGTGTTCCTCTTTGCATAAAGTCTCCTGAGGGTTTTCAGATTACCTGTTTTCCACGAACTAAGCAAAAAATCAGTGAAGGCATTGGTATCAGTTGGTATGGTCGAAACTCTGACCTTGTGGAAAAATCCCCAAATAGTTATGCTAACAATCAGATTGTATGAACAATCTTTGCAAACCCACTGGAGCACATGTCCCATGAAATTAGCCATTATTGGCGGCGCTGGCGTACGTACCCCCCGTCTGATTCCTTCGCTGGTCAAGCGTGCACAACGGCTGGATTTAACAGAATTATGGTTGATGGATATCAACCCGGAAAAACTGGAACTTATCGGCGGTTTATGCCAGGAAATGGCCCACGCCGCTGGCGCAACCTTCAAAATCAACCTGACAACTGATTCCAGAGAAGCTATTCAGGGTGCACAGCATGTAATCACAGCGATTCGTCCCGGCCTGGAGCAAGGCCGCGCCACGGATGAGCGTATCTGTTTTCAGCATGGTTTACTCGGCCAGGAAACCACCGGTGCAGCGGGGTTTGCCATGGCTATGCGCAGCATCCCCGCCATTTTAGAGTACGCTCGTCTGACCAACGAAATTGGCGCCCCTAATGCATGGATTTACAATTTCACCAATCCCGCTGGATTAGTCGCGCAGGCACTACATGATGCCGGGGTCGAACGAATCGTGGGTATCTGTGACAGTGCCAATGGCGCACAACATGCTGTGAGCCGCTTCCTGCAAATTCCTCTCAAGAGTGTGCGTCATACCGTCTACGGATTGAATCATCTATCATGGACGCGCAGCGTTCGGGTCGAACCTGACGCCGACGGCAGCGGCGGTGAAGAAGTCTTCCCCGCCTTGCTCAACGATGAGAATTTCGTGCAGGCCACCCATATGCAGATCTTTTCGCCTGGTCTGCGCGAATGGCAGCAGGCCTTTCTCAATGAGTATCTGCACTATTATTATCATCGTGCCGAAGCACTGGCCGCGCTGATCAAAAAGCCCAAAACCCGTGGTGAAGAAACCATCGAACTGACGAATGATCTGCTTGAGCGTCTGCGTGCAGCCAAAGGTGATGCAACCGCCAGCATCGAGGCTTATCGTGAAGTCATGGAGCAGCGCAGCAAAACGTATATGGCGCATGCCCGTGGCGGTAAAGATCGTGTCAAAATGGAGCCGATTGCAGATGACGAAGAAGGTTATGCAGCCGTCGCGCTGGGTTGTGTCGAGGCGATAGCCAATAACACGCTGCATTATACAGGCTTAAATGTCCCTAATCAGGGCGCTATTAATGGCATGGAAGGCGATGATGTAGTCGAGGTGGGCTGCTGGGTCGATGCCAGCGGCATTCGCCCGCAGCCGATTGGCGAAATTCCTGAGAACCAGTATCTGCTCATGCGTGATGTCAAACAATACGAAAAATTAGCTGCACAGGCCATCCTCGAGCGAGATCGCAAGCTGGCGGTACAAGCCCTGTCTGTTCACCCCCTAGTGGGGTCATATCCTCAGGCGGAGAGTCTGGTCAGCGAATTCCTGGCAGCTCATGCAGATTTAGTTGGTGAGTGGCATTAATGCAATATGACATTCTCATTCCCGGCAATTACTTCTGTGATCTGATTTTCACGGGCTTTCCGCAGTTCCCAGCCTTGGGCACAGAAATTTACACCGAGGGCTTAACCGTCGTTCCCGGTGGTGTCATGAACACGGTCATTGGTTTGCATCGACTGGGAGTCAATGTCGGCTGGGCGGGTATGATCGGCACGGATTTTTTCAGTCGTTATATACTGGAAACCGCTCAACAGGAAGGTATTGACACATCCCTGCTCACTCGGGAGGATCACCCACTGCAACGTGTCACAGTGTCTGTGTCCTATCCCCATGATCGCGCTTTTATCACCTATGTGGACCAGACCACGACCGCCGCGGAAATTGCCCAGAACGCAATTCACAAAGCGCAGTTTCGTCACCTGCACTTTACAGGCTTAACCATCAACCCCATTTTGCCGGAGGTGCTTGCCACCTGCCGGGAGCGTGGCATTACAGTTTCGATGGATTGTCAGCATCGCGATGAAGTCCTTGACTCGCCGGGAGTTCGGGAAACACTCGGTCAGATTGATTTCTTCATGCCCAATGCCACCGAAGCACAACGTCTGACAGGGACAGATTCACTCGCAGAAGCGGCAGCAATCTTACGCGAAATTGTTCCCCATGTGCTGATTAAAGACGGTGCCAATGGTGTCCACTTTTGGCACGAGGACAATTATTTCCATGCACCTGCCCTGCCCTTCACGCCGATAGACACAACAGGTGCTGGCGATGTCTTCAATGCAGGGTTTTTACGGGCCTATCTGAATGGGGACGATTGGCTAACCTGTCTGCGCTGGGGCAATATTTGTGGGGGCTATTCTACTCAAGGGTTTGGGGGGACATCAACTGCCCCCTCATTTGCGCAGGTTGAAGCTGCTTATGCAGCAAACTATCCGCCCGCTTGAACTGGCCGGTCTTGATTTAAGCCTGACCTGAAGGTGATTTGTGAACATGCACCACTTTCCAGCCCGTCTCATCATGCACCAGCACACGGGTCTCGTTATGGGCATGACGGCGAATCTCACCTTCATAAATCTGACTCAGCAGAAAGGTGTAGGTCACGACAGCGGTATCACCATAAATCTGGCAGCGTTTTTCAAACAGATCAAAGCGCTGGGCTTTTGGCTCACCCATCCAGCGATTTTCGATCATAAACTGGTGAAATGCGATACCATCCTGACGATGCGGCAGCACCCAGTATTCGTATAAAGACAGATCAGCCGCTGTTGTGGATTGATAGGTTTCCCAGTCACCATCAAACACACTTTGGAGATGTCGCTCTAAAAACGACCAGATTTCTGCTTCATCATGTGCCATACTTAAAATCCTTTCAGCCACTCACCACAATAAATAGCACAATGATAAGTTCGTTATTGCGGTACAGCAAAAAATACATAAGGAGAAAAAATGTTAGCCACTACCCATCCAGATCAAGCCGTCGAATTGCTGGATATCGAGCACGACGCCGTTCGTGCACTCATCCAGCAACTTACTGCCGAAGAAATGACCCTGCCTGATACCATCCGTTACGGATTATACCCCGATCAGAAATTATCTTTCAAAGACTTGTTGGCGCATCTGATTACTTATGAAGCTTATTCTTTGGAAGCGCTGGAAGAGTGGAAGCGGGGTGGAAAGCATTGGATTAGCGATGCGATGCAATCCTCGGCTAAAAGCCGCCGCGTGCACTTTTCGGGCATTGAGGACCGTCAGCACAAGTCACTAGAAGACATACTGGATGAGTGGGAAAGCACCCAGACGCAGCTTAAGCAAAAACTTCAGCAACTCAGCGATGAAGACTGGCATCAACCTGCGCCTTATCCCACAGCAGAAGCAACTGATTTAGGCGGGATGATGGAAGCTATTCTTGTCGCGCCACCCCGTCCGTTGTATCGACATTTACCCGTACATATCCCGGATACATTTGCGTATATCCAGGCAATACGTCAAGCTTGACGTCGTACTCATAATATCAGCCTTGCAGATTCTATATTGCACGACTTAAACAAGAGAGCACATTGATGACCG
>JBBSQD010000103.1:0-19454 GCA_038258185.1 Aggregatilineales bacterium | reverse complement strand
TGGATGATTACCTGCGATAATCCAATTACGCCGTGCTCGGACAAGACGTGATTGATTCATTTTCAAGCGTGTAATCGTGACACGTCCAACAGCCGTTTTGCCTCTAAGTCGCAAACCACCATCCATCCACTCAAAATGCTCTTGCCATAACTGCGTACGGGGATTAAAAAGTGTTATTTCTTCACCAGTTTCGACATCATAAGCGGTCGTAAAAGTGGCTTTACTCAGGTTGCAGCTCGAACAAGACAGACATAAATTTTCAAGCGCATTCCCAGCATCAGGAATAATATGCTCAACATGCATAGGCTGCCCGGTGTTATGTTCACAAGTTTGACAGTATTCGCAGCAACCATTCGCTTGGTCATAAACCAGACGTCTGATCGCACGCCATGACAGATTACTCACGTGCGCTCATGTCCAAAGGTTTCACCTGATATCCACGGCCAGTCAACAGCGCGGCGGCCTCCGACTTGCGCACCATCAGCCGCTGACCACGCTCCACCAAAACTTCAAGTTCAGCATATTCTTCTGGTGTAATCTGCCCCAGTGAGTTCTTATCCATCAGGAATTGCATCCGACGCTGCTCTGCATCGGGCATCTGTTCACGAGCAATTGTCCACAGTGCCTCATCAGAGAGATGTTTTAAGGCTTCAAGCTCAGCTTCTTCATCCGGCGGCAACACAGGTAACGGTGTAGAAAGCGTACGCAAGTAATCGATCATCACCTGATCCACTGTCTGTGCGGTTTCTTCGGCTACCTGCCGCGCCTGAAGGTAAACATCTTCAGGTATACTCAATGTGTAATCGCTCATTATCGAATCCTCAACCGTACCCTGAGATTGATTTTACACAAGTTATCACATCAGCTCAAACATGAACTTCAACATTGAATTTAAATCAATCGGCCATCATCAAACCGATGACAGCCGACATTATTTTAAATCTCAGACAAACGCCCCGGCGCACACGGTCACGACCTGCCCGGTCATGCCACTCGCCAGATCAGATGCCAGGAATGCAGCCGCATTGACCGTATCCTCCACAGTAATGGGGCGACCCAGCGGCGGCAGTGCCATCGGTATGCCATAACCCAACGCCTGATAACCAGCACCCGTTTCCTGAATAGTCCGTGTCTCCGGCATGCCAGAGCCGCGCACACAATTCACTCGCACGCCTGCCGGGCCAAATTCACCCGCCAGCGAACGCGTCAAGCCTTCAATCCCTGCACTGGCGGCGCTGATGCCCGCCATGAACGGCGCGGTCATGCGGCTGAGAGTCGCCGTCAGGGTGACAATCGAGCCGCTGCCCTGCTGTGCCATATATTTCCCGGCAGCGCGGGAGGTCAAAAAGGTCGAACCCAAAACCACCTGTAACGGCAGCATAAAATGCTCAAAAGAAGTCGTCATGGAGGCTTCAGGATAACCCAGATCAACCGGGCGACGGCCAATGGCGTTAAAGACCGCATCAATCTGTCCTGCGGCATCGGCAACAGTATCCACATAAGCATCGACCGCCTGCGCATCGGTGGCATCCACCACATGGCAGGTCGCCTCGCCACCCGCCGCGCGGATCTCATCGACAAGCGCTTTCAGGGCAGATTCATTGCGGCCAGATACCCACACATGCGCTCCTTCGTGGGCGAATTTACGGGCTGCACCCCTGCCAATTGCACCAGTTGCCGCGAAAACCAGAATTTGTTTTGAGTCTAAAATCATGATGAAACTCCCGTCGGTGAAGTAAATTGGATAGTTTCATCATACGGAATTTACGCGGGGCTGTCTTGTAAAAATTCGACCATTTGTGCGGGTGTAGCAATCTGAATAAACTGATGCGTGGCCGAAAAAAAGTCTTTGGGGGCCACACCGCTGAAGCGCTTAAAATCCTTGCTGAAATGCGCCTGATCGTAATAACCAGCCGACAGCGCCAACTGTCCCAGCGTGAGCGTCTCCGGTTGGTAGAGTGCGCCATACATCGCCTGTTGAAAGCGCACCACCCGCGCAAACAGGCTGGGACGGAAGCCGACGTAACGGGCAAAGAGTCGCTCGAAATGCTTCTGGCTCATATTAATCGTATCCGCCAACAGCGGCATCGTCATATCGGACTGAGCCGATTCCAATTGGTAGACCGCATACAGTAAACGCTGCAAATGTTCCACTGGCTGCAACTTCGCCAGTAATGCGTGATTAATGATAGCTGCCTGCGCTTTGGCCGAAGATGCTGCTTCCAGTTGTTCCTCCAACCGGCGCACGGTTGGCTGATGCCAGATGCAATCCAGGTCAACATAGATATCAGTTAAATCCGTCATCGGCACGCGGCTAAAAGCGCTTAATCCTCCCGGACGAAAACGGATGGAGACGTAACGCGGCGCACTGAAATGCTCCAAGGTATAGCCCTGACCACGGGCACCCAACACAAAGCTGTAGGATCGCACCACACAGTCATCGCTGCCATCTGCGGCTACCCGCCGGGAGCCACCCCCAAAGCTGAACATCACCTCAATGCGGCCATCAGCAGGCATGCGCTGTTGATCTAATGTCTGCCCACCGGGCACTTCCAGCATCCAGTAACATTCGACATATGGCGCTAACAGCGGAATCGGTTCAAAACGGGCAAAGCGTGGTGTATCCATCATAAATCCGTACTTACTTCCAGCCTTATTGATTGTAACTTACAAATAATTTCATAAGATGAATCTCTAAAGAGACTTTTCGTGTCTGACGGTTTGCGTTAAGCTTGGGCATTAGCACATCTCAACCTAAGCGGAGCCCACCATGGCCGATCATTTCCACAATATTTACGCCAATAAAGCCGACCAATATGATGCGATGGTCAGCCGTGAGGATTATCAGGGCAATCTGCTGCCGGCGCTCGAAAAAATTCGTCCGTTGGCCGGGTTAGATGTGGTCGAAATGGGCGCTGGCACCGGGCGCCTCACACGGTTGCTGGTGCCGCATGTGCGCAGCATCCGCGCCTATGATGCCTCCGCGCATATGCTGGATGCGGCGCGCCCCACGCTGGAAGCCACCGGTTTTGAAAACTGGACGATTGCAGTAGGTGAGAATCACGCCCTGCCAGCAGATGATTCCAGCGCGAATTTAGCAATTGCCGGCTGGAGCTTCGGCCACTGCTGCGGCTGGTACCCGGATAGCTGGCGTGAGGAAATCGGCAAGGCGCTCAGCGAGATGCAGCGTGTGCTCAAGCCGGGCGGCACAGCCATCATTTTAGAGACGATGGGCACGGGCAGCACCGAACCCGTCCCACCGACTGATGCGCTGGCGGCCTATTATCACTGGCTGGAAAATGAACATGGCTTTTCCGCGACCACCCTGCGCACCGACTATCAGTTCGAGTCAGTTGAGGAAGCGGTCGAACTCACACGCTTTTTCTTTGGCGATGGCCTTGCCGACCGCGTCCAGCGCGAAAACCTGACGATTCTGCCGGAATGCACCGGCATCTGGTGGAAGACGTTTTAGATCAGGCGCTGATACAACGCCAGCAATTGTGCCACCGTGCGCTGGATCGTAAAGCGCTCCTGCGCGGCATACAGCCCGGAAGCCGCCAGCGCATCCCGCCGCACAGAGTCACTCAGCAACTGCGCAATCACGGAGGCGAGTGCGTCCGCGTCACCTACGGCCACACTCACACCCATTTCCGGCACATCCGGCAGCAGGCCAACCGCTGTGCTCACAGTCGGTACGCCACAGGCGGCGGCTTCCAGCGTGACCATGCCTAGCCCCTCATGGCGCGAGGTCAATACGTTCAAAGCGGCACGCTGATAATAGGCGGGGGTCTGCAAATGAGGCACCGTCCCCACAAAGCGCACCCGTTCGCTAATGTTCAGACTTTTAGACAGTGCCTGTAAAGTCGCCAGTTCTGGCCCGGTGCCGATGATATCCAGTGTGACCGAGTCCAGTTGCGCCAGCGCACGCAGCAGCATGGCCTGATCTTTCACCGTGACCAGTGACGCGGCGTGAATAAGATGGCGCTGATTGTGTGGTTCATCACTGGGGCGAAATATTTCGGTATCCACACCCAGCACAATCCGTTGAACTTTGGCCGCATCCAACGGGAAATCCGCCAGCATATCCTCGATATACTGACAGGCCACCACCACCGCATCCGCACCCTGTAAAGCCTGTCGCACAATCCAGCGGCTAAACGCGCTGCGCTGTAAGCCATAGCCGATGTCTGAAAAGCCAACCAACTCGCCACCCGCAATCGAGACGACCACCGGCACATTCAACCAGCGTCCCGCCCACGCCGCGATCAAGCCCGTTTCATCCGCCCACATGGTGTGCAGCACATCAAACGGCTGTTCGTGATGCAAGCGACCCAGCAAACGCAGCGCATCCCACCACAGCGCCAACCGTCGCCAGCCGCGCACCTGCGCCGCCCCCAACGCATGGACTTCCGCGCCGTACAGCCGATAACTCCCGCGCAGATGCGGATAACGCAGCGCGATCACGCGCACATCCGCCTGCTGCAATAATTCGCGCACCAGATTTTGCTGCACCGGAATCGCCCAGTCGTCTTCATCCCGGCTGAACCCCGGCAGCAAAACACCTACTCTCACCCTGCCACCTTGAATAATGTGTAATTCCCTTTCCGGCCAATCTGCGTCAATCCGCGTTGGTCGCGCAACCAGTGATAGGCGATCTGCGGGCTTAAACCCGCCCATTGATTGACCACGACCCAGCCATTCAGCAGCAGATAATCCGCCTCGCCGGGCATCCATTTCGCTTCCAGCGACTCCGGCGTTTCGTAATAAAGCTCAAAAATCTGCCGGTCTGGATAATAATGCTGCATAGGCAAGGTGAGTTCAAAAATATACAGACGACTCTCTGGCGGTACAAAACGCGCTGCCCAATTGACCACAGCTTTATCACGCTGCTGATTGCTCAGAAACGTCTCAATCACCGGTTGGCTGACATGGATCATATGGAAAATTCCAGTGACTGCAACCAGCACAATCACACCCCCTGCCAGCCACAATCGCTGAGGTTCAAACCGCGCCAGCAGCCCTTCCGCGCCTGATGCTGCCAGCACAGACACCGCTGGAAAACCGATCAGCGCGAAGCGGATATTCTGCGATGGAATACCCACCAAAAAAATATAGGGCAGCATACACCAGCCCATCAGCAGCCAGCCGACAGAGCGTCGTCGCAGCCAAAACGCGCCAAACAGCACCAGCGGCAAAAACACAGGCGAAAGATAATACGGCTCATATAGCGGACGCGCATAAAACGCGACATTCATCTGCTCATAGGTAAAGGCGCCCTGTTCACCCGTAAAGGTCCGTTGCAAGGCGTTTTCTGGTGACCATGCGCGAGTAAATTCGTGATTAAGCGCCGGGTAGGGATTGCTCAGGCTGAATAGTAGCTGCGGCAGCAAAATCAGCAGGCCGATACCCGCCGCCAATACCAGGGATTTCCAGCGCAGCCGCCAATCCGAATCGCCCAGCACGATCCCACCCCAGGGGATAATCAATGTCAGATACAGCCAGCGCGTCATCACAGCGAATGCCAGCAAAACCGCCGCTGCGATCAACCAGCGCAGATCACCGCGCCGCAGCGTAACCAGCAAACAGAGGCTGCTCATCAGCGCCCAGAACAGCGCCGGAATGTCGGACATCAGCACCATGCTGGACTGCACCGCCTGTCCACACACCAGCAGCACCGCACCAGCGATCAAAGCCGACAGCGGACGGCAGCCGGTCAGTCGCGCCAGCCAGTAACCACCCGGAGCCAGCGCCGCACCCATCACAAGACTGATTCCTTGCCCAACCACTGCCTGAAGGCCGAATAATTTAAAGCCCAACGCCAGCACCAGAGGATAACCGAGCGGCCAGAAAAAAGGTGGCAGCGGCTCACCCTGCGCCAGCAGTTTGCCAAAATCGAAATAGGCGTATGCGTCCTGCCCGTACAGGCCATCAAAGCCGGTTGCGGTGATAAATGATACACGCCACAAAAGCGCCCCGACAAAGAGTGTCAGCAGCAAGAGAGCATCCACACGGCGCAGGCTCAACGGCGCACCAGCGGCAGACTCAATAGCAGCACCATGATAATCTCGACCAGCAGCAGCACCATAGCCACCCCTACCGCACCATACATGGGGATGAGTACGGCGCTCAAGCCGACCTGCGCCAATAGCGCCAGCCCGGTCACACGGTTGACCGTAGCCTCATGCCCCTGCGCGTACCAGTACAGCGTCAGGCCACCGCGCAGCAATCCCGGTAACAAGCCCCACGCCGCAATTTGCAGCACATTGACCGCAGGCGCAAACGCTGCGCCATACGTCAGCGGGATAATCCAAGCAGCGAATAAGCTGAACCCCAACGCCAGCAGCAGACTAAATCCGGCTAATCCAAGCAGCACCCGCCGGAACAACGCATTCAGCCGCGCGGAGTCTGACCGTAACGCCGATAACGCCGGGAACAACGCGCCGAAAAAAGCATTCGGCAGCATACGTCCCGCCTCGACAAAGCGACTGGCCGCGGCATAATAGCCCACCTGCGGAGTCGTCGCCCACTGTTCCAGCAAAATCACACTCAGACGGCTTTGGACTGCCGCTAAAATCCCCGCCAGCGCAAACGGCCATGCCTGCCGCAGTAAGACTTTCCACTCTAAATTCAGCCCATTTGCAGAGGGACTGTCGAGCGCGAACCAGCCGCGCCAGATGAACCGTGCTGCCGCCAGTTGTCCGGCGGAAGTCGCCGTGTTGACCAGCAAAGCCGCCAACACACCACTATCCAGCAGAAAGACCAGCGCGGTCAAAATCACCTGAGTAACCAGCATCCCCAGATTGAGCAGCGCCACCGGCCACATCACCTGACGGGCGCGGAAAACCGCCGTGTAAGCACCAAAAAACGGCGCGATCAGCACCAGCGGCGCAGATACCTGAAGCCCACGCATCACCTGAGCATCACGGCTCAATAACGGCGCGGTCAGCAATAAAGCCAGCGTCAGACCGACACCCAGCAACAGGCGTATCGAAGTCGTCGCGCGCAGATAATCCGCCGCCTGTTCTGGCCGCTGCGCAACATCCCGTGTGATCAGCGTCCCGATGCCGAACTCCGCGATCAATGCCAGCGGGAACACCCACGCCAGAGCCGCCGCATACACGCCCAACCCCTCCTGCCCCAGCACACGACCAATCAGCACCGACAGCAGAAACGATAAGACTGTGCTGCCGCCATTGCTCAACAGCAGCGTGAGCGTATTGGAGGACAGGCGATTCGCAATTAGCATGCCGCGCCACAACCCTGATGTGTCAAATTTGTATCCCTGAAAGCAAACCCTGAATTGCCAATCATGCCCACCTCAGTTATCATACCCTGCATGAAAAGATTAGGCATTCTCGGCGGGGGGCAGTTGGCCCAGATGCTCACCCAGGCCGCCATCTCATTGGGCGTTGAAACCGCAATTTTCGAGCGTCAAGCGGATAGTCCTGCTGCCCGGCTCACCCATCAGCAGATCGTGGGGGACTGGAGCGACGAATCCGCGCTGATCAATTTCGCGCTGCTGTGCGATAGCGTCACACTGGAAAATGAATTTGTCGACTCACTGGTGCTGCGCTGGCTGGCGCAGGCCGGTTTAGAGGTGCATCCATCTGCCGACACGCTGGCGGATATTCAGGACAAGCTGCTGCAAAAACAGCGCATGGAGTCTGCGGGTGTGCCAGTGCCGCCTTTCAGCGCTGTGCATTCGCTGGAGGATGTGCGCGAGGTAGCCGACGAATGGGGTTATCCGTTTCTGTTAAAAGCGCGGCGTAACGGCTATGACGGTTATGGCAATGCGAACATTCATTCTGAGGCGGATATCGAGCCTGCGTGGCAGAAACTGGGCGCACATACAGGCCGCGAACTGCTGGCAGAAGCCTTTGTCGATTTTGTGCGCGAGCTGGCGGTGATGGTATTGCGCGGGAAAGATGGCGAAGTCCGCACCTACCCGGTGGTGGAAACGATTCAGCAAAATCACATCTGTCATATCGTCCGCGCACCGGCGGCGATTACATTAGAAACTGCTGAGATTGCATCCAAACTGGCGCAAAAATCCGTAGAGATACTAGAGGGCGTGGGCGTTTTCGGTGTGGAAATGTTTGCATTGAGCGATGGTACAGTGATTTACAATGAGATAGCCCCACGCCCTCACAATTCTGGTCATTATACTATCGAAGCCTGTGTGACATCCCAATTTGAAAATCACATTCGTGCGGTTCTCGGCTGGCCGTTAGGCTCCACCGAGATGATCCGCCCTGCTGCGGTGATGGTCAACATCCTCGGCTCACGCAGCGGCAAAGCTGAACCCGACGCGATCAAACCCGCCCTTAACATCCCCGGCGCACATCTTCACATCTACGGCAAACGTGATATCCGTCAAGGGCGCAAGATGGGTCATGTCACCGCGCTTGGGGATACGCTCGAAGAAGCCGAATCCATCGCCCAACAGGCGGCGGATAGAGTCGGGTTGTAAGGACATGTTCATCCGGGCAGCCACATCAGAGGATTTCCCGCAGATTACCTCATTATGGAACGATCTCTATATCCATGATGCAATCACCGTAAAACGCCTTGCTGATGTGATCGCCAATCAAGAAGATATTGACCAGCAGTTAACCTATGTTGCAATGGATGCTAAAGAAGAAATCGCCGGTTTCGTGCTTATGGCGATTCATATCGAAGATCAGACTGGTTATTTACAGGCATTAACCGCCGATGAGGCCCGGTTAGACAATCTGTTTGCCCAGCTTATCGCGCAGTGCGAGGCTGATCTCAGGCAAGTCGGTATTACAGCAATTGAATGCTGCCGTTTCGAAAAGGGACGCTATTTCTTCCCCGGCCTTGATAATCGTTACACACATTCTATCCGCGCTCTTGAGCAAATCGGTTTTTATGAAGCCGAGCGCCTGTTGGATGCCGTGGTTGATTTGCAACAGTTTCATATGAGTGATTACCAGTTCCACACACGGGAAAAACTGAACGCACAGGGAATCACAGTTACGCCTTACCATCAGGGCTATGAATCGCAGATGCGAGACTTTATAGCCAACTCGGAGGTAGATCACTGGTTCCCCACAGGTTGGGAAACTGAGCTTCTGCAAACGCCGACGTTTCTGGCGTATCAGGGTGAGGCTGTTCTGGGTTATGCTCAATATCGGCCAACAGACAAAGATACTGCCGCCTTTGGGCCTGTGGCTGTCCTGCCAACTCACAGAGAGCAGAGAATCGGGACACTGCTTTTATGCCATGTAACCAAAATCATGCAGGCAAAGGGATACACAACAGCAACTGCAAGCTGGATATGGCCGCCAGAATATTATCTGCGCAATGGCTGGCAGTTAGACCGTGAATACATCGCACTCAGAAAGACTTTATCATGACTCCACTTGTGGGCATTATTATGGGCAGCGACAGTGACCTGCCAACCATGCAGGCCGCGATTGACATCTGCCGCGAGTTTGCCGTAGCGTATGAGGTGCGCGTCGTTTCGGCGCATCGCACCCCGGCAGACATGGCCGAATATGCCACCAGCGCCCACACACGCGGCTTACGCGTGATTATCGCTGGTGCGGGTGGCGCGGCACACTTACCGGGCATGGTAGCGGCTTATACGCCCCTGCCGGTGATCGGCGTGCCGGTAGCCATCAACACGCTTAACGGGTTAGATGCGCTGCTGTCGATTGTGCAGATGCCGGGAGGCGTACCGGTTGCCACAGTGGCGATTGGTCAAGCGAAAAATGCGGGATTGCTGGCGGTGCAAATACTCGCCACATCCGACGCGCCACTGTTGCAGAAGATGCTCGACTACAAGCAGTTACTTGGGGAGCAGTCTCGTGCGAAAAATCAGAATTTACCCACCCCTTAGTTTTGAGCTGTTACTGGCGATTTTGATCAGCGCCTGCACCTATCCGGCGTTTTTTTCAAGTCCGCCCACCGCCACGCCGACCTGTCAGGGGCAAACCGCACAGATTGTACTCACCACGCCCGACACGGACATCGCCATTGGTGAGCCAGTCACCATCTCCATGACTTTGAACAACACGACTTGCGGCGGTATGGGCTTGCTCCGCTTCCGCTTGGAAGCTGACCCGGCAGCGGCTTTCGGAACTATTGAAGCTATTGATTATCCGTCCGGCGTGCCGGGTGGTGGATCGCACACTGTCGAATTTCAGCTTATCCCTACTCAGGCTGGAGAAGTTACCCTCACTGGCAGCGTCAGCTTTGAAGGCACCACCCCTGAGGGCGCATTTTACTGGGGTGGTGTCCGCAACGAGACTCCGCTGGTGCTGACTGTTGTGGATCGTTAACAGGCATTCCGTATAGATACAAACCGCCAAGAAACTAAGAATGCCAAGGTTTAGAACTCCTTCTCTTGGCGTTTTGGCGGTTAGCATAATCAGGGCTGGCGCACAAACTCAATCCAGTAGTGATCAGCGAAGTTCGCCAGAGCCGCCGATTTCCCGAAGCGATTTTCCAGCGCGGTGAGCCAGCGCAGCACACGTGGACGCTTTTCCAGCACACCGTAAATATCACTCGGCGGCAGACACAGGCCGAGGCTCTCCACATGGATGGGGCGAAAATGCGGGGCGAAATCGGCTTTGAGGCGGTTAATCGAGGGGTAATAAATTGCCAGCGACTCTGAGGTTTCGCTGGGCTGAAAAATCGCGGGTTGGCGCAAACGCCGCAGCGCAGTCTTAAAATCGAGATGAAGACCGTGCCAGCCGATTTCCCACAGACACAGCGGCCCCATCACCCCCAGGCCGACCACCCCGCCCGGTTTGATCCGCGCCGCCAGCCATGCTGCTAAGGGCTGCCAGTCGTCCAGCACATTCAACGGCCCAAAATTGGAGAATACGCCATCAAGCGGTTCAGACTCAAGTGGTGAGGGTAATTGCTTCAAGTCGAGATATTGCACTTGTACCAATGGTTGACCGGCGACTTTTGCCCGCGTCACATCGAGCATCATCGGGCTGGCATCAGTTGCGGTGACATGCACCCCACGCTCCGCCAGCCACAGCGCATCTTCGCCCGTGCCGCAGCCCATTTCCAGCACATGATCACCAGCACGGAAGTGTTTTGTCAGCCGTTTGTGGACACGCCCACGCAGATAACGCGCAATCGGCGACTCGGTAAAATCAGCGTCATAGGTCGGCGCGAGAACGTCAAACGATGGAGACGGGTTCATAGACCGGTCGCCCCTGCGTCTCAGTCTGTCCCCTGGTCAGTTCCATGCCCAACCGTCCGATTTTCGCATTGGCGTACAACTTCGCACGGCGTTTGAGTGGCACATCTCCCTGCAACTGCGCCCGGTTCAGCGCCACCTCGTTGACCATCCAGCGCGTAGCAAAGTTGTAGAAACGCTTGGAGTAGCGTCCGGCCACGGTCAGATCACGGTCGCTGCGGTTTTCCCAGTCTTTTTCTGCCAGAATGCGACTTTCCACCGTGGAGTAAAAATGCGTGCCTTTAATCGGATAAGCGATAGTGGTCAGGAATACATCGGGGTTGGAAATTTTAAGATGTTCAACAGTGTCTTCCAGATCCTGCAAAGTCTCACCTTCGTAACCGAGCATAATAAACATGCCGGTTTCGATGCCGGCCTGTTGCAGCAGATGCGTCTTTTCCTGCACATCGCGCACATTCACCTTGCGATCCATCGCATCCAGCACACGCTGACTGCCACTTTCGGAGCCGTTCCACAGCCGATAACAGCCCATCTCCGCCAATGTCGTAACCACTTTCTCGTTCAGGCGGTCGGCGCGTGAGATACACTCAAACGGGATGCGCACGCCGCGCTTTTTCAGTTCCTCGGCATACTGGAAAAACCAGCGGAAATTAATGGTAAACACATCATCAGCGTACCAGATCAGATCAGGGTTATAGCGTTCCTTGATCCACAACAATTCGTCAGCGGCATCTTCCGGCGTGCGCCGCCGATGCGTATTGCCATAAACCGAGTGACTGCACCATTTGCACGTATAGGGGCAGCCGCGTGCCTGAATCACGCTCACTGAGCTTTGGCCGTGATTGTCTTTCCACACCTGCATATAATGCGGAATATCAATCGCCTCACGATCCGGCCAGGGGTTGGCGCTCAGATCCTGAATCTGCATGCGTGGCAGCGTTTCGATCACCGCGCCATCATCAGCCAGATACTGAATACCCTCGATGGCATCCAGACCATTCAGGCCGTGTTTCGTCAGGTGCGGAATCAATTCTTCCAGCGTGATCTCACCCTCGCCGTTGACCACCACGTCCGCGCCAGCTTGCAGATACTGCTGCGCATAATAGCGCGGTTCCGGCCCGCCAAGAATGACTTTCGCGCCATGCTGATGACAATGCGCGGTCATTTCCAGCACATTACGCTTGGTCATCATGTTGGTGTACAGGCCGACCACACCCGGCCTCTCGCGCGTGACCAGCGCTTTGAACGCCTCCATGCTGCTGAAGGTGGAGTCAAACACCTGTACGTCGAAACCCTTGGATTTCAGATACGATGAGATATACAGAATCCCCAGCGGTGGATAGGGTCGCATCACCTTGAGTTCGTGCGGATCTTCGTACAGAAAGTAACCATGTGCCAGGAGGATATCCATCGTCTGTCCTGTTCAATGAATCGTTTAGGAATTAAAGTCTATCGCCCAAGCGGCGGGCTTGCCCAGTATTTTCGCGTGGGTATCGACCAGCACCTGCTGAAAATCACCCCGCATTACCGGCACGCCTGTATCCGACTGCACGATTGTACCGTCATTTAACGTCACAGAGATGAGAAAACGGTCAAGACTACGCTCCGCAGGCCCTTCAATGTACGTGCCATCCATCTGAAATTTCGAGCCACACTGTGGGCACTCATAGCGCTCATTTTGTGCATTCCAAGTATAATGGAAGCGGTCAAACACACAGTCTCCATGCAGCGCCAGCAGGCCATTCTCGCTTGGCGACAGCCATGCCCGTGCTTCCCGATGCCACACCGGGCCTGCGCCGAACACGGGGATGTCGTGCACGGCCAGCGTAAATAAACCGCCAGCGGGGTCATTGAGGCGGCGCTGTGGGGTTAAGTACCAACTGACGAGCCCACACGAGCCAGCGGCAACCGTCAGCGCACTGGCGCCCAAGAAATAATTCAGAAATTCACGACGCGAGATACCGCTGTCATAGTTCGGTTTGGCATTGCCTGTAAGCGATTGTTGAGCCATCAGACCTCCGCAAAAGTCATTAACCACCTTTCAGACTATGTTACGTGCTGTGGCACGGTGTGTCAAAAAGGCTCATTTTCCAGGATAATATCGGCAATCCGCATGGAGAGCATATAGGCTGCATAGTCACTGTAATGAGTGGGGTCAGCCAGCAGTTGATATTCAGGATCAACATCGGCAAAGGCATCGGTCAGGTCGAAAAATGTATCGACTTTATCGCCGGTTTTCACCGCTTCAGCAAAAGCCAGATAATTTTCGTCGGACTGGTGGCTGGGTAAGGGTTGGAAAAAGAAATAGGTCGATACGTTAAATGCTTGCCCTATCGCCTGACCCATCACCTGATTTTTGACGTACTGCTGCACGCCGTAGCCGGTGCGATCATTCAGCCACGGATGCTCGCTTAAAGCATATTCAGGGTTGAATAAGCGCGGCGCATTCGCCTCGACCAGACCCAATTCGCTGGCCAGTCGATAGGGTGGAAAGGAATAATTGAAGGTGATCCAGGGCTCGCTTTCCGGTGCAATCTGCTCGGCAATCTCAGCTTCCCAGACTGCCGCCAGACGGGCTGGGAAAGGGGTTTGATTCGGCCCGATTATGGCATAAAAATCATTCAGACCATCCAGAAAGAAGGCCACATCCGGGGCGGGAGCGCGGCGCAGATGCTCCATAAACAGCACCACTTCCTGCGAGGAAAAATACCACGGCACGCCAAAATTCTGCACCTGCACCTGATACTCCGGCATACGACTCTGCAATTCAACCTGCAATTGGGCTGCCAGCGTATAATCATCTGGCAGCGCCTGCCCGAATAAGGTCGAGCCGCCAAAAGCCCACACGCGGAAAGGTAATTTATTCACATAGGCTGGGTCAGGTGGCGGCATGACGCGATAACCATCGCGGTCAATATTCAGGTATTCGCTGCTGAACGGGCGCATCGTCAGCCCTGCCCAGGGATGCACCTGCCAGTGGCCTTCGCTGGCAAAACGGTCAAAATCGCGCGCAAGCTGGTCAAAAGCCGGTGTATCTAAAAAATAAGATGCATCATGGCGCATGACTCTGGAATAAGTCGCATTGACGCCAATCGCCAGCAGATCGTCGCTGGTCTGATCAATTCTTTCCTGTTGAGACAATGGGCCAGACACCAGCAGCCCCATGACTACCAGCACCACCATCAATAGAATGGTGGTGTTCAGGCAAATGACCGCGAAAGTCTGATAATAACGCGTCCAGCGCGCCCAGCGTCCGGGCGATTGTGGTACAGGTGGTGTCAGTTCCGACATCAGGCCGTTTCCTTTCTGGTTGTCACATGGTCTCTATTATGCGACCAAAAACGGCCATCTATCATTTATGTTTTTCAGCTACTTACCACTGCGGAATGATGCGCGATGGGAGGCAGGCTGCACCTTACACATTTTCATCACGCCACGCATATTCGAAGAAACGACGTATTTTGATGGTTTTGTCAGCGATTTCCTCTAGTATAGAATACCTTGACTCAGCATCTGCAGTGAATAGATCGTGAATGAGTTGCGCTAAATCGGGATCATTTTGGCGAATCTGTTTGAGGACGTCCTTATGGCGCGGGATATATTTCCCCTGCTTAAGAAAATGATAATCCAGCATCCGGGGCAGCGCGTTGCAAATCTCCAGCATCGCCATATCGGGGTCAGTTTTGCTGACATCCAGTGCATTTTCTAGTGCGGAAACAGCATGGTAACGCATCAACTGAAGCATATCAGTATTCGGCGCAGGCGGCAGTTGCAACGCTGCGCTGGCTTCTTCGCGTATCTGCCCGATACGTGTATCACGATCCAGAATCACAATACCACTTGCCAGCATGTGAGCAGTGGTAGGGCCATTATTTAAGCGACCCCGTTCCTCAACAAAGTAGCGTGCCATGCGCTGCACGGGGTTACAAAATAATTGGCACGGCACACCGTTAAAGAATTTATGCTCCAGTTGCCGATAATCACCCTCGAAGATGACATAAATATCAAGATCGCTGGTCAGATGACCCTGACCACGCATCACACTCCCCGCGCCTATAATGCCGATGGGGTTATAGTGTTCAATCACATAACTCACCGCCTCGCGCAGTGCAGTCGCAAAGGGCTCTGCTAAGTCGGGGAAGTGGCATTGCTCAAGCATGAGTTTCCTGCTTTCGGTTGCAATACTGCGTTTAAGCAACTAGGTTGTTTCGGCCACTTCCACCGGCTTACGCACGACTGCTGCATAGAAGTAACCGTGGAAAATTTCCTCACGCTGATAACGGTCGCCCATCCGTGCCATGGTTTCCCACGGACGGCGTGAACTGTCCGCAATAATCGCAGTATCGACCAGATCATTAAGGAACGACAGCGGACGCGTGTACCAACGGCGGCTTTCGGAAAGATCGCCAATGGCGAACATACCACCCTGCTTCAGATGTTCCCAGCCGCGCTGCATTGCTTCTTCCCAGCCCGGAATGACCGCCAGACCCAGCGTACACATCACCACGTCAAACTGCTGGTCAAAGTGCATTTGCGCCGCGTCACTCTGTACCAGCTCGACATTTTCCCAGCCATGCTCGGCAATCACTGTCCGCGCGGCATCCAGCATATGATCGCTGTAATCGGTGGCGACGAGCCTACCCGTTGGCCCGATCTTCTCCATGATATACGGGAAATTCGCCCCGGCTCCACAGGCAAAATCCAGCACGGTGTCGCCCGCTTTCATGCCTGACAGTGCGATCACGCGCTTGCGCATATCAACCCGCGGGAACTGCCCCAGATACAGGTAATCGGTCAGGTTGTAATTCTTCGCCCGCTGCTCATAATAACGATCCAGACGTTCCTGGGTCACCCCTTCGATCTTTGCCCGACGCAACACCGAGGACAGCACCAAACCTGCGACCAGACCTACAATAAAGTTTCTCAACTTAATATCCTTCCTGTTCCCGATCCATAATGGTTAAGTACGCGCTGCGGGCGAATCCCAGCAGCACAAAAGCGATGGCCCACATGAAAAATGATTTTTCCGGCAGAACCAGTAAACTCAGCAAAAATAACGTGGCGATCACTTTTTTGTGATTCTTTTTGCGAATGCCACCCAGCAATGTGGCGTTGGTGGCATACGGGACTTCACTCACCATCAGAAAAGACACCAGCAGCACCAGCAAGGCCGGAATAATTTCCGGTGGGCCATACCCCGCCCAGATATTGGCCGCGAAAATCACGAAGCTCGCCAGCAGAATAGCCGAAAGCGTCGTCGGCATGCCAATGAAATACGGCGATTTGGACGAATGATCTTCGTTATCGACGTTAAAGCGCGCCAGACGCAGCGCACTGAATAAGGTCGGCATGAAGCTCAGCACCATGCCTATTACTCCCATTTCCGAGAAAAAGGCCGTATAAAACAGAATCGACAGCGCCAGCCCAAAATTGAGCACATCGGCTAATGAGTCGAATTGTGCGCCGAATTCGCTGGTGGCGTTTAAGGCACGCGCCACACGTCCATCCAGTGAATCCAGCAGCGCGATCATCAGCAACAGCCACGCACTGAGGACATAAGCGCCGTTTAAGGCGGCCATAATTGCAGCATAACCGATGAGAATAGCCATCGAAGTGATGGCGTTGGGGATGACAACTTTCGAGATTCGCATAACTTAACAACTAAGCCAGTAGCTTTACGGTTGGCTTATTATAACGTTAATTTTTTGCGACACACAGATTAAATTCGGGCGATGACCGTTTCGCCACCTTTTACCACCTGCTGTAAGCCAACCTCAATTTTGGCATCCAGCGGCAGATACAGATCGCAGCGTGATCCAAAACGGATAAATCCCAGTTCCTGTCCGGCTTCCACCTGCTGGCCTACCTTCAGATAAAAGCAGATGCGCCGTGCCAGAATACCTGCGATCTGCCGCATCAGCACCTGCTGACCATCCGCCCGTTCAAACACCATCGTATTACGTTCGTTCAGTTCGGATGACTTGGGGTGAAAGGCCATCAGATACTTACCAGGGTGATACTTGTAGTGAATCAGTTTTCCGCTGAAAGGCACACGGTTGACATGCACATCCACCACACGCATGAAAATGGCGACTTTTAAGCGTTCCTCGCCAAAAAATTCTTCCTCGCGCACACGCTCAATCACCACCACCACGCCATCCGCCGGGGAAATCACTGCATCGTCAATAGCCGGTGTATCGCGCTCAGGGTTACGGAAGAATTGCACCAGAAAGCCATAAACCACCATGGAAACCAGCGCCACAAAATTTTGTACACGTTGGGGAACAAGCCAATTCACCACCGCCAGCACGATAGCCGCGGCTATCAGAATCGGAAAACCTTCTTTATGGATACGCATGAAAAATCCTGATGTGTGGGGAGCGGTTAAAACATACGCTCGAAGTTAATAAACTGATTGATCTCGTCTGGTTCCATCTCACGCCCGGGGGTCAGCACCAGATAACTATCCGCCCACAATGTTTCAGTGTTCAGATTAGCATCCTGCACCCGCGCGATCTCGCCAGAACGCCGTTTTAATTCACGGATAATCTCTGAAGCGGATCGGTTACCCGGCACATCCGCCAGCAGATAGACGTATTCATCCTGCACCTGCACCGCACGAATCTGCCAGCCCTGCTCACCCAATTGAGTACGCAGTCCAGCGCCGATGGCCTGAGCAGTCGTGGCGGCAAATACCTTATTGGGGTCGCGCAGCAGCCAGACATAGGCGTAAGGTGCCAGCACCGTCGCCTCAGCTGATCGTTCCAGCACGCGTGAGTCTTCGCGCACGGCGGTCAACTGCTGCGAGCTTGCCATATCCGCCGTGGGGACTTCCGGCACTGATTCGAGCGCTTCCATCAAGCGCTTGCCCTGACGTCGAATATCGCGCAGGGGCGTATCAGCGGCAAAGACCATCGACAGTATGAAATCCCCGATTGTCCGCCGCGAATAAAGCATATAACTCTTACCGTTGGTATTCAGCGTGATAAAGCCGATACGGGCTTCATCCTCGTTGATGGCACCCTGCGCGATGACCTCACGCAATTCGGCAATATCCTGCGGCGTCAACTGACCTTCCACCGCGACAATATCCCCCAGGCGCGTCAGCAACGTGGCCTCTGCCGTCAGTTCCAGCGAAACCTGCGTTAAGCTGAGGGCGATCTGGGCAATCTGCGGGTCGTCATCCAGAATTTCCAGCGATTCGATCTGATAGTCAAACGCGGCGGTGTCTTCTTCAGTCGCCAACGGCTGATCATCCCAATCGTATTCAAGCAGGGTGGTCTGATCATCGGGCGATTCATCAACCGCCATCAGGAATTCGTCAAGCACTGGCGGGGTATACGCCTGTCCGAATTCTTCCTCATCAATTTCTTCAATGTAAGGGTCAAGTTCGGACGAATAGCCTTCGTCATCATTGGCCACGGCCCAGTCGCCCCAGTCCTGCGGCAGTTCGACAGGGCGCGCCGGTTGCTCAATCGGTGCTTCATCAGCGGCCTCATAGATAGCTTCCCCACGCACAGTCGGCTCATCCACACTTTCCGGCAATTGCGATTCGTCAATCGTCGGCACCTGTTTTGAGGTCGGGAATTCTTCCGGCAGAAAATCCGGTTCTTTAATAAATCGATCCTGCGGCCTCTGTTTCCTGGGTGGCTTAAAACGCACATCCCACGAAGGCAGCGGTTGCACTTCCGGCGTATGTTCCGCCAACTGCTGGTCGATACTGTTAATCAACTCGCTCAGCGAGAATGACTCGACTGGTGAAGTTTCATCTAAAGCGGTTTCTAAAATAAGCTGCGCCGGAATCGACGACTCTTTAGAACCTTGCTGCGGTGACCCGACACTGAATTCATCGCGGAAATCGCCAAATACGGGTGATGGTGGTGATGCTGGCGGTGACAGCTTTTTCAATGACGAACGCCTAGGGGCATCCTGTTCCGAGTTGACCTGCGATTCAAAAAAGCTCGAAAACGCCTCCTCAATATCCATCGGGATGCGATTCGGTTCGGCGCTTTCGTCGTCCAACCGGACATCTTCGCCGCGCATCAGCGCCAGCACATTACGGAAACCGGTATCACTCACGCCTAGCATCAGGTCAGCGACGGTGCCGCTCTCTTCCAGAGTTGGCATCGGCGGCTCTTCAGCGGCCAGTTTTTCAAACACGCTTGAGGGCTGCGAGTCTTCCTCGGCTTCTTCGCCTTCCTCCAATGGCCCGGTTTTGGCTTTTTCGATCTCACCTAAAAGCATATCCATGCCACCGGTTAAAATAAACTCGATA
>JBBSQD010000102.1:0-19477 GCA_038258185.1 Aggregatilineales bacterium | reverse complement strand
GTATCGTCCGCCAGCAAGCCGATCTCGCGCCGTTCAATCGCCAGCGCCAACCCTTCAATTAACGGTGCTTTGCTTTTAGCCGTCGTCTGGAAAGGTCGCACCGGTAAACCCTCGGCTTGCAGCGCTTCAATATTTACCGAGCCGATGCTGTTGGCCTCAGCCCACACCACCGCTGGCTGCCACTGCTGGCATAAAGCCGCCAGTCGTCCGCGTTGCAGCGCCCAACTGATCTGCGTGAAACGATCCAGCGCGACCATCTCGCGCGTTTCCGCGTCGATAATCACAATCACGGTCGCGTCGTTATCGCGTCCCCAGTCAATCCCGCCGATATAACGCCGTCCCGGGACAGGCCGAAGGTCGCGATTTGCGTGGACTGCCCCCGCAATATCGCGGAAAACCTGCCCGGAATCAGTGACAAATTCGGCCAGATATTCCTCACGCCATACCACTTCCGGCGTGATCTGCTGAATCGCATCCAGTTCTTCCGGCACGATATACGGATTATCGTAAGACGTAAAATGAAAAGCGTTCCAGTCAGTTTGCGAATCATCCAGCCCAAGCTGATACAACTCCCAGAACCAGTTGCGACCATAGGGCGTACTGAGAAACAGCGCGCCGCCGCGCCTTTCCAGCAGCATCGGACGCACCACCTGCGGCCAGACGCTGGCGCTCATAAAGGCCGCTTCGTCTAATACGGCGTAATCCAGCCCTGCGCCGCGCAGATGATCGGCAGCATGCGTACTGCGAATCGCCACCATACCGCCATTTGACCAATCCATCCGCCGTTCCACTTCATTAATCTGGATACTGGCCGTCGGCGCACACAGCGCTTTCAGGTCGCGCCACACCTGGCTCGCCATCTGATAAGTCGGCGCCAGCCACCAGCAGTGTTTGCCGTGCAGCGCATGTTCCAGCAGCAGCACCTTGCCGATCTCGGTCTTGCCGAAACGTCGGCCACAGGCCACCACCTGAAAACGCGCCTTATGCGTCAGAATTTTCTCTTGCCCAGTATGGGGTCGAATGAATGGAACCGTCGGGATCAAGATATTCAATACGTATCACCTGTCCACTATTTTCCGGCAGCAGTTCCGCCATTTTCAGAATTTTGTCCACTAATTGATTGAGCGCGTTGGCGCGATGATTCCATGGCGTTTCTTCGAGTCCGGCCCGCAGCGATATCGCCAGTGTCAGCGCACTGCTCAGCATCTGCTGGCGCACCATCACCAGCGGGATTTCTTCAGTGCCGTCATCCTGCCTGTTGGCACGTTCCCGCAGAATCTCTAAATTGTGATCGAGTGCGGCCATGGCGTTTTCGGTTTGCTGAATCTGTCGTTGTTTCACCCAGCGCCGCAGCGATTCCACCGGAATACCACTTTTAACACTGGCCTGTTTGAAGACGCCAGCCTGTTCATCGAAAATGCTCAAGGCGACATCTTTTTCTTCCTGGCTGTAGCGCATGGTGCCTCCCTGATAAATATGGAAAAGGAAGATAGGGTGCACAAAAGATCTGTGCACCCTGTCAGTGTGTCACACGCGCAACCGTTACCCACACCATCAGACTCACCCTCCGGCTGCATTAACGGCACACCCCGATTCAAAGGATGGTTTCGGTGTCCGCGCTGGTGGGTGTGGTATCGGCTACAGTTTCAGAATAGAACAAATTTTCTGTTTCAGGGTGGACAAATGTCCGGTCATTTGTCCCTTTTTTATTTTCGGGACAGAAAAGGTTAAAAAGCTGTAAAAAAACCCGGTGCTTGAGTGGAATAAGCTTCTTTTAGGCGGTTTTTAAGCCCTATATCCTTAAGCTTGAAATCAGTGTAATTATCCAGCCGATCTCGGTCATCAGGCCAATCGGCTCAATAAGGAGATCGATCATGAAAGTAACATTTTCCCTTTTTGCGCTTCTGCTGTTGTTAGTGGTTGGCGTTCCCAGTGCTCTGGCTTCTGCCGGTCTGGACGCTGATGGTGATGGCGTGCCATATCGCCATGATCATTGCCCATATGAATTTGGGCTGGTAACAAACCACGGCTGTCCGCTCGGTTGGAAAGAACCGGGACGTGAAGTCCCGCCAGAAGGTGCCGTTGATTTTCTAAGCGATAGTGGTGGAGATGATCCGGTCGCTGATGATGTGGACTGGTGGTCAAAGGTGCTGCGCTCGAACTGTGGTGGAACCTGGTTTGTGGACTTCGAAACCAATGAGGATGGAGAGCGTGTGGTGGTGAATGCCAATTGTGGTAACCCACCTGCGTCCTAAGAAATAAGCATCTGTTCAAAACAGAATTTGTGGCAGGGATAACGCAGATGTGTCTCTGCCATAATCATTTCTCTTTAACGTGCTTCTCAGACACCGGCTTGAAATATAATCAATACACAGTCTGAATCAGCCCTTATCATCCAGCACAGAAATTCCCCGTGACACGCCGAAAGCCCGTTTAATCCGGCTCTGTGCCTCCAGCTTGTCCAGATAGCGAATCACATTGGTGCGGCTCATATTACAACCTTTGGAAATGTCGCGGATGCTGGGGGCGTAACCGTGGTCTTCTATGTACTGGCATATAAAATCATACACCTCCTGTGCCAGTTCATCGCTCCAGTTAGCCATCATGCCTCACATATTACAAATTCCAAACAGGCTTCCATCTTAACACGGATGCGAACATAATTTCTATTACAGGGTCGTTCGGCTTTGATTAGAATGTGGTTGGGGTACGGGTTAGAGACGACCCATCTGGACTAAAAAGCCCCCGTTTCAGGTTGAAACAGGGGCGCATGTGACTCAGAAAAAGCTCAGTGATTACATCGGCTCCAGCCAATAGGTGCCATTACCACCTTCAGCCGTCCAGCCGGTCACACCGTTATAACTCACCTGCCACCATGCGGTATTGTCCGCACAGTTTGGCCCACTGACAATATAGAACGTGCCACCCGGTGGGATGTAACCCAGCGTATAGCCGCTATAGGTCGCGGCGCTGCGGATGCGATTCGGCAGGTAAGGATAATACATCACCCGGCCATACGAACCCGTAGTCAGGCGAGAGGGCAGCGCACCGGGGCAGCCCACCGGGCCACTGTACCACGGCTCCACCCAGTAGGTGCCGTAACCTTCACCTTCGGCTGTCCAGCCGATCAGGCCGTTGTAATTGACGTACCACCACCAGCGGCCATCACTGCCACACTCCGGCCCACCCTGCACCGAGAACACGCCACCACCGGGAATCTGACCGATGACCTGGCTGTTGGAGCCGGTGCTGTTGGTGCCGGGAGCGTTGCGTACCACATTCGGCACACCGGGTGTGACCCGGCCATAACCGTTAATCGTCAGACGATTGGGCAGGACGCAGACCGGTGAAGGCTGGGGGGTCGCTGTCGGGAAAGGTACAATCCCCGCCGGTTCCAGATAGTAAGTGTTACCGCCATCCCCTTCAACCGTCCAGCCAGTAATGCCGTTATACAGCACCTGCCACCAGTTTGCGCCATTGGCACACTGTGGCCCGCCGACAACAGCGAATGTCCCGCCTGCTGGAATCTGGCCGATGATCTGACCATAATAAACCGGCTGAGTGCGCAGGTTATTCGGCAGGTTTGGATACAAAGTCACTCGTCCGCCACCGCCTGCATACAGCCGGGTTGGCTGGCCGCAGTATTGCGCCGCCGGGCTGGCCTGGGTGCTGCCCACAAAAGCCGTGAGCAGGATCGAGAGTAATAGTAAAACTGATAATTGACGCTTCATGATTTCTTCCCCTTAGGTACATTGAGTCAAATGCGCTGTATAGATACTTATCTACACCTTCGCCCCCACAAATGAGGGATGCTGGATGCGCAATCTGACTGTGAAAAATGTTAAACAGGGACGCAAAAGCCGCCGCATCGTCTGATGCCAATCTGCCATATCTCTGCATCCAGAGCCTATGACGCTGCTTTCGCTATCCTTCAAAGTGTGATTGATTAACTACAGTTTATAACTGTCGACCTTACGCCGCTTGACTGCTACTGGGTTACAATCTGATGCTGAACCTACGCTGAAATTTGCCTTCGGTTAGAACCTTGAAATTTGGCACAAATGTTTGAATTCTGAGTAAAATTTCACTATCAGCCAGCATCTTTTATGCTAGAGTAGAGAGATTGTTAACAATAGCACAAAGCACATTCTCGTTAAAACGAGTGTCGCAAGGTAGCATCCATGCAATTATCAGCGGATTTCGAGACACGCCCTATGGGTGATAAAGACTTAACGCTAACCCCCCAGATTATTGCCGAAAGTTATGAGCGCATTTACACTGAGGTCAACGGTACGCCCCCCACGGTTCGTCATGTGGGCGGCCCGTGGTATTACGTCAATGGCGAAACCGTTCATCGTTTCGCGCTCATTACAGAAATCACCCGCCTGCAGGAAATGGCCGAAGAACAACGTCGCGCCCGTGCCGACCGCAGTGTGATTCAACGCCTCATCTCACGACTGCGACGCATCTGAATTCCCGTTTGTAGCCACATTAATCTCATAAACAGACCTGCCGGTGCGTAATCCGGCTATTTCACCTACGCGGCAGTCACTTTTTTGTTTATACTGTGGGTATTCCCGGCAACAACCACCATAGGTGAATATTCATGAAATTAGGCATTATTGGACTGCCCAACAGCGGTAAAACAACCATCTTCAACTCGCTGACTGGCAGCAACCTGGAAACCGGCGCAGTGTCCGGCGGACGTTTCGAAGTCCACACCGCTGTGGTCAGCGTCCCTGACCCGCGTGTCGAAAAACTCAAAGCCATGTATAAGCCCAAAAAGACGACTTATACGCAGGTGACTTATGTCGATATTGGCGGCCTCGATAAAGGCATGGCCGAAGGTGGCCTGAAGGGTCAGCTCCGTAACGAGCTGTCTCAACTGGATGGCTACGTCCATGTCGTGCGCGTGTTCGAGGATGAAACCGTCCCCCATCCCGAAATCACCATCGACCCGGCGCGTGATCTGGAAACCATCGACACCGAGCTGATTCTCACCGATCTGGTCGCGGTTGAAACGCGTCTGGAAAAACTTCAGAACGAGCTGCGCATCAAAGGCAAAAACACCGACAAATCCGTGCCGGACGAAATCGAGCTGCTGCAGCACTTCCAGACGCAGTTGGAAAATGAGAAACCCCTGCGCGATCTGGACGATATCACAGCCGATCAGCTCAAAGGCATTCGTGGTTACGGTTTCCTGACACTCAAGCCGACTCTGGTCGTGCTCAATATGGGCGAAGAAATGCAGGACCCGGCCAGCCTCATCACCTATGAGCATCTGGAGAGTGATGTCGTCGCGCTTCAGGGCAAGATCGAAGCGGAAATCGCCCAGCTTGATACCGAAGATGCCCAGATGTTCATGGAAGAATATGGCATCACTGAACTGAGTTCCGAGCGTGTCATTCGCCTGTCGTATCAGTTGATGGCGATCCAATCCTTCTTTACCGTCGGTGAGGATGAAGTCCGTGCCTGGAGTGTGGGCATTGGCGCGACTGCACCTGAAGCCGCTGGCGCGATTCACAGTGATCTGCAAAAAGGTTTTATCCGTGCTGAGGTGATGGCCTATGAAGACCTGATTACCGGCGGCAGCGAAGCGGCCTTAAAAGCCACTGGTAAATTCCGCCTGGAAGGTAAGGAGTACGTCGTCAAGGATGGCGATATTGTCCATATCCGCTTTAACGTATAAAGACTGGATATAACGAAGCCATACCATTTTCAAACCTCCCGTTGCGTAATTTTCAGCTACCGTATATGTAATAATGCGGTGGAATAAAAGCATTGGGGGGAAATATGGGCTTCGAGACGCGCTGGGAAGGCACAACCACAAGGGTTTTACACCTCACTTATGTGGGACAATGGCAGTGGGAAGATGTCAATCAGTCACGCATTCAGGTGAATCGTATGTTGGATGAGCTTCTTGCGCCGGTTGCGGTGGTCGTCGAATGGAACAATGAAAGCTGGATGCCGCCGAATGCCTACCGTAATCTGGCCCGGTTGGATCTTCAGGATGCATCTCATCCCAATGTCGGCGTGCTGATTTTTGTGCTTAAAAGCGACCTGTTTCGTACGCTTGCCCACTTCTATGCACAAAGTAAGGGTCGCTGTTCCTTTGATATTGCCAAATCCTATGACCGAGCTTTGGAGTTAGTCGAGCTTCATACCGAACATCCATGATGCGCGAGTGTCTGTAATCCCGTTCAAAAATGGAGGCGGCGTATACATATAGCTGTATGGGCAATCGATTACCCCCAGGCAAACGCGGAGGTTCCAGAATGGCTTACGAATTAGAATGGTTGGATAACACCCAAACAGCCTTACATTTAACATTCATCGGCAATTGGGGGTGGCGCGATGTGGAAAACTGCCGTCCCCCAATTCGCAACATGGTTGCGGATATCTCCAGGGAAGTAAGTTTAGTAGTGGACTTTAATACTGATTTCTGGATTCCAGGTGGTATAGAACTTAATTTGCCGCGCTTCAATCAATATCGTAACCCCAAAATTAAAGAACTGATTATTGTGGTCGCCAACCCTTTTCTGCGGAATGTCATGGTTATTTATTCCAAAAAGCCTGGTGGTTTTGGCTATCCCATCCGCATGGTCGCTTCATTGAGTGCAGCCCGTCAGATGGTTGATGAAGCCAATGTCCAATGAGCGGAATCTGCTGGTCACAACCGGCATTTTTCACCCGGAGTCAGGCGGGCCAGCGACTTATCTGTATGAGCTTTTACCCTACCTGCAAGCCCGTGGTTGGCAGGTGGAAGTCATCACCTATGGCGCCGATCCTCAAAAATCCACGAACTATCCCTATCCTGTAAAACGCATTCCGCGTCGTGCGCTGCCGCTACGTTTGGCAAATTATGCCCGTACCGCTTATGCAGGCTCGCGCACGGCAGATCTCATCTATATACATACACTCGGCTTGCCGCTGTTACCCGTTGGACGTGCGCCGCATGTCCTCAAAATTGTCGGTGATCAGGCGTGGGAACGCGCTATCCGCAAAAACTGGATTGCCCCAACCGAAGATATTGACGTTTTCCAGCATAAAAGCTATGGCGGCATTGTCGCTTTGCAGCAGGCCATCCGCGCCAGAGAAGCCCGCAGCATGGATTACATCATTGTCCCCAGCCAGTATCTCAAACAGATGGTCATGGGTTGGGGTATTGACGCTGACCGCATTCAGGTGATTTACAACGCACTGCCACCTCATGCGCAATTGTCGAAGCTTACACAGGCCGCTGCCCGTGCTCAACTCGGCCTCAGCGACCAGCCCCTGCTGCTGACCGCCGCCCGGTTAAATCCCTGGAAAGGTGTTGACCATCTTATTCAGGCTTTGAGTCATGTGCCGGATGTGCATCTGCTGGTTGCCGGGGATGGGCCAGAGTCCGCGAAGCTCCAGCAGCAGGTCGACCAGCTCAAAGTTGCGGATCGTGTCGCATTTCTGGGATATGTCCCGCGCGAAAAGCTGGCTGTCTACATGCAGGCGGCGGATTATTTCGCGCTGTATTCAGGCTACGAAGGCTTATCGCATTCGCTTCTGGAAAGCCTGCGGGCGGGTACACCGGTGATTGCCAGTGATAAAGGCGGCAACCCCGAAGTGGTGAAGCCGGGTATCAATGGTTTCCTCGTGCCGTATATTGATGTCGACGCGCTGACCGCCACATTGATCGAAGCCTTCCAACCCGGCAAACGCGCTACTCTGGCCGCCAGCAGCGCTGCTGGTCTGGAAAAGTTCGATTTTCAGACAATGATTGATCAGACGGCGGCGGCGCTGGAAGCACAAATCTCGCAGCGTTAGCAAAATCCCCTTGTACACATTCAACGAATATTTGACGCAAAGTCCTAATTTGTGCTATATATTTACTTACACGTGTAAACCTGCAAAAAGGAGGTCAAAAACACCGCACATTCAGCGCTCCCAAACTTAAATCATTTTCGTAAAATAACAATCAAGGAAGATATTCATGTTTAGCAAATCTCTAAAATTGCTTTTCACTCTGTTTTTACTTTCGCTATTGGTCGCTTCCTTCGGTTTGGTGGCCTTCGCTCAGGACGATACTGGCGGTGACGACGATGTTGTCGAAATCGAGGCACAGGACGAAGGCGATATGGCCGATCTCTCTGGTGATATCGTCATCAGCTTCCAGGGTCTGGACAACCAGACATGGCAAGCACTGTGTGATGCCTATGTCGAAATGCACCCCAATGTCAACTGCACGGTAGAACTGAAGCCCAGTGAAGGTTATCAGGAATTTATCCGTACGCAGTTTGCCGCAGGTGACCCGACTTTCTCACTGGTCAACGGTAATGTCGTCGCTGATCTGGTGAATGACAAAGTATTCCTGGACTTAAGCGCTTATCTGGAACGCGAAAGCCCCTATAGCAATCGCCCCTGGGGGGAAGATTTCTTCCCAACCGCACTGTCCAATATGCGTGACCCATTAACGGGTGAAATGTTCCTTCTCAATACCGAGACGGTTCAGGTGCTGTGGTTCTACAACAAACAGGCCTTTTCTGATGCCGGTATTCTGGAAGAAGCAACCGCGCTGGCCGATACCGAACGCAACCAACCCACATGGGATCAATTCATGGGTTGGTGTGATGCGCTGACCGAAGCAGGTTATATTCCGGTAGCCATCGAAGGCGATTTCCGCTCCTTCTGGGAGCAAAAAGTGGGCTGGCTGGCCCGTATGTATGCCGACCAATTCACCCGTGATGAAGCTGAACTCGTACAATGCCAGGCAGGCGATTACTGCTTCCGCGAAGGTATTGATGACGAATGGGTATACGACCCCACCGACCCCACCAATGATGATCGCACCAACATCACCTTTAACCCGGTACGTAAAATGATCGCCCTGCGCGACGGCGTACAGACTGTGAATGGTGAAGCATGGCGCGAGATGTACACCAACTTCAAGGAATTCAGCGACCGCTGTACCCCACCCGGCTGGATCGGCACGAGTGACGCTTACCCGCTGTTCCTGACGGGTCAGGCCGCAATTCGTCTGGATGGTGCGTGGCTCCTCAGCACATTCGAGAAAGACATCCGCAGCCTTGCCGAAGGTACTTATAACTACGGCACCACCGAAGAAGAAGCCCCGACCCCCACGCCATCAGCCAATGATCTGGCGGCTTCCGTATTCGAGCTTGGCACCTTCAACAACCCCACCATGGAAGACGGTGAAGTGGATGCCCCTGCTCGCACGATTGAGGTCAATATCGGCTTCTGGAGCATCCCCAAGAAGGATCAGGCACAGAACGACCTCGAAGTCGATTTCCTGATGTTTGTCACCAGCCCGGAAGGCGCAGGCCTCTATCTGGAAAATAAACTCAGCCCGAACAATGCGAATGGCGGCATCAATGGCCCGCTGGCATTGAATGATGTGGTCCTGCCGCCGGAAATTGCAGCCCGTTTCGATGGTCTGCGTTTGATCGGCAATACCGAAAAAGATACAGCAGGCACCTATCGTTCCCGCGGTGTGGCAGACTATCAACCGTCTGTGCGTGAGTGGGTTGACCTGGCACATCAATACTTCCTGGATGAAATCAGCCTTGATGAATTCCTGGATGCCTATGAACAATCGTTAATGAACAACTTTGAGGACATTCTCGATCATCAGAATCTGACTCCTGCTGATCTGGAAGACCCCAGCAAACGGCCTGAGAACTTCTAATCAGGGCAAGTAGGGATTTCGATTAATACAATCCGGGCAGGCACCAAGCTGCCCGGATTGCTCTACACGCCTTGAAAGGAGGTTCTGCCTTGCAGAAAAAATTTCAGTCCAGCATAAAATGGCTTCTCGTCAGCGTTTTGCTTATGCTGCTGCTTCAGACGAGTCTGATGCTGGTTGCCCAGGATGGCAGTTGGGAATCCGGAATTGGCGATGTGGTCTACAGCACAGCGCTGTCTGCTGACGGCAGTGTCCAGATTGTCGGCAGTCGTAATAACCGCGTGGCCGCCTATGATCGTCAGGGTGGGTTGCTGTGGGAATTCGCCCCTACGGGAACAGTCTGGGGGGTATCCACCTCTGCGGATGGCCAGCGGACAGCCGTCGCCAGTGAAGACCGCCATGTCTATTACCTTGATTCTCAGGGTGAGCTTTTATGGGAATACACGGTGCCGCGTATCCTTCTGGATGTCGCTGTCTCACGGGATGGGTCACGCATTGCCGCTGTCGATGACGGACGGCAGCTTTATTTCCTGAATGGCGAGACGGGTGAGCCAGAGTGGACTTACACGCTGGAAAATACTGCGGATAGTGTCGCGATTTACGGCGGGGATACGATTCGTCCGCTGGTCGGCACCCGCGATTCGCAGATTACACTGTTCAGCCCGGACGGAGATCGTCTGTGGCGCTCCCAACTGGCGGATGATGTCACCAGCATCGCAGTCAATGGCAACGGTGGCAAAATCGTCGCTGGTACGCTGGATGGCACTGTCTCACTGATTAACGGTGCAAACGGCGAAATCCTGTGGCAGACCGATCTGCAACAGCGAATTAACTGTAACTCCCGTGATCGCAGCAACTGCCTCAATGTCGATATTGATAGCGCTGCATCGCGCATTCTGGTGGGTACGCTCAACGGTGATATTTATCTGCTGGATGCCGCCGATGGCAGTTCGCTGCAATCGGTGAATATCGATTCGCCGGTCGCCAGTGTCGCGCTGTCTGGAGATGGCGAAACCTGGCTGTTGGGCACGCGTGATGGCATCGCCCGTGCAACCACCACCGCCAGCGCGGCAGCCGTTTTCGCGGCGGCTCAGATAGTACGGCGCAACATCCTGATTGCCATACCGGTAGTCACCCTGATTGTGCTGGGCTTGGGTTATATCTGGGTGCAGCGCACCGCTGCTGGGATGCGTTTCTGGACAGTCACCTCTAAACCGGTGCGCAAAACACTGACTGCGATGTGGCGCAGCCGCATATCCTATATGCTGATCGCCCCGACGATTATTCTGCTGTTGATTTTCAATTACTATCCGGCGGCTTCCGGCCTGTATCATTCCTTTACCGAGTGGCAACCCGGTGTATCGACCAAATGGGTCGGGCTGGGTCAATTCCAGGATATGCTGGAAAGTCAGTATTTCTGGGTGGGCATGAAAAATGCCGTGCTGCTGGTCGTGGCGGCCTTTCTGAAACTATCGGTTCCCTTGCTGGTGGCCGAGCTGATTTTTCACATCCGCAATGGGCCTCTACAGTACGCTATCCGCACCCTGTTTATCGTGCCACTGGTCGTACCCAGCGTGGTCGGCATTCTGCTGTGGGTCAATATTTATGACCCCAATATCGGTCTGCTGAATGCGACTCTGCGCAGTTTTGGCCTGGATGAGCTGACGCGCACCTGGTTAGGCGATCGCAGCACGGCGATGGCCTCGATCATCGCCATCGGCCTGCCGTGGATCAGTCCGCTGGCGTTACTGATCTTCTATGGTGGCCTGATCGCTATTCCATCGGAATTATTCGATGCCGCGCGCGTCGACGGTGCCACGTGGTGGGATCGTTTCTGGCAGATTGATATCCCCATGATTATGAGCCAGATCAAGCTGCTGCTGATTCTGGGATTTATCGGCAGTATTCAGGAGTTCCAGCTTATCTTCCTGACCACAGCGGGTGGGCCGGGGAATGTGACCTATACCCCCGCGCTGGAGTTGTATTACAACGCGACTCGCTTTACCAATTTCGGTCTGGCATCGGCCATGGGGACATTCCTGTTCCTGATTATCCTCGGCGGGACAATCATCAACATGCGGTATGTTCGTTCGCAAACCGAGTATGAGGCTTAATGTTATGGCATCGACTACACAGACAAAAGTTTTTTCACAGGATGGGCAGGCTTCCGAACGCGATGCACGTCGTCGGCAGGGCTTCTATCAATTCCTGATTTTACTCAGCCTGTTTGTGCTGCTGTTTTTGACCCTGGTGCCGATTATCCTGATGCTGTTCCTGTCGCTGAAGGATAATGGGCAGATTTACGGGCGCTTCTGGGGCATGCCCAACCCCATCCGCTGGGAGAACTACCCTTCGGGTTATCAGGCGATGGTGAGTTACATCACCAACTCGCTCATCTATTCCAGCATATCCGTGGTCGGGGTGGTTTTTCTGGCCTCTCTTTCGGGCTACGTGTTTGCCCGTCACCGCTTCCCTTTTAAGGAAGGCATTTATCTGGCGGTGCTGGCCCTGCTGATGATCCCCGGCGTGCTGACGCTCATCCCATCGTTTGTGCTGGTGCAGCAGTTAGGGCTGATCAACACGCCCTGGGCGCTGATCTTACCGTGGACAGCCGGTGGACAGGTGTTTGGCATATTGTTGTGTCGCAGCTTTTTTGCAAATCTGCCGCAGGAATTGTTCGACTCCGGCAAAATTGACGGGGCGACCGAATTTCAGCTTTACTATCGCATCGCTGTGCCGTTGTCGTGGCCGATCATCGTCACCGTCGCCATTATGCATCTGGTCAGCACCTATAACGACTTTATCTGGCCGTTACTGACGATTACCAATTCCAGTATGCAGGTCGTCTCGGTTGGTCTGACGCAGTTCACATCGGAATATGGCATCACGGACTGGGGCCCACGCATGGCCGCTTATACTGTTGCTACCATTCCGCTGCTGGCCTTGTTCATGTTCGGGATGCGTTACTACATCCGCGGCATTACCAGCGGTGCGGTCAAAGCCTGATTCTGGAGTATATCGGTAGGGACGCAGCCCAGTGCTGCATCCCTGCCAAACTAAAGTTACTTAACGATCAACGAATCGCACTCATTAAAATTCAACATAATACCAGTGCCGTAACCGTGCGCTGTCACTTTTGATCCGGTTTGCCGGAAGGAGATAAACCTTGATACGGGTTGGGCTTATCGGCTGTGGCTTGATGGGGCAGCATCATGCGACAGGTTATCAGGCTGCCAGTGATCTGGCCGAAATAGTGATCTATTGCGATGACCGTGAGGAAGTCGCACAGAAACTGGCCGGCGATCATGCGCGGGTGACCACCCACTGGCAGGATGTTATCGCCAGTGATGACGTAGACGCGGTGTCGATCTGCACACCGCATGATCTGCATTTGCCGCAGGTGCTGGCCGCTGCCCGTGCCGGAAAACATATCCTGCTGGAAAAACCAATGGCGCTGAATCTGGCGCAGGCGCAGGAGATGGTCGCGGCAACCGATGCGGCAGGCATCACTTATATGATCGCTCAGAATCAGCGCTATCTGCCGGAGCACACGCGCGTTAAAGAACTGCTCGACTCCGGCGTGATTGGCAAAGTATTCGCCGCACGAATCGATGGCAATCAGTGGTTGAGCAAAATCTATCCACCGGGACACTGGCTGTTTCATAAAGCCCGTTCCGGCGGTGGCGTGACCCGCACGACCGCGATTCACAAGCTGGATCTGATGCGTTACTTTCTGGGGGAAATCCGCCGGGTGGCGGCGTTCCAGTCCATCTCAGGCCTCAATCCGGAAATGGACTGTGATGATGTGCTGACCGCCTCGCTGGAATTTGAAAGCGGCGCATTAGGTGAAGCGTTCTTTACCTTCGCCGCGCACAAAGCCCCGATCCCCACTGCAACCGGTGAACTGACCATTCTGTATGGCGATCAGGGCTTGATTCAGAATGTGATGGGCTGGCATCTTTACAGCACCGCCGTGCCGGAATACAGTGATGGCCTGACCAGTCTCAACCTGCCGAGTGCCGATTATGCACTGACCTTCCGCAACGAAGTGCGCCATTTTCTGGAGTGCGTTGGTAATGGAGAGGAACCGCTGTCATCAGGCCGGGATAATCTCAACACAATGGCGGTCGTCGAGGCGATTTACGAATCGGTCGCAACCGGCAAGGCTGTCCATGTGCAGCATACTTAATCACGTCCCTGAAATTTTCGATATCCAACAAAGGATAAAATAACGTGCGTTTTGGAATGTGTGGCTGTTTTCTACCCGATGATATGAACGACCTCTCGCCGGAGATGTGCCAGCGGGTGCGTGATCTCGGTTTTAGCGGCATTTTTACGCGCTTCCGTGCCAACGATCCGCACACCACGACTCAGGCGGAAGCCCAGCGGGTGCGCGATCTGCTGGCGGGTGAAGGTCTGCGGCTGTTTCAGGTGACGGGCTACTGGCAAAATCTGGTCACGCCCGATGAGAGCCAACGCGCGGAGAGCGTCAGCACGGTACGGGCGGCACTGCGACTGGCCGGTTGGCTGGGTGCGCGTGGAATTGATACCGGCCCCGGCTCGATGAATCCCGATGGCCCGTGGTTTCCACATCCCTATAACTGGACGGCTGAAGCCCAGCGCCAACTGGTCAAAAGCCTGAAAGAGTGTGCATCTGCGGCGGAAGAATCCGGGGTATTTCTCAGTCTGGAAGGTCATCAACTGGTCACGCTCGAATCGGCTGAGGTCACCTGTGACGTGCTGGATGAAGTCGGCTCGGCCTGGGTGCGCTCCGATTATGACACCGCCAACTGGATCACGCGCAGGGAAGTATTCGATACCGGCGCGGCGGTCAATCACCATTTTGATGTGCTGGGTGAGCATATTGTCAGTTGTCACGCCAAAGACATCTGGATTGAAAATAAGCTGGCGCTGCATCTTCAGGATGGCTGCGTCGGCACCGGCAACATGGACTTTAAGACCGCCTTCCGACGCATTGAAGCGCTGTCGCCCGATCATCCGGTGATCGCTGAAGGCAACACGACCGAGCAACTGCCACAGGTCAGCGCCTTTTTCCATCAGACGGCGCAGGAATTGGGCATCCCCGTATTGGCGGATTAAGTTAAAGACATGAACAAATGAGTACGGACATGGCATCCCACAGGGAGGCTGACACACTGCCATGTCCGTACAGTTTTTAATAAATCATATTAAATTTGTGCGTTCAGGGATGAGCGCCATAAAGGATAAAATTATGCCGAATTTACGTTTTGCAGCACCCAAAGAAAGACGGGTCGCCATTGTGACCGGCGGCGCACGCGGGATTGGTCGAGCAGCCGCTCTGCGCATTGCTGAGGAAGGCCGCGATATTGTCGTGGCGGATGTGATTGATGAGGCCGGGGCGCAGACTGTCGCGGATATTGAAGCGCTCGGACAGAAAGCCCTTTACATCCATACCGACGTGACCGATCAGGCAGCGGTGCAGGCGCTGGTCGCGCAGACAGTGGAGACTTTTGGCCGCCTCGATATTCTGGTGTGCTGCGCCGGGATTCTGGGCAAGGAGATTCCGTTTCTGGAACAAACCGCCGAGATGTTTGACCGCGTGATAAAAATTAACGTCTACGGCGTTTTTCATGCGCATCAGGCTGCCATCCCGCACATGCTCAAGGCGGGATGGGGGCGCTGCGTGAATATCACCTCTGGCGCACGTAACGGCGCGACGCATGTCGTCCCCTATGGCACGTCGAAAGGCGCGGTCTTTTCGCTGGTGAATGCGCTGGGGAATGCTTATCCCAGCCAGGGCGTATTTGTCAACGGCGTGGAGCCGGGACGCGCCCTGACGGAGATGATTATCCCGCGCTTTACGCAGGAACATCTGGATAACCCCGGTGTGCCGATTGGCCGTTATTCCGACGCGGAAGAAGTGGCGGAAGTGATCGAATTCCTCACGTCGGAGCGTAACACCTACACCACCGGCTCGGTGTGGAGCGTCAAAGGCGCGACCGGCTAAAATGCCCATCCAAATACCTCGTCAGCATGGCGGGGTGTTTTTGATTCCACTCCCCCTCAAAACTGAGGCTCCGCAGCAGGCCGCCTGCTATTAGTCTATACTGTAGTGCAGTCTGTAACGGCGTAGTGAACGGGATAAATGATGACAACCGACATCGGCGGAAATCTCACAGGCGATAATGTCAATATAAACAGCTCACAGATTTTTCACGGCGACGTGTATTTCGGTGGCCGCGAAGTAGAACGTCCACCCCAGCGCAAAAACCAGATTTTTCTGTCTTACGGACGTCATGATGATTCTGCCGACTATCGCGATCCTGCTAAATCTTTTATGCGCCGTCTCTACAATGACTTGAGTGCGCAAGGCTATGATGTCTGGTGGGATCGTGAAAATATGCCCTCCCGTGCGCTGACATTCTTGCAGGAAATTCAGGATGCCATTACGCCTTGCCGCTTATTGATATTGGTTGTGGGTGAAGACGCGCTTGAATCCGATTATGTCCGCGCCGAGTGGGAGTTTGCCCTTCAGCGCTGTATCCCGGTGGTGCCAATTTTAAGAAATGGTACCTATGATAGCCTTCCAGCAGAAATAAAAAATTATCATGCGCCAGACTTTTGCCTTGATGAAAATTATGATTCGGCTCTGACAGAGTTAAAACGTGTCCTGGGTGAGCCGGATGCTCCTTTAAGCACACTGTATGGTGTACCAACCCTGCCACCCTCCTACATTGAGCGTGAAGCTATGGACGAAGTCCACACACAATTGCTCATTGATACTGAGAAGCCGCTTGTTGTGTCTGCCCGTCAGCAAACCATGACCTTGTATGGCATGGGTGGCATTGGAAAAACGACGCTCGTCGCGGCGCTTTCACGAACCTGTGATGTGCGCCGTGCCTTTCCTGATGGGCTTTTCTGGCTGGAAATGGGTAAAAGCGCTGATGTGCTTACCCGTATGGGCGACATTGGCGTGGCTTTTGGGGATTCGCGTCAGGAATATCCCGATTTAGCCCGTGCCAGAAGCCGCCTAGGCGCTGTTCTGAGTGGCAAACGCGTTTTAATCGTGCTGGATGATGTGTGGAATCATCAGCACGCGGAAGCTTTTAGGGTGGTCGATAGTGGCTGTCGACTGTTAATCACGACGCGGCAAAGCGGCATCACCACCAAGCTGGATGCACAGGGAATACAGCTGGATGTCCTGACTGAAACTGAAGCACTGACGCTGATTGCCGAGCGTTTACAGATCGAGCCGGGTTCGCTGCCTGCGGAATGTGTCGCCATTGTGCAGATAGTTGGCAGGCATACCCTGGCCGTGAGTCTGGCCGCAGCCCAATTGCATGAGAGTGGAATGGATTACGCGCCACGCTTGCTGAAACGCTTGCAGGAAGGCAAAGTCTTTAAGACGCTTAAGCTCGATGAAGACGATAAGAATTTAAATCTGGAAAAATGTCTTTTCCTCAGTTACGACGATCTGACCGATGATATTAAACGACGCTTTCGGGCAGTGGGTATTTTTGTACTGGAAGGCACCTTTGATGAAGCAGCAGCCGGTAGCATTTGGGGTGATGAAGATGCCGATGATACGCTTGATGCGTTAACGCATCTCGTTCGGGTGGGGCTGATTCAGCGAGTCCGCGGCAATCGTTATAACCAACATGGTCTGCTTCGTGCCTATGCCCACGCCCTGCTGGATGCGGAGAACGAAACCCAAGCGACCTTCAACCGCTACGCCGACTACGTGATTGAACAGGCCGAGCAATTTTGGCGTTTACCACCTCAAGACTGGGGGCAGCTTGACCCGCTGCTGCCGCATGTCGATTTCGTCGGCGCGCAACTAGTAAGATTGTGGCAGACTGCTGAAAATCCCAATGAAGTGCTGATACAGCGCTGTGGGGATTTCGTGTGGTATGCAATGCACTATGTCAATAACCGCAAACAAATTTTACAGACCACAAATGGAAATGTGCTTCGCGGTATGGATTGGCTGGAAATGGGTTTGCAAGTTTATCAATCTCAAAATGAACAATTTAAATCAGCTACTCTTTTTAACAATATCGGCGCAGCTTGGGCTGATCTAGGCGAACAGCAGAAAGCTCTGGACTATTACGGTCAAGCCTTAACACTGTTTCGGGTCGTAGGTAATCGTAGCAGCGAAGCTTCCGCTCTTAATAATATTGGGAGGACACGAGTTGATTTGGGTGAATATCGTGATGCACTAAACTTCTACGATCAAGCTTTAAATCTATTTAGGGTGGAAGTTGATCGTGATGGTGAAGCAACGACGCTCACAAATATTGGGTTAGCTTGGGCTAATTTGGGTGAATATCGCAAGGCTCTGGATTCCTACGAAGCGGCGTTGCCAATACATCGGAAAACGGGAAACCAAATTGGTATAGCTTCTACTCTTAATTGCATTGGTGGAGCATGGTCAGGACTTTGCGATTATCACAAGGCATTATACTACTATGAACGTGCCTTACCATTGCAAAAAAGTATATGTGACCGCCGTGGTGAGGCGGCCACACTTAACAATATGGGTGCAATCTGTTCTGAATTAGGAGAGCACCAAAAGGCTCTGAACTACTATGAACAGTCATTACCATTGAGGCGAGCAGTAGGTGACATATCTGGGGAAGCCACGACTCTTAACAACATGAGTTACATCTATTTTCAAAATGGTGATGTAGGAAAGACTATAATCATACAGCAAAAAATCATTGATCTAGCACACTCAAAGGGAACTGTAGCTGAAGAAGCTGTATATCTCTACAATATTGCCGTTGTTTACCGACAAATAGGTCGTTTGACTGAAGCTATCCAAGCAGCGGAAGCAGGGCGCGACATCCTGATGCGCTACAGTCTGCCGCAGAATGCTGGTGGCACAACTATTGGTAAATATGACGCGTTGCTAGCAAATTTGCGCAGTGAACCGACGACACCCAATACCCTGCCGCGTGAAAAGGTCGAGCAGTTGGTAAACAATACCTTTGCGGTCATGACTCAGTCCAGCGATCACCTTTCTGAATGGCAGTCACAACTACGATCCCTTGTTGAACAGGCCAAGCAAAATAACGATCCCTATCCACAAGCATTTTTTGGAGCGTTGTTAAACATCACCAATGGGCTTGATGTATTTTTAACGCCGGATAATCCCTACGCCGATGTGGTGCAGCAGGTGGTCGATGCGATCAAACAATATCACAGCGACGACTCCGCCGGAGGGTAAACCCATCCGACTATATCAGAAAGCCCCGTAAACGGGACTGAAAACAGTCGCCTTCAGGCGGCTTTGTGCCATCAGGCAGGGGCTTTAGTCCCTGCTGCGCCGAAGGATGTTCAAAACATCCTTCTACAACAAGAACCGGTAAACCTCTAAAGAGGTTAAAGCGCACATTCCCAACCGCTTCAGCGGTTTTCAGCATTTCGCCAGCATGGGGTTTTGAACCCCATGCGCACAGCCCCAATTACGTCGCCAACTGACCCTGCGGCACCGGGTTGCGGCGCATCAGCATCAGCGCGGGCAGCACCATGCTCAACAACAGCAGACCACCGATGGTGTAGGGCATTCTCGGATTCACCGCGAACAATGTTCCGGCCAGCGCACTCCCGAAAATAATCCCCAGGCTTTGCGTGGATTGGTAGACACCCAGCACCGCGCCGCGCACGTCATCATCGACGCTGTTGGACGCCAGGCCCTGCAACGGCGGCAGTTGCACCCCGGCCCCCACCGCGAATAAGGCCATCGCCCCCGCCGCCAGGAACGGATCCGGCGCGATCACCAGCAGCAGCAGACCGGCTCCGCGCAGCACCGTTCCG
>JBBSQD010000101.1:0-19605 GCA_038258185.1 Aggregatilineales bacterium | reverse complement strand
CGTGCCTACGACCACCACTTTTTCATTGGGGCGCAAACGGTTGATACTCATCAAACGGGTATAGTCGTCATAATCGCGGGGATAGAATCGCAGCAGGTCATTGACACTGTGGACACGGAGCTTATCAAATGATTTCTGCATCCGCTCACCCACACCCTTTACCACGGTGACAGGTGCACGCAAACCGCGCAGAATATCGGCAGCCTCGTCCGGGTTCAGTTGTGGCCGCCGGCTACGTGGCGGACGCGCCAGACGCGGTTGAGCGGGAATATCCAACACACCACTGTAATGGCTAGAGTCCGAGCCGGTTTCAAATTCATCCGTTGTTGTGAAAACCTCTTTCATCAACGGAGGTTGATTCGCCGGGGCTGAAGAACGATTCGATTTACCGCGTTTATCGCGATCGCGATTTGATGATTGGTTCTGTCGTTCGCGTTCTGGCTGTTCATTCTGTCGTGACCGCTGCGGCACCGGCCTGGATGGTCTTTCTGGCGCAGGTCGCTTTTGCTCTTCCTGACGCGGTGGCTCTGGCGGTGCTTCAGGGATAGTTTTCGGTTTAAAGTCCGGTGGCGGTGGGATACGCCCCGTAATCCGATCCATCATGTATTGAATACGCTCATGACGTTCGGTTTTGCTTTCAATATCTTCATATTTGCGCAGCAGAATTTCCAATTCATCCACAAGCAAATGATGTTCGGATATACGTGCCTGCTGATGCGCATCCTTCACCCAGCGCTGGCTAAACGACGCCAGTCCACCGATTACAGCCGTATTGCCATAACCCTGTTCACGTTCCAGTTTGAGAATTTTTACCAGTGTTTCCAGTGCTGAGGGCATATTGCCTACAGTCTCCAATCCTTTTTAACCGTTACAAACCCTAACGCCTTTGGGCCAACATGGGTGCCAATCGTGGTTGTAACGTTAATTACCATCACATCTTCCGGCAGAACATCCGCCAACTGATCGCGCAGCCATTCCACGCCTTCGGGATTATTGGCGTGTAACAGCGACAACTGATCCAATGGAGCCTGGTGGCGGGCCAGATTAACCAGTTCCTGTTGTGCCCGCTGGCTTGTCCGCACACGGGCAATGGTCTTCGCTTCGCCATCCTCTATCGTGAGGATCGGCTTAATCTGTAATAAAGCACCCAACCCAGCCGAGGCAAAATTAACCCGGCCACCACGGCGCACATACTCTAATGAGTGTAACATAGCCGCCAGGCTTCGGTTTGCCCGCACCCGCTGGATGGCATCCAGTACCTGTTCCAGATCGCCAGTTTCAGCAGCCACCTGCGCCGCCAATAACACCTGATACCCCATAGCCATGGTGACGCTACCACTATCAATAATGGTTACTCTGTCCTGTGGCAGGTTGGCTGAACCCAACCGAAAGGCTTCATAGGTTGCGCTCAATTTGGTGGGAAGGCACACAATCACCAGATGATCCGCGCCTTCAAAAGCCTGCTCAATCATCTGTGCGGCCAGGCCGGGTGACGGCGCTGAAGTCGTCGGTAAGGGGTTAATGGAAGGAAGCTGATCATAATATTGTTCGCGGTTTAGCTCAATACCATCATCAGCATAACTTTTCTCGCCAATGTTCACAAAAACCGGTACGACCGTAATCCCCCATTTTTCAACAACATCCTTAGGGAGATCACAGGTGCTATCCGTAACAAATTTTATTTTTTTAAAAGTCATCTTCAAAACTGTCCATTTCGCTTTCCAGCACCACGATGCCGGTCGCGTCCAACCCGATTAAAGACGCCAGTGATGCGCCATATAAAGCATTTGGAAAGTGCCTGCCCGGGAATTCAAATGCCAGACGATCCTGAACCTGTCGCGCCTGGTCGCTGATGTTCGATTTATGGTGCAAAATCATCACATCATCAATATCCATAAATTCTACCACAAATTCGACCAGGCGTTCGACAGCCTGTGAACGCGTCTTGACCTTTTCAATCAGCCCCAGTGCGCCTTCTTCAATCGTTAAGAAGGGTTTTATACCCAGCATCGCGCCCAAAATCGCATGGGAGCTGCTCATTACCTTATTCTGCAAAAGCACATCGACGCTTTCCAGATAATAAATGGTGTAAATCCGATCCACCGCCCCGCGAACCTGACGCACTACAGCATCAAAATTGTCGCAATCGCGGATGGCGTTCAATGCAACCCTGACCAGCATCGTCTGACCGGCGGAAACCGTTTGCGAATCGATCACTTCAATCGGGAAATGCCCACCCACCTGTTTGGCGGCTGCCCGCGCATTTTCCCAACTGGGGAACAACTTGCGCGAGGGGTGAATCGAAATCACCCCATCACAGGTGCCGATCAGGCGATTATAAACTTCCAGAAACTGGGCGGTATCCGGCGAGACAATCCGGGGTGGAAACTGTTCCTGTGCAATCAGCTTCATGGCAGCCTCAGTATCGAGATCAACCCCTTCCAGATAGGTTTGATTCGCCAGAAGCAATGTGTTTGCAACTACAGTCACCTGCTGCGGTTGGATAAAGTCATTACCGGAAATCTGCAGACAACTGTCTGTGACGATGTGTATGTTTAGCATCTATTCCACGCTGATAATAAAAGGATATAAGGGTTGGTCACCACGGACAATTTCAAATTCCTGCTCTGGAAAGGCTTCGCGCAATTCATTGACGATGGACTGCGCCTGAGCCTCGCGCAGGTTATCACCATAATAGACCGTAATCAGTTCGTGTTCATCCGCGCCAGACCGTTGTAACACCTGAAGCATCACCTCGACGAGATCATCACTGGCAGCCACCAGTGTTCCATCAGCAAGGCCGATATACTGCCCGCGCTTTACATTCAGGCCATCCAGTTCCACGTCACGGGTCGCGATGGTGACTTCTGCGCTGATGACGTAATTCAAAGCTTCTTCCATTTCGGCAGAAACCTGCTCAAGATCATCCAGATGCGCCACATTAGTATAAGCCAGAAGCGCACTAATTCCCTGGGGAATCGTCCGGCTGGCAACTACTTTAACCTCTTTATCGCGTGCCAGCGAAGCCGCCTGCTGGGCCGCCATGAGCACATTCTTGTTATTAGGCAGCAAAACGACTTTATCCGCGCTTAAACTATCAATGGCAGCCAGAAAATCCTGGGTACTGGGGTTCATCGTTTGACCACCAGCAATGACATAGGCCGCCTGCAAATCATTCCTGAATAAGCGCCGCAACCCCTCACCGCTGGCGACAGTGACTACCGCCACATCATTAACTACGGTTTCCGCATCATCATGTTCGCGCGCCATGCGTTCTTCGACATAGGCATGATATTGTTGCTGCATATTTTCAACCACAACATCATCAATAATCGCACCGAGTTTAATAGCATAACTGATAGGCTCACCGGGGTCATGGACATGCACATGAACTTTAATCAAATCGCTATTGCCCACAACCAGGGTAGACCAGCCCATTGCATCAATAGCAGCCCGAATGTCCGCCACGGTCATGTCCTGCCCGTGCATTAAAAACTGGACATCATAACCATAGCCTTCTTCGTCTTCAGGTTCCAGGGCTAATTGCCACGCTTCGTTATCGGCATCGGCAGCCACAGTCGCGCTATCAGTCGGAGACACGTCTTCACCATTCAACAGACGTAACATCCCTTCAAGGATGTAAACGAAACCCTGACCACCAGAGTCCACAACCCCGGCCTTTTTCAAAACCGGTAATAAATCCGGTGTGCGTTGCAGCGATTCCTCAGCGGCTTCAACCATTATTTCTAATAAAACTCGCAGCTCACTTTCGCGACTCGCCTTCACTTTTACCGCCTCAACCGACTCGCGCGCTACGGTGAGAATAGTGCCTTCGACCGGATTGACAACTGCTTTGTAGGCCAGATCAACGGCTGATTCTAAAGCCTGCACAAACAGCTCCGAATCAAAAGATTCATGCCCTTCCAGCACCTGCGTAAATCCCTGCCACAACTGGGACAGAATCACGCCGGAGTTGCCACGTGCGCCCATCAACGCGCCGTGTGCTATCTTCGCGCCGACAACCCCTACACGCCCTTCATCAAGATGAGCGATTTCATTATAAGCACTGCGCATCGTAAGAAGCATATTTTTACCGGTATCGCCATCCGGCACCGGAAATACATTTAGCTGATCCACTTTATCGCGGTTCTGCTCCAACCAGGAAAGGCCAGCCGCGACCAACCATTTGAGCAGATATCCATTACATACTTTGTGTTCGACATTGATTGCCATAATTTCAGACCTCGACTTACACCACAAATAAAATAATGTTTAATAAGGGCTCACTTATCTCACATTGAACCTCAGAAGTAAATACGGTTGTCATCGCTTGCCCCCCTTGAATACTCCACAGTGTTATGGTAGGATTTGTCTTATCTTCACCGAAGTTAAACAGCATCTTGAGGTCAAGCAACATGGCTAAATGTGAAAGTTGCGGTAAGACCCCCATGTTTGGCAATAATCGCAGCCATTCATTACGGGCGACCCGCCGTCAATTCAAACCCAATATCCAGCGCATTCGTGTTTATGAAGATGGAAAGCGCGTCCGCAAATATCTTTGCGCAAAGTGCATCAAAACAATGGGCAAGCTTGCTTAACCGCAAGTTTAGAACATTGTTTGCTACGTTCTGCGATTAGCCGGTCTAAATCCGGCTTTTTTTATTTCACCGCAGCGCGGAGCATATTTACGCCATCCTGCACACTGTAATCTTCAGAAAAAATCAGACTGCCTGCCACCATAACATCCGCACCGGCATTGACCATCTCCAACGCGGTTTGTTGGTTAACCCCACCGTCCACAACCAAATCTATTTTACGTCCACTCGCGTCAATCATCGTGCGCAGTTGCCTCAGTTTCGGCAGCGTTTCCGGCAGAAAAGCCTGTCCACCAAAACCCGGATTCACCGTCATAACCAGAACACTATCCAGCATATGGATAACTTCGGAAATAAAAGCGGCAGGTGTGTGCGGATTAATTGCCAATCCGGTTGCACACCCTAGCTCACGAATAGTCTGCAATGTCCGATGCAGATTGGGTGAAACTTCCCAGTGCACATTAATGCGTGTAGCGCCTGCTTTGGCAAAAGCGTCCACATAGCGTTCCGGCTCTACAATCATCAGATGCACATCCAGTGGCAGACTGGTGCTGCGGCGTACTGCTTCCAGCACGACCGGCCCCATCGTGATATTAGGCACAAAACGCCCGTCCATCACATCGACATGAATCCAGTCGGCCCCAGCAGCTTCAGCTTGCTGCACCTGTTCACCAAGTCGGGCAAAATCCGCTGCTAAAATTGATGGTGCAATGCGAATATGGGTAGCCAAGCGTCATCCTTCTACAGTAAAAACAGTATGTATATTACAAAGTTGCGCCTAGAATAGCAATTTTCAGCCAAACCAACGAAATTCTAACGACTGACACTCAGTCAGACAGATTACCCGCTAAGGCAGCGATCTGCTTTATTTCGTCCGCAATTTTATGGGTATATACAATGGAACTGGCATCAACCGTATGATCCACAGTTTCCATCTCACCAGCCGTAAAAATAAATGCCTGCTCAATATAGTGGACATAAGGGCTGCCACTGGTGGTTGTAACCATCCAGTCTTGAAACTGAGAATAATATTCCTGATAAGATTCGTCAGCGAACAATTCATCATAGATAGGTGAATTTACAAAGTAGACATGCACCTGATGCTGATCCGCTAATCGAATAATCTCGTTCAAGGCCTGGTTATTAATTTCAGACACGTGGAATTGGTTATCAGTACGTTCAAGCCAACGTAAGTGGTCTTTAGCATCATTAACCACTCTGTTACGTCGCGCCCTGGCAACAGGCATATATCCATCGGCATTTATCAGGAACTCTTGCCCATTAAACAAAGTGCCTGGTGACTGAATAAGTTGCTGAGAGAGGTATTGCAAAGTCGCATTACGATAATACAATGGGGCATAGCGAATAATAAATATTTCGAATAAATCATCTGCGCTCAGGTCAAGGCGTGGCACAAGGCGAGACCAGGTATCTAGCCCAACAGGTGATTGAGCCAGAATATTGACATTAAATGCCCTATGATACACATCATACACATGCCCTATAATAATACCATCCGGCGCACCGAATCTTTCAAGATAGCTTTGCAGCATCCAGGCATCACCCAATAATGTCCAGCTTGCATTCATTGCCAGATTAACAGCGTTGCCGTCCAGTTCTTCACTGATAATAACCGGGTTGATCCCCTGATTGGCACTTGAATCACCTAAAATGAGCCAGTTCACCGGCTGACTCATCGTGCTGACCATATGCCACTTTTCACGGACTATATAATCCCCACGATTTTGAGTGTCATTCTGGAAATAAATAATCAGCAGCCAATTAACCAGGAAAACGAAAAAAACAGTCCCCAGAAGAGTGATTGATGAATGTCTGAATGAGCCCGGTTTAATCACTTCGCGGGGTAATTGCTTGTAAGCTGTGTGATCAGCAAATTGTTCCTGCACGGTAACGCACCCTTAAAACTGAAAGTAAATGAACTCGGTTGCTTCGCGGACACCATAGATAAAAGTAGCGACGATTAACAAGCCATAGATCGAAACCCGCGCGATGGTTGGGAACTTCGTAAGGATCAACAAGTCTCTGGTGACATACTGCAGCAATTGGACAACAAGCAAAGGCAAAATTGTAATCAGAAGACTACCCAGTAAATTCTGGGCTTCTGGGGACATCACCAGCGACATATGGGTAAGCATATAGGCAATCTGATCAACTGACCTGGAGCGGAAAATCAGCCAGCCGATTAAAGTCAGCATAAACATAAACAGCATTTTCAAAATCACGATGGGATAAGAATGCTTCCCACCCCAGGGGTCAGCATGAACCGGATTGCGTTCGAATAAGCGATAGAGTATCAGGATGACACCATGATAAGCCCCCCAGATCACAAAATTCCAGGCGGCCCCATGCCATAAACCACCGAGCAACATCGTCAGGAACAGATTGCGATAGGTGTTAAACTTGCCATGTCGGTTGCCACCCAGGGGGATGTAAAGATAATCGCGCAGCCAGGTGGATAGTGAAATGTGCCATCTGTTCCAGAAATCGCTGGGATTTACAGCGAAATATGGCAGACGGAAGTTGACCATTAACTCAAAACCCATTAAACGCGCGACCCCACGCGCAATATCGGAATACGCCGAGAAGTCACAGTAAATCTGGAAGGTAAACGCCAGTACGCCCACAATCAATGGAAAACCCGTATAAGTCGTGTAATTATTAAAGACCTGATCCGCGATTATCCCCACACGGTCACCCACAACCATTTTCTTAAATAAACCCCAGATAATCAGAAAAAAACCAGCGTCGATTTGCTCTGGTGTGATAAATCTGGGGTTGGTTATTTGCGGGAGAAGATTACGAGCGCGTTCAATCGGCCCGGCTACAAGCTGCGGAAAGAACGCCACAAACGTCGCAAAGTCAATGAAATTGGAGGTTGGCTCCAATTCCTTGCGATACACGTCGATGGTATAACTCATGGTCTGGAATGTGTAAAAACTGATACCAACCGGGAGGATGATTTGTAACGTGGAGACATTGGCCTGCAGGCCAATTGTTTGAAGCAGCCCTGCAAAACTATCGGCAAAGAAATTGAAATACTTAAAGAAGCCCAGGACACCCAGATTAAATGCAACTGAGATAAGCAGCAGTCGCTTGCGATGCTGCTTACCTTCATCGGTCTCATCAGTGACACGTCCGATGGCGCGCCCCACCCAAAAATCACACAGGGTGGATAAGGCAATCAATGACAAGAAACGCCAGTCCCACCATCCATAAAAGACATAACTGGCAACCAATAACAGCAGATTTTGCCAGCGCAACCGCCCCTGCAACAGCAGGTAGGCTGTATAAACGATGGCAAAAAAGACGAAAAACGTGATTGAGTTGAACAGCATGGAGGTGAATTCGCTCGTTTAGCTGGCTGCTTTGCTAATCTTGGATTTCAGTTGACCGCAGCCTGCGTCAATATCGATACCACGTCGGACACGCACTGTCGCGCTTACACCATAAGTGGCTAAAACATCAATAAAGTCCGTCACCGCCTGCATGTCAGATGGACTACCAGCATAAGCAGCAGTCAGATTCAAAGGGATGATATTCACATGACACATCAGGCCTTTTAGAAGCTCGCCTAATTTATGGGCTTCTAACAGCGTATCATTCTGACCCGCGATTGCAGCCCACTCAAAAGTGATCCGCCGACTGGTTTTATCCACATATTCGCGGCAGGCAGCCAATAATTCGCTTAAAGGCCAGCGCTTGTTCACCGGCAATAGCGCTGAACGCTCCTCATCTGTGGCAGCATGAAGGCTAATGGCTAATTTTACTTGAATACCTTCGTCCGCAAAACGCTTAATCTGAGGCACCATGCCCACCGTGCTCACGGTAATATGCCGCGCGCCAATACCCAGATCACTCATGAGACGGTGAATGGCTTTAAGCGATTCATCATAATTATGGAACGGCTCACCCATGCCCATCAATACGATATTACTCAGACGATCGCCCTGCTCTTCCAGATCCTGCGCGTAACGCAAAGCCTGCTCAAAAATTTCAGTCGCACTTAAATGACGGGCAAAACCCATCTGACCAGTCGCGCAAAATACACAACCCATCGCACAACCGGCCTGGGTCGAGATGCAGGCAGTACGGCGATCATCATCATAAAGCATCAATACGGATTCGATCAGCTGGCCGTCGTCCAGTTGATACAGACGTTTCACCGTGCCATCCCGGCTGATCTGCTCAGTCATGACATTCAACTGGCCCAACACCGTTTCCGCCTCAAGCCGTTCGCGTAAGGCTTTTGGCAGATTCCGCATCTGGTCAAACGATTTCACGCGCTTATTATACAGCCAATCCCAAATCTGCTGGGCGCGAAACTTAGGTTCGCCCCATGTCGCCAGCAGATCAACCAATTCATCCTGCGTCATCGCAAAGAGATTTATCTTCATAGGTCCCGCCTTCTCATCACGAGAAATATCACACTTACCAGTGCGAGCGCCACAAATAACACCGCCAGTATACCAGATTGATTTGAAGGCTCTGTAAGCGGATTTACAGGCGGAACAGGCGTTGGCGTAAACAGGCTCCCGGCTGGACGCGGTGTGATGGTCGCAGGCGGTCTGGTTGGGGTTTGTGAAGGTCGTGGCGTGAGCGATGGCGTCGCCGAAAGTACGCCTGTAACTGAGGGTGAAGCCGTAATCGTCGGTGTCTGCGTGGGGGTCGCTGTGGATGTGGCAGTATTGGTTACTGTAGCAGTCGGCGTTGGTGTTTCGGCCTGATACACCGTAAAGGTAAACGCACCTGCCGCCGCATCGGTAAATAACCAGCGCCGCAGATTGGACACAAGAGCATTTAGCGGCTCCCCTGCTGCGGCTTCATACGCCTCATTAAAGTCTGCTCCCGGCTCACCCATACGGTTTGCCAGATCATATAATCTCTGCACGCCAATTTTGTCCGCGATGTAAGCGACCATCGTGTAACTCTGAGCCTGCCACAGATCACCTGGCGCACTTCTAAACATTCCCTCAAGCGGCAATAACTGATTGGTACGTGCCGCATTTTGAATTACACCCAGCAAAGTCGCCTTGGGTGTGGGAATATAAAATTGTGCCAGGCCGTCCAAAAACCAGTCAGGAACAGTATTAGCCTGCCACAGATCGCCATAAATCTGCTTTGCGAAAAAGGTGGTCAGCGCCGCCTGAGCGCCAGCGATAGTACCTGAACGTGCTTCGACCACATCATAATCATTGGCGCGATAAATCGCCTCAGATCGATTCGGCTTACAGGCCAACTCAGCCCCGCTTATCATCCCTGTCGCAACCATTGAATCAGCATCACTTCCGGTGCAGCCTGATGCCGGCAAATCCGCATTATAGAGAACGACATTAAAGCGATCTGTGCGGCCAGTATTAGCCGAAATCAAATTGAAGGCAAGGCGAGTATTCTGCCAGATCTGATCGGGTGATGGCCCATCAGCTGGAAGGGTTAAATCCAAAATCCCTAAAGGGTCTTCTGCCTGCACCCATTCGACACGTTCATCCTGGAGGATAAAACGGTCACGCACAAAAGCCTCTTGCCCTGAGTTGTCCACAATCTGCCATTCATAAGTGACTTCACTGAATAATTCCAGCGATGTGTCAAACTCCCAGAAATACTCTAAATCCGTCAGAATGTCATTTGTCGCAATCGGCTCGGAGAAATCCACCCGGACAGTTTGTGCAGAACGGCCTTGTGGTTGAATGGTCAGTGTAACTTCGCGAATCTGATCCACAGGGTGCAACACGGTAATGAAGAAACGCACCGCCTGCGGAAAGACCATTTCGGTATACCAGTTAAAAATATAGCCTCCACTAACCGGTACTTCAGGTGTGGATTCGGGCGTCTGTGTGTCCTGAGCAGTTACCGGGACAACAAAGAGAAATCCGATAAAAATAAGGGTCAGCAAACGGCGTAATAGTTTAAGAATCATCATGACGTCACAATGAGAGACAAGAACAGAAGCGGCACAAAGTCATAAATAAAATGGGCAATGATGGCCGCAGTGGTACTGTGGCGCTGACGAACCCCGCCCAATCCCAGAGAAATCAGAAAAATGATGAATACCCCGGGTGTTAAAGCCACCTGCGTATGCAGCACAACAAAGAAGAGGCTGCTGAAAAAAATTCCAAAAACAGGCTGTAATGACCCACGAACCCAGATTTCCTCACCCAGCGCGGCTGAAATTGCCAGAATAAATGCCAGCGGCACTGTCGCAAAAGCGCTGTTTAACGCTTCAGCCGCAGCGGTTTGCTCCGCCCACATTTCCGGTGATGCCAGTGACATCCAAATCGTCGTCAGAATTGGCGCGACAATCATCAGAACAACGCCGGTACCAATGCCCCAAACGAGATCATCACGGGTGGGCAAACGTAACCCCAAACGCGCCATCGTCTGGGACCAATCCCGGCGAATAGCCAGACCAACTCCCAGCAGGGCTACCACGATTTCAATGAAGGCCTGAAAAAACAGATCGCCGACATCCACGCTGCTTTCGGCTAATTCCGCCGCCATGCCACTGATGCCCCCCTGCACCACAAATGTGACCATCGTCCAGATGACCATCGCCAGCATAAGGACAAAAGCGGTGGTGTGTACAGGCGAATCGGGATTATAGTTTCCCCAGCGATTGAGCCATCCGTGTAAACGCTGGCGCATACTGTCTGTCGCCACGACACGGTAACTCAGGAAGCTCAAAAGCGCAGAAATCAGGAAGGTGCTGACGGCAGTCACGATGCTGACTTCAATCTGTAATTCTTCTAATCCTGCTTCCGCGGGTGCGGCTACGTCATTCAGGAAAGCGACCTGGAGCACAATGAAACCCACTGAGGCCATCATCGCAATCAGTCCATACAGCATCCAGCGTAAGATCGTGGTCTGGTTGGGTTCCGATCCAAAACCTGCTTCGCTTATCTGCTGCTGATGTGTTTTTTTCGCGTTGAGGAGTCGGGCAGCCTCAACCTGATTGGCCACATAAACCAACACGCCAATATACGTCAGTATAAAGGCAATAAACAATAGCCCGGTAGCATCCATATGCACTCGCTTCTGGGTAAATTTTTGCACGGCTCACAATTATGATTGTAGCATTGACCGAGCAACTATCCTATGTTAGAATGCACTCATCATGGACTGGAGCGATGGCCGAGTGGTTTAAGGCGGTGGTCTTGAAAACCACTGAGGGTTTAGGCTCTCCGGGGGTTCGAATCCCTCTCGCTCCGAAGGACATGTTAACAACTGTATCATTGGGGAGGTGCCAGAGTGGACGATCGGGGCTGCCTGCTAAGCAGTTGCACCTGTCAAAGGGTGCCGCAGGTTCGAATCCTGTCCTCCCCGCACAACAGGACAACAGGACGTTATCCGAGCATTGTCCTGAACTTGAGCCGTTGGCAGTCTTGTCAGCGGCTTTTGTTTTTGCGCTGAGGTCAGAACAGTCTCCACATCCACGTATCCTATCGGAAATATCCCGCAGATACGCAAACGGCGTACGCAATTCCAATCGTATGTTTTCCTCCGGGTCAATAATGACCCGCTCAACCATATGACGCAGCAACTCCTTCTGGTCACTACGCTTAAGATTATTATACACGATTCCAACTTGTGCGATGATTGCCAGAGCTGAATCGAGGTTTGTGATATGAACTTCATGCTGGGTCTTAAGGGATTCAATCGTGGAATGGATTTGATTACGCTTACCCTGCCATTCACGCTACATCCCATCCCACACCCTTTCGCTGATTTTCCCCATGGCATAGAGTCGCGCCACACGAGCTTCTTCTTCTTCAATTGATTTAAGTGCATTAGACAATTGTTGCCGTTCATCGGGGCGTAAATGCGCCATCTTTTCGGCGACATCCTGGGTATAAACGGCTCGTATCTGTGGTATACGATCAGGGTCAACCTGAATGGTATTAAGTTGGGTGGGTATCTGACTGTCTATTTCACTGCACAGAAAATTGACATTACTGCGTGTGATGCAATAGTACGATGTACCACCACCCGGGAGTGAACTGTTGGAGGTTGAACAGGTCAATTTAGTGAGTTTCCCTTGATCAGGATGCTCAAGGTAGATGAGACCTTTGAGAAGATAATCATATCGGCGTTTTCGACCACGCATGTGATCACGCTCTTCAAGAATGGCAATTCCGCGCTCAAGTTCCTCGGTCGTAACAAGTGGTTCCCATGAACCATAAGTTGTCTTTGGCGCGATATTGCGTGTTTTGCTCGTTACCCATCCAGCATAAGTCCAATTGTGGAAGATTACCGCAAGGGTATTGGTATTTGCCTTTCGTTGACCATTGGATTTGATCTCAATGAAAGAACGACCCGAGCGATAGCGGTAGCCGCGAGCATGTAATGCTTCGCAAATCTCCTCCAGTGTCATCTTACCGTCAAGCAATAAGTCCCATGCAATCCGCCAGATTGGCGCGCGCTCGGGGTCAATTTCGATCCAGTGTTCAAAATGCCCATTGAGTTTCTTATCCTCGGCACTTGTCTGACCCGTTTTATTCAGATAACCATCTGGTACAAATCCATGATAACCTCCTCTGTCTCGATTGGCCTGTACACCGCCCTGCACGCGCAAGCCCAATAACGCGGACTCCCGTCGTGCCAGTGTAAACGAGAGCGCTACGATCACACGGTCGTCGGGTCCCATGGGATCGAGGTCGGGCTGGTTAGCAAAACGGACAGCAACTCCAAATTCATGTAATTCATCAATCGCGCGTAATGCTTCCGTATCGTTACGACCAAATCTGTCCGCCCGTTCAACAATCACATGCGAAAATTTACCACTGCGGGCATCTTCAAGTAAATGTTGATAGGCCTCGCGTTGGGCTGTTGTCCCAGTTAGTACATCTATATATTCTTTGTAAACCGGCATATCGGAACGCTCAGTCACATTCTTCTCAATGGCATAGCGCTGCCGTGCACGTGAAAGTTCGGGTTTCTGATTTTCATCACTACTGGTACGCAAATACACCGCCCATCCAGCTTTTGGAGTAGGTGGAGCTTTACTTTTCTTCCGTGCCATCTTGCCTTCCTAAGCTTTCATACTGATCTTTACCATACTGCATATCTTCTGATTTGTGATTTTGATCATTTCCCACGGGCACTGACGGGATTTGTTGAAATTCTGCCGACCGAAGAATCAGTTCTGCTATTGTAAATATACGTTTCATCATGTCTTGCGGTGTATCTTCAGTACGCTTCGTTTCTCGTTTTTGACTCATAAGGCGACCCGACAAATATCCATGACAGCCGAGATTTCAGAAATCGAGGTGTTGATAACAGTGAGCGGATCATGGCTTGGTTCCTTTGTATTTAAGTCATGCTATTACGGCTGGTCGGCTCAGCCACCTAAGTGCTCATTTCTGCCAGCATAGCACGAAAGCAGGCACGATAATGTCCTAAACAGGACATTACATATGACATTTTTCCCGTTGAAATGTCATATGGTCAAAGCAAAAAAGGACGTTAGAGTCGCAAATGATACATGCCCATAGATTAAGTGGATGAAAGAAAAGGTACTGCGGTGGAACACGAGAAGCTCAACAGAATTATTAAAAGTCTGACGTATGACTTCAGCCAGTTCCAGGTGGATGACTTCATCAGCCATGTCGAGCGACACCGGAGACGGGAGATCATTGTCAGGAGATTTCCATTGGAGCCTGATCTGTCAGCGCTGTGGATTCGGGCAGAGACGGCGGATTATATTGCTTACAATGAAAGGACGCATCAGATCCAGCAGACCCATAATATTCTGCATGAAGTCGCCCATAATTTGCTTCAACATAGCCTGCGTCCGCTGGATCAGGTGCTGCCCCCAGAGCTCATGGCGCTGGCAATCTCACCCTTCGCTCTGGGCCGAAGACGGCCTGCGGATCCCCGGCTGCGCAATGATGCCGAAGAACAGGAAGCGGAAACCTTCGTCCTTCTGATCCAGCAGCGCCTCGTGCGAGCTCAGCGGTTGACCGCCCTGATGGGACCCAGTTCATCGGTTCCCGCAGCAGTGCAGCCGTCGGACAGCTTAACAGTGCTGGTTTTAACGCCCTTAATCTGCGGGGTGGCATGATGGGCAGGTCGATGTAGGTCTGTAAGACACAGCCATGCCAGTCCTATGATAGATGGTTCATTGTTTTTGCCTTTCACATAGTAGAATAGAACGGAATAAAGCAGCAGGGAATATACTGACTCCTGGTGCCATGAACCTCATATCCCTTTGGGAATTTGCTGGATAGTCTTTATACCACTTCAACTTTACTGTTCTGCCCCCAATCATTTTGATGATGGGTCAGACACCATGCTCAAGGCTAGCAAAAGATAGACCTAACATACAGGAGGTCCAAAGTGCTTTCAGAAATCAAGGATGCCGGTTTTAAGGAGCTTAGCTTCGATACAGGCGAGATTAAACTCAATTATGTAGTTGGGCCTGAAAACGGTCCGCCATTGATATTGATACCCGCCCAAATGGGTATCTGGGAAACATATCGACCAAATTTAGTCTCGCTCTCCAAGTATTTTCATGTCTATGCAATTGACGTTCGTGGTCATGGAAAGTCGGATTGGACAACTGGAGATTACTCGTGGAAAAGTATTGGCAGGGATATGACCGCATTTTTGACAAACCTTGATGTTGTTGGCGAACCCATGATATAGGTGAATGAAAGGTATACTGCCAGCAAATATTATTCCAATAAATACGAATGGTCATGTATGTCACTCCCAGAACAAGGCATTGAAGCAATACCAGCACAAACAAGTCAAATTGCTCGAAAAGCATTTCCACAGGGTCATAAATACATACAAATGCGAGATGTTTTAGGGACAATTTATACGGACGATGTGTTTGCAGATCTGTATCCAGCAGATGGACAACCTGCCATCCGCCCATGGCGTTTAGCGTTAGTAACGGTGATGCAGTTTGCAGAAGATTTGACAGATCGCCAAGCAGCAGAAGCCGTACGAGATCGACTGACATGGAAATATGCCCTGAGCTTATCTCTAACAGACATAGGTTTTGACCATTCAGTTTTATGTGAGTTTCGCCAACGCTTGTTGGATCATGATGCAGCTCAACGCTTGCTAGATGTGCTATTGCACCAACTGACAGAAGGCGGTTGGTTGAAAGCACGAGGGAAACAACGAACGGATTCAACGCATATTTTGACGGCTGTGCGCCGACTCAATCAACTTGAATTAGTCCATGAAACACTGCGGCATGCTTTAAACGACCTGTCTGTGGTCGCACCGGATTGGCTCAGGCGACGCGTGAATGCAAAGTGGTTTGAAGCTTACAGTCAACGAACAAGTAACTATCTACTACCCAAAAAGGACGCTGATCGTCAGGATTGGGCACAGCGAGTTGGAGCGGACGGCTTATATCTACTACGGGAAATTTATCAGAGTGAAGGATTCATCTACTTACAGAAAATACCTGCCGTTATGATCTTGCGTGAAGTTTGGATTCAGCATTTTTATGAAGATGAGCATGACCAAGTCTGTTTACGAGCTAAACAAGATCAACCCCCAGCCTCGAAATTGATCAGTTCTCCGTATGATTTAGATGCCCGTTGTAGTACGAAACGCAACACCACCTGGATTGGGTACAAGGTTCATCTTACAGAAACCTGTGACGATGACACACCCAGCTTGATTACAAATGTTGAAACACGCTTAGCAACGGAACCTGATCATGATGCCACCCCGCTTATTCATGCTCATCTTGTCGCGAATGGCTATGCCCCTCAGCAACACTTTGTCGATCAAGGCTACATGTCCATTGATCATGTTGTTAGTGGACAACAAGATGCCAATATTGATCTGATGGGTGCAATCCCTGATGATAATAGTTGGCAAGCTCGACTGGGTGGCTATGATAGCAAAATATTCACCATTGACTGGCAACGCCATGTGGCTGTTTGCCCACAAGGAAATACAAGTTGTAGTTGGTCAATCGCTCACACACCGTCTCAACGTCCTGTGGTGAAAATCAAGTTTCGGCAAGTGGATTGTGCGGCTTGTCCCACACTCGCTTTATGCACCAACAATCGTGAAAAGCGACGCATGCTTACCGTTTTAGCTCCTCAATCACTTTTTGAAGCCCAGCAAAATGCCCGCGAAAGACAAGAAACAATAGCTTTCAAGGAAGCTTGCCATGTCCGGGCAGGTGTTGAAGGCACAATGTCGCAAGTGGCTCATGTTCTTGATGGTCGACGGTCACGATATCGGGGCATTCACAAAACACATCTTCAGCATCTTGCTCTAGCTACAGCAATTAATCTGCTGCGTATGGTGAATTGGCTCAATGATATTCCACGCCACCAAACACCCATCTCCCAGTTTGCACATTTAGCTTCATAATTTAGTTCGCCAACAACATCACCTTGTAAAAGAACCTGCCATCATTTCAGGAAACTCATCGGGCGGTCTCATTGCGCTCTGGTGTGCTGCTAATCTACCGCAGCACGTATCAGCGCTAATCCTTGAAGATGCGCCTGTGTTTTCTGCAGAAATGCCCCGTTTTAAAGAACAAGATCGGTTTGTTTATGAAGGACTGAAACATCTTATTGATAAAATTGGTGATGTTGAGAACCGTGATCTGGCGGATTACTTCCGTGATCAGATACTACCGGTGAATGAAGGTAGCAGAGAAAAGCGAATGCCAGATTGGGTAGTGAGTATTTTTTCTTTTTTCATCCGCCGTTATGAAAAATCTCACCCTGATGAGCCAGTCGACATTCCATATTTCCCCTGGGTATTGCGCAGCTTATTTAAATCACTTTCAATGTTTGATCCTGATTTTGCACGTGCATTTGTTGACGGACGCTTTTACGAAGGTCTGGATCACACTGAAGCTCTCAAACGTGTCCGATGCCCAACATTGGTTATGCATGCAAGCTGGTTTCGCCATCCAGACTATGGACTCGTTGGAGCAATGGATAATGACGATGCCGAAAAAATAGCAGAACTTGTTCCACAATCTGAATACATAAACATTCCAGCCAATCATGTCATACACAGGTACAAAGCAAAAGAATTTAATCAGGCAGTTATAGATTTTGCAAAAAAGCACGGAATACTGAACTTTTAGTGCTATAAACCGGACAGTTTACATTATGGGTGTGACTCATATTGGCGTACTACTCGTAGTCGTTTCACAAACACTATGCCCAAAGAACCTGCTGTATGTGATACCGGCTGTGTCAACGAGATTTTAGAATTAGCATCTATTCCTCAAAGTGTTGAGTAGATGAAGCAAAATACTGGCTGCCATCATCGAATTCCTGACTACGAAACATCACACCATAACTGCAAAAATTAAGCCACAGACTCGATTCTTTGTTCAGAGCCATGCCAACTGTAGTTTTCATTCATGTTGTTTTACTTTATAATCGAACTATCGTTAGGTTAAATTCACTGAGTGAAAGGACATGAAAAAATATGCATTCTCATATCAACTTGCCCAGGAAGCTGTCTTTCTCGCCCGCTATGCCGATGCTGTCCACCTCCTTAAACCGCTGAGCGCCGCTGGCGACCGTAACGCGCAGTTCCTCCACAGCTATTTACACTTCTGGGATGATGACCTGCCCCAAACTGCTGCTGTCGATCTGATGCATGCAGCGGCTGATGCTGGTCACATCGAAGCCAACTATGTGCTGGCCGTTTGTCCCGATCTCCACCCTGGTTACGCCTTCAGTTTGCCCACAACCGAAAAAAGACTGACCCGCCTGCGTTTTGCCGCCGCACAGGGATCAGCCGATGCCCAAACCGATCTGGCACAGTGCTATCTCGAAGGGGTTGTGGTCACACAGGATGCTAAGCACGCACGTGAACTGCTACAGGAAGCGTATCAGCAAGCACACTCACCGTATTACATTCCCAAAACATGCCTTTTACTCGCCCGTTTGCTGCTGGATGGCATCGGCGGGGAACAAGCCATCGATGATGGGTTGACAGCCCTCTGGCGCTGTCAATTTAGGTATGGGGATCCACTGGCCGCTGAAGCGGTTTCGCTTTTCATCGAAATTGCTGAGCAAGGACTCTACAGGGTTGATACTGAAAACTTCAGCCATAATCTGCCAGAATTACGGTCGGAACTGAGTAACATTCGTGCCACGCATCTAGCCCACTGGCAGCGGTACATTGAACGTTACTGTCGTATCAACCTGTACTACGACTTGCAAAAGGCCACTTTCGATGAGTTCATCGGCTTCGTGTTTGAGCATTTCCACCGGTCCCTAGAGGAATCACACGTTCCCAATTGGACACAGGAAGCGAAGGTGGATTTCGATGCCCGCGGGCTGCTACGCTACTACACTCAGCTATTTCGAGAACCGGCTTTCCTGCGTGACCGCTACACGCCGGCTGAAATTGAGCGTGGTCTGGGCATGGCTGGTATTCGGGGCTGGGGAAACTGGACATTGGGTTGCGTTCTCAGCAATGCTGACAATACCCAGGATGAGGCGGAAGCCTGCATCCGTGCGATGTACGACCTCTTTGCCAAACTTTTCGCACAAGGATCACTAGGTGATGTGAGTTATATGTGGTGGGATGTCGGTTATGGGGCATGTAGATCGCCATTCCCAGCTCGGCGGGAAATTGATGAAGCAGATCATGTCCGACTGGATCAGGCGACATTTGAGACGATGGTGCGCGTCCTGCAGCTTGAATCAACCGTGTGTCAGTCAGCGGCTATCCATGGCTTGGGACATTCATTCCACCCCGACAAAGAAAAAGTGCTGCGGCAGTTCCTGTCCGATCATCCCGATTTGTCTGACGGAGATCGTGATTTCGTCATGCGGGCCATTGCGGGCAAGATTCTGTAGCGTCGGTGAGCAGCGGCCAGCGCAGGTTGATCTTTTTCAGCTCGCGTTTGGCTGCAATGGCTTTGTAGATGCGTCGAACGTTGTGTTGCAGCGCTTGCATCAGTTCAGGCTGACTGGTGAGGAATGCCAGCCCTGCCAGCGCATCCCCCATGATGCCGTCGGCTTCTTCGATAATTTCGACG
>JBBSQD010000100.1:0-19670 GCA_038258185.1 Aggregatilineales bacterium | reverse complement strand
GCAGCGGTTCGCTGCGCTGTTTTGGCAGGATCAGCCAGCCTTTGACACGCTGGCCACCATAACCGGAAAAGGTCACGTCATAAGTGTCCATTAACGCCAGACCATAATCGACCGGCTCAAATACCGGGTTCAGCGGATGCTGACGCGCCGCGCTGAGAGTATCTGCCCAGAACGCGTCAAAATCTGCGGGTTCGGCAATGTTGGGTTTGTAAACCTCTAACTGCTCCAGAGGCATGTCAAAAAAAGCCATATAATCTTTCCTTATTCCCAAAATAAAACGCCACAACCATTATGGCGTGAGTAAACATTTCAGAGCGGCTTAAACATCAATCACGATCTTCTGCACACCATCGGCATACCGCGCATTCATGGCGAAAGCCTCCGGGGTCTGTTCCAACGGGAAACGATGCGAAACCAGATCATCCAGATTCAGCGCCGTGCGTTCCGAAGTCGCCAGTTGAATCGCACGCGGATAGGTGTGCTTCATACGGCGCGACATCATAATGCTCAGACCTTTACGCCGCGCCACCGAATGTCGCATGGTCAGCGAATCGTCGGATGGAATACCGACCAGCACCACCCGCCCACCCAAACGCGCCATCTCCGCCGCCTGCCCAACGGATTTATCCGCCCAGGCTGCCTCGAACACAATATCAATACCACGGCCTTCCGTCACTTCCTGAATGCGCTGCACTGGATCACCTTCGTCCAGCATCCAGGCATCGGTCGCGCCCCAGGCTTTGGCTTTTTCTACGCGCCACGGATGATAATCAAAAGCATAAATCGGCTCTGCGCCAGAAATCTGCGCCAGCCGCATAATCAGCAGGCCGATCGGCCCACAGCCCAGCACCGCCACACTGTTCGCCACTTTGATTTTGCCCAGGTCAACCGCATGCAAAGCCACGCCGAGCGGCTCCAATAATGCCGTCGCCGCGTCACTGATCGCATCCGGCACCGGGAAGCAAATCCGCGCAGAACAGATCATGCGCTCCTGCAATGCGCCATCATCCGGCCACAAGCCACAAAAATGCAGCCGCCGACACAGATTCGGATGGCCTTTCTCGCACATTTCGCAGCGATTGCAGGGTGTCGCCGGGTCAACGGCCACGCGCTGGCCGACATGCAGCGGATGGCCTTCACCGTCCAGCGCATCTGCGCCGACCGCCAGAATTTCGCCGCCAAATTCATGCCCTAAAACCAGCGGCTCTTTGACTGTAGTATCGCCAATGCGGCCATCTTCATAAGTGTGCAGGTCAGACCCGCAGATGCCGACCGCTGTCACGCGAATCAGCACCTCACCGTCGGCTGGCTGGCGCGGTTCGCTCACATCATCCACGCGCAAATCATGCGGCCCATATAAACGTACTGCCCGCATTTTAGTCCCCTCTCTCAACTGTTTAGCAGCTTACATCCTTGCCCTCTTCGCCAAAAATCGCCAGCCGCTGGGTATTGTCAGCCACAGGGCCGACACTCACCGGACGATAATGGAATTGCAGCGCGCGCCGCCGCTGGTCAGACTGGCTGGGGGGTGTCCCATGATGCAGCATGCCATCAAATAATAAACAACTTCCCGGACGCATCGGCACGGCCACTGTCCGCTGTACCTGCACATCCGTATCGCAGATCTGCCAGTCGCGGCGCTGAAAATGCACCACTGGCCCTTCACTGTGGCTACCGGGTATGACGTGCATACAGCCATTTTCGATCAGCGCTTCATCCAGCGCAATCCATACCCCGACGACCTGTGTCCCTAACGGCAGATTGAAATAGGCGAAATCCTGATGCCACGGTTTTTCACGGCCAATGCGCGGCGGTTTAACCAGTGCCATGTCCTGAAACATCGTGGTCGGTTCACCGATAAGCTGTTCCAGCACAGCCAGTAGATCAGCCTTCTGCGACAGCGCTTTCAAACGTGGCTCATAATCGACAAACCACATGAATTTACGCACCACATCCAGACGCTGTTCACCGGTTAATTGGTCGAGCAGATTCTGAGCTTTGGCTTCATAGGATATGCCGGTGAAATCCGGGTTTTTACCGTTAATCAGATCGACCAGGCCGTTGATTGCACTCGCAATTTCGTCGGGTGAAAACGCATCTTCAATCACTACAAAACCATCCTGGCGGAACTGCTGGATATGCGTTTCATCAAAGGCAGCTAATCCCTTGATGCCTGTCTGCACAATCGCATGGGCCTGATACAGATCGGACGGAATTTCCTCAATTGGGGCGGTGTCAAACTGGATAGTCGGTGAAGAGGAATTGGGCTTGGACATCATCAATAACCTTATTTTCATCATAGGGCCGGATATTTGAACTGATTGTAACGGAGTTGCCCCAACATTTCATCAGGCCATTGTCGCCAGTGGTCGCCCAATCGTGCCAGAGTCGCGGCAATTTATGAGTGGTTTACTCATCTGATTTGTGTAGAATACCCCTCATTAATTAGCCTATAAAGGAGCAACCCATGAAATTTACCGGAATCACCCTGTCGGCGCTGCTGGCATTCGGGTTGATGCTTGCGCCCGTAGCGGCCCAGGATGCCCCGCAAACACCCGCCGAAATCTGTGAAGCCACCGGCGAAGTCGAAACATCCGAAACCACAACCTACGCCGAACCAGCGTCGGTGCTGGAATCGGGAGTCGATTATCGTGCGATTCTATGCACAGGCGCGGGTGCCGTTTATGTCGATCTCTTTGAAGAACTGACCCCGATTACCGTCAACAGCTTTATCTTCCTCAGCGAAGAAGGTTTTTACAATAATACCACCTTCCACCGCGTCATTGAGGAATTTATGGCGCAGGCCGGTGACCCCACCGCGACCGGTTCCGGCGGCCCCGGCTATGCCTTTGCTGATGAATTTGTCCCCTTCCTGACATTTGACACGCCCGGTTGGCTGGCGATGGCGAATTCTGGCCCCGGCACCAACGGTTCACAATTCTTCATCACCACCGCCGAAACCCCCTGGCTGGACTCCCGCCACACCATTTTTGGTCAGGTGCTGGAAGGTGAAGACAACGTCCTGAATATCGCACTGCGTGACCCCGAAACCGCGATTGAACCCGGCACCACACTGGACACCGTGATTATCATCAGCGACCCGGAAACCGTGGAAACAACCTATGTCGCGCCGGAAAGTTCCAGCCGTGAGGATATTGAAGCGGCCTTCGCCAGCGTGAGCGAAGCGGTACCGCCGGAAATTATCGTGGTCGATGAAGACGTGAGCGGTGTCTTTGATACAGCGGATGTCGTCGCCAGCGCACCTGAAGACATTCAGGATGATCTTGCCGCTTATTTCGAGCGTCACAATCATCTGTTCCGCGCGGTCAGCCGCCTGAATGCACCCGCCTGCGGTGGTGAGGAACAGCCGTTCTTCCAATCGGTCAGCTACACCCTGGATGCCTATGACACTGCTGAGGATGCATCCGCCGCGCTGGAAGATGAAGAACTTTCGACATTTGTCATGGCCGATGGCTTTACCGATAGCATCATCCCGGATGGCTACAACACGCCGTTATACACGGCCAGCGCCGAAGCCTGTGGCACTGAAGATGGTACCCGCGCCCTGCTCCAGTGGCAGCGTGGACGCTACGTCGTCACGGTAGAGGGGCTGCTTCCGTCGAATGCTCCGGCAGATCCCGATCTTATCCTGACCGATTTTGTAGGCTCCCAGGTGTACGAGCGTTTGTTCGCCAGCATTCTGCGCCGCGAAATTGGCTGATCCAGCAATCTGAATATGATCTCGCTGCCGGGCGCTGTCTGCGCCCGGTGGCAATCCCCCAAATAAAACATCAATGGTCATATCAGCCCGGGTCTATGGTTGCGGGATGCCCCTGTCCATGCGTATTATTAAAGGCAAACTGGACAGACACAGCGGCGCGGCTATTTGTGCCGCCTGATATGAGGGGAATCGCATAATGACCTATGCAGTAATCAAAACACCTGAGGGTAAACGCCTGAAAATTGATGGGGCGCTACCCGCTGGTTTCCACGGTGAGCAACAGGGAGATAGCTGGCTGTGCCCACTGGATGAGCAGAACGCCGCCGCGCTACGAGAAGCATTGCCGTGGACTGCACCTGTCCCGGTCGGCCTGCAAAAATCCGTGGGCTGTGGTGATCGTCTGGGTCTGGCCACACCCGGTCACATTCTGGCTGTGAAGGGGACGGATATGTTCCCGGTGTTTGCTCAGCAATCCATCCGCGAGATGCAGCGTGCCGGACGCACTCCGCAAAACGTCATGGATGATGTTACCTGGGGCGTGCTGGAAATGAATTTTCAGGATGGATTTGGCAGTGATGCCGACCATCTGAAAAACACCACCGTGATTGATGAATGCATCGCCGCGGGTTACACTGGCTTCACGCTCGACCCCAGCGACCATGTGGATAATGCCGCGCATGTCGACGACATCAACGGGCTACGCGCGAAATATGCCGCCTTGCCCTGGGACAAACTGGACACCACACCTGACGGCCTGCGTGAAATCTACCTGGGTGATTCGATTGCCGGGGAAATTACCGAAGAGGTGCTGCTGCGCGCGGCCTGCAAATACAGCGCCGCGCTGGCCGATGTCGCCCACATGGCACGTCATATTGAAACCACGATGCAGGGGCGTGATTATGATCTCGAAGTTTCGGTTGATGAAACCGACACCCCCACCAGCCCCGCCGAGCATTATTTCATCGCTTCCGAGCTGACACGGCTGGGGGTCAATTATCAGGGGCTGGCGCCGCGTTTTATCGGGCGCTTTGAAAAAGGTGTGGATTACATCGGTAATCTGGCGACGTTTGAGCAGGACTTTGCGGCACATGCCAAAATCGCGCAGGAACTTGGCCCCTACAAACTGAGCATTCACTCCGGGTCGGACAAGTTCAGCATTTACCCCATAATCTACAAACACACTGGCCCCTATGTGCATCTCAAAACCGCCGGTACCAGTTGGCTGGAAGCGCTGCGCGTGATCGCCATGCACGAGCCAGCCCTGTTCCGCGACATTCTGGACTTCGCCATTGAGCGCTACCCAATCGACAAAGCCACTTATCATGTATCGGCAGAAATCGAAAAAGTGCCGGACGATCTGCTGGATGTGGATTTGCCAAATCTGTTCGACAACTTTGATGCGCGGCAGGTGCTGCACGTCACGTTTGGGTCGGTACTGGGGACTTTCCGCGAGCCGATTTACGCCACGTTAAACCAGCATGACGAGTCCTACAAAACGGTGCTCAAGGAACATTTTGACAAACATATTGCGCCTTTTCTTTCTGAATGACAGGTAAACGAAACGCATGACTTATACAATTGATCTTTCTGGAAAAGTCGCTGTGGTGACTGGCGGCAGCGGTGTACTCGGCTCGGCTATGTGCAAGGGATTAGCCCAGGCTGGCGCGGCAGTCGCTGTGTTGGGCACCACCGAATCTAAAGCGCAAAAAGTCGTTGACGAAATCAGCGCATCTGGCGGCAAGGCTATCGCCGTTGCCGCCAACGTGCTCGACCGCGCGACACTGAACAACGCCGCGGACAAAATCAGCGCTGAGTTGGGCAGTGTGGATATTCTGGTCAACTGCGCGGGGGGCAATCGTCCCGAAGCGCTCACCCTGCCGGATAAATCGCGCACATTTTTTGATCTGCCCGAAGAAGCGATGCAGTGGGTTTTTAATCTGAATTACATGGGATCTCTGCTGCCCTCACAGGTATTCGGTCAGAACATGGTCGACAAACAAACCGGCGTGATCGTCAATATTTCGTCGATGGCCTCACAACGCGCCCTCAGCCGCGTGATCGCTTACAGTGGCGCCAAAGCCGCCATTGATAATTTCACGCGCTGGCTGGCGGTGTATTTCGCGATGGAATACAGCCCGAATATCCGCGTGAATGCTATCGCCCCCGGTTTCTTTTTGGGTGACCAGAACCGCGATCTACTGATTGACCGCGAAAGTGGCAACCTCACCGCCCGTGGTCAGCAGATTATCCAGCACACGCCGATGGATCGCTTTGGCGACCCGGATGATCTGGTCAGCACCCTGCTCTATCTGGTGGCCGACCAATCGCGGTTTGTGACGGGCGTGGTCATCCCCGTGGATGGTGGTTTTAACGCTTACTCAGGGATTTAACCTATGCCGATGCGCACCATCAGCGAGGCGATGATCAGCGATTTAATCGAACAGGCGCGGCAATCTCCGCGCCTGCGGACGATTTATCGCCTGCACGAACATGAAGAGCCGGTTCAGCGGATGGTCAATGCGCTGATTCCCGGCACCTATACCACCCCGCACAAGCACGAAGACCCCGATAAAGTCGAGTTGTTTACGATTCTGGTGGGCAAAGTCGCCTGCATTCAGTTCAGCGATTCCGGCGAAGTCCAGCAGGTGCATGTGCTGGATGCTAATGGCCCGCTCAAAGTGGTCGATATTGCGCCGCGCACATGGCATGCGCTGGTCGCTTTGGAGCCTTCTGCGGTGGTCGAGATTATTCAGGGACCCTACGAAGCCGCAACCCATAAAAATTTCGCGCCGTGGGCTCCGGCTGAGGGCAGCGCTGGCACCGATGAATATCTGACAAAACTCACAAAGATCGTGCATCAATGGCCATCATCCGCTTAGCACAACCGGCGGATTTACCGCATTTGCCGGAGATCGAACGGCAGGCTGCGACGCTGTTTGTGCCGTACGGATTGGGTGAACTTTTCGGCGCGGAAACGGTCACGCTGGACGAGTTCGCGCAGTATCAGCGCGAGGGTCGTTTATGGGTGGCGCTGGTGGATGATAAACCGGTGGGCTTTATCATCGCCTCAACGGTAGAGGGTGATGCCCACATCAACGAAGTCGATGTTCTGCCTGCTTACGGTGGGCAGGGCATTGGTCGGGCACTGATCGAAACAGTGTGCGACTGGGCAAAGGTGCATCAACTGCCACGAATTACCCTGTCGACACAAGCCAATATCCCGTGGAATGCGCCCTTTTACGCCAAACTCGGTTTTGAGATACTGCCCCAATCCGAGTGGACACCCGCCTACCATGCACTGCGTCAGCATGAGATCGAACTTGGGCTGCCCGTGCAGGATCGGGTGTTTATGGTACGTTATCTGGCGTAATTGTCGCTATAAAAGCGAAAAGCCGGGTGTAGCGACCCGGCTTTTGCGTCTGTCCGAAAATCCTGATCCGGCAAGTTACAACGTCCCACCTAGATTCCACGGGTTAAACTCCGATTCGCCTAGTCCCTGCGACTCACTCTTGGAAGGCTGGCCGGAAGCCACCGCGATCATCAGGTCGAGCAGTTCGTCAGCGACATCCTGCATCGGCACACCGTCCATGATTTTACCCGCGTTCACATCCATGTCTTCTTCCATCGTGTTATACATGGTCGTGTTGGTGCTCAACTTGATGCTCGGCGCGGGTTTGAAGCCAAAAACGGAGCCGCGTCCGGTGGTAAACAGCACCAGATTGCTGCCGCCAGCCACCTGCCCCGTTACGGAAACCGGATCGTACCCCGGCGAATCCATGAAGGTAAAACCGCGCGCAGTCACTGGCTCGGCATACTCATAGACGCCGGTCAATGGCGTGCTACCACCCTTCGCTACCGCGCCTAGCGACTTTTCATAGATCGTTGTCAACCCGCCCAGCTTATTACCGACACTGGGATTATTATCAATCTCGATATTCATTTTGGCGGTGTAATCTTCCCACCAGTGCACCAGCGACACCAGCTTATCACCAACTTCACGACTGGCCGCTCGTCGGGTAAGCATATGCTCCGCGCCGTAAATTTCTGGCGTTTCCGCCAGCACCACCGTGCCACCCTGACGCACGATTTCATCCGCCGCCAGCCCAACTACCGGATTGGCGGTCACGCCTGACCAGCTATCACTGCCGCCACATTGCAGCGCCACCATCAGTTCGGAAATCGGCTGCGGCGTGCGCTCCACCTGATTAACCAGCGGCAGCAGTTCTTCCACGGCTTCGATTCCCGCTTCAATCGTTTTGCGGGTGCCCCCTGTGCCCTGAATCGTCAGGCTGGGCGGGGTGGCCTTTTTATAGCTGTGTTGCAGGCCATAATTCGCCACCAGGTCAGCAATCTGGTTGGACTCGCAGCCGAGGCCGACGATGATATACGCGCCGATATTGACGTGATTTGCCATGCCAGCCAGTGTCCGCTGGATAATCTGATAATCCGCGCCGCCGATCTGCATCGCACAGCCCGAGAGATGCGCCAGCGCGATCACGCCATCGACATGGGGATACAGCGCTAAACGCTCTTCTGTGAAATAATGCGCGATTTCGCGTACCACATGCGCGGAACAGTTCACCGTCGAAATCACGCCAATGTAATTGCGTGTCCCCACCCGACCATCTGCCCGCTTATAACCCATAAATGTACGCCGCTGGTCAGCCGGCACAAACGCCACCGGCTGGACATCCACGCCAAAATCGTAGTCGCGGTCAAAATCCTGCACGGCTAAATTCTGGGTGTGGACATGATCACCGGGGTTAATCGCCGCCGTCGCAAAGCCGATCACCTGCCCGTAACGCCGGATCGCGTCACCGACAGCAATCGCTTCCAGCGCGATTTTATGCCCATCCGGCACAAACTGGTTGATGGTCAACTGCTGCTCGCCCAATTGCAGTTTCACCCCGGCTTGCAGCGGACGTTTGGCAACCGCGACATTATCCTGCCCCGGTTGCAGGCAGATGGCAACCGAATCAAACGGCACCACATCTCCTAAAGGCGTGTCAAAAAAACTGATGTTCTGTGACATAAAATTTATCTCAATCCGGGACGCTGACTGACGATCAGCCCCAATTCATTAAACGACTTTTACCGTATTCACCAACTCGCCAATACCGTCAATTCTGATGCTCACGCGGTCACCCGCCGCCAGTGTGAAATCGGACGGTGGCACCACGCCGGTACCCGTCAGCAGGGCGACACCATCCGGGAAGCTGTTGCTGCGCCCCAGAAACCCGCCCAGTTCGTTCACCTTGCGCCGGATGCGATCCGTCGAAACTGAGTCGCTAAACATCACTTGACCAGCGCGTTCGATCATCACGTGAATCGTGGTCAGCGGCCATTCATGGGCGGGATTGAGCACAATCCCCGGCCCCATCGCGCACGATGCCGTGTAGACCTTCGCCTGCGGCAGATACAGCGGATTTTCGCCTTCAATATCGCGGCTGCTCATGTCATTGCCCACGGTGAAACCCACCACTTCCATCGCCGGGTTATAGATCACCGTCAGTTCCGGTTCGGGGACATTCCAGGTCGCGTCCTCACGAATGCCGACTTCGCCATAAGGGTCAACCACCCGCCAGCCCAGCGCCTTGAAAAACAGTTCGGGCCGGGTCGCAGCGTAGACCCGCGCGTAAATATCGCCGCCATCAACCGATTCTTCCTGCCGCGCTTCACGGCTGCGCTCATAGGTCACACCAGAAGCCCATACTTCCTGGGTATCGACCGGGGCCAGAAAATGCGGTTTGGACTCGCCGGGTGATACTGCCTCAGCAAAATCACTGACCGCATAGCCTTTACTCTGCTTCGCCAGCACTTCCAGCTCAGCAATTGCTGAGGGTACCTGATTGACGGTGGTTTGCAGCCAGGAGCCGATCGTCGGGAAATATTCGGTCACATCATAAATCATCTGTTCAATTTGCAAACCGACACGCACCCCGGCACCTGCATCAGGATGGTGAAAACGCGCTAAAATCTTTTCAGTCATAATTTTTATTCCTTATTTTCAATATCGACAAAATCAAATTCAGGGGTGGCACTCACTGATGACCAGCCACCATCCACTACCAGCGATTGACCGGTGACATGCCCCGCCTTAGAAGACAGTAAAAACAGCGCCGCTTCAGCAATATCCAGCGCGGTTGCCGGTTTGCGCAGCGGAGTCACCCGCGCCCAATGTGCTTCATAGTCCGGGTCGTCAATCAGGTTGCGCGGAGTCAGCACAGCCCCCGGCACCACGGAGTTAATGCGTATTTTATAGGGCGAAAGCTCAATCACCAGGCTTTTGGCCATCATTTGCAACGCGGCTTTACTGGTGCCGTAAGCGCTTAAATACTGAATGGCCTGCTTGCCGGTGACCGACGACATCAGCAGGATACTACCGCCACTTTTCTGGTCACGCATCTGACGGGCAGCGGCCTGCGCCAGAAAATAAGACCCGCGCAGATTGACGGCCATCACCCGGTCAAAATCTTCCGGATTGTACGAAAAAAAGTCGCCATATAAAGTCAGTCCCGCATTAGCGACTGCCATATCCAACCGACCAAACCGCTTCACCGCAACCGCGACCATCTCGCGCATCGCCTCGACATCCGCTGCATCACCCGCTAACGCCTCACAGATGCCGCCTTCCGTGCGGATCTTCTCAGCAGCAGCCTCGGCATCGTCACCCTGAATATCATTCAGCATCACCGACGCGCCCCGCAGCGCTAATTGACGGGCAATCTCGTAACCAATCCCCTCTCCTGCACCTGTCACCACCGCCACTTGATTTGTAAAATCGTTTGCGGACATAAATATCTTTTGCCCCCCATCAAATCCGTGGGCTATTATAACCGTTCACGTAGAAATCGCATTTTTAAGGACTAGACCACTATGAACCTGACCACCTCCGCCCCCACTTTAGAAAATATCCTGGGGGATACGCACACCATTGCCGACACACGCACCCACGGCACCGGCCCAAGCGGGCAAATCCCGATCACGCCGGACATGCTGCTGAACGAGCCCAGCGGCAATCTTTTTGGCATGACGCAGAATGCCGGTATGGGCTGGGATCCCGATGATGTCGGCCTTACGCAGTATCTCATTCTGAGCACGCATGGCGGCCTGCGCGCTGAAGACGGCAGCCCGCTGGCACTCGGTTATCACACCGGCCACTGGGAAGTCAATTTACTGGTTCGGGCCGCAGCGGAGACGATCCGCCAGCAGCGCGGCCTGCCCTTCGCCGCCTACTGCACCGATCCATGCGACGGACGCAGTCAGGGCACGACGGGTATGATGGACAGCCTGCCCTATCGCAATGATGCCGCTATCGTCATGCGCCGTTTAATCCGTTCCCTTCCGCAACGTGCCGGGGTATTAGGGGTCGCCACCTGTGACAAGGGCTTACCCGCTATGATGCTGGCGCTGGCCGGATGCGGTCAGCTCCCCGGTGTGCTGATTCCCGGCGGCGTGACTCTCCCCGCTATCGAAGCGGAAGATGCCGGAGCTGTCCAGACTATCGGCGCACGCTTCGCCCATGACATGATCAGCCTCGATTATGCCGCGACGATGGGCTGTCGCGCCTGTGGGTCACCCGGTGGTGGCTGCCAGTTTTTGGGGACAGCCGCCACCGCACAGGTTGTCGGTGAGGCTTTTGGCATGTCGCTGCCACACAGCGCCCTTGCTCCTTCTGGCGAACCCATCTGGCTGGATATGGCGCGGCGCTCCGCTTTAGCCCTGCTGCGACTCACGTCGGAGGGCATCACAATGTCGCAGATTATCACCCCGGCAGCACTGGAAAATGCCATGCTGGTACATGCCGCGTTTGGCGGCTCGACCAATCTGCTGCTGCACATACCGGCGATTGCCCACGCCGCCGGTTTAGCCATCCCCACTGTCGCGGACTGGAATCGCATCAATCGCAGCACGCCGCGCCTGGTGGATGCTCTCCCTAATGGCCCGCAGAATTTCCCCACGGTGCAGGTCTTTATGGCCGGAGGGGTGCCTGAAGTCATGCTGCACCTGCGGGATATGGGTTTGCTCAATACCGACGCACTGACCGTCAGCGGTGAGACACTCGGCTCGATGCTGGACTGGTGGGAGCAAAGTGAACGCCGCCAGCAGGTGCGCGCCAAACTCGCCGCCTCTGACCAGATTGACCCCCATGAGGTGATTATGGATGCCGATACTGCCCGCCAGCGCGGTTTGAGCAGTTCGGTGGTGTTCCCCACCGGCAACATCGCGCCACAGGGGTCGATTGTCAAAGCCACCGCGATTGATCGCTCCGTAGTGGATGCGGATAATATCTACCGCCATCGTGGCCCAGCGCGTGTCTTCACCTCAGAACGCGCCGCGGTACAGGCCATCAAAGGCCGCACGAATAATCCCGTCAAAGCTGAGGATGTGGTGGTGATGATCGGCATCGGGCCATCCGGCACCGGCATGGAGGAAACCTATCAGGTCACGTCGTCCTTAAAATTTATCCCCTGGGGCAAAACCGTTCCGGTGCTGACCGATGCGCGTTTTTCCGGCGTATCAACCGGAGCCTGTTTTGGGCATATCGGGCCGGAAGCACTAGCGGGTGGCCCAATCGGCAAGCTGCGTGATGGTGACCTGATCGAGATCGAAATTGACCGCAACACCCTCAGCGGCAGCATTCATTTTATCGGTACGGCAGATGCCATACTCACGCCAGCCGCTGCCGCAAATTTATTAGCAAGCCGCGATCCGCACCCGGACTTAAAGCCGCATCCGCAGTTACCGGACGATACGCGACTGTGGGCGGCCTTACAGGAAGCCAGTGGCGGCACCTGGGCAGGTTGCATCTATGATACAGATCGCATTATCGAGGTGCTGCAAGCGGGGCTGAAAGCGCTCAGCGAAGGATAAAAGATTCTTAAACCTCACCCCTCCTTGCCTGGGGCAATTCCTCCCCTCTCCAAAATGGATGAGGGGATTAGGGGTGAGGTTTATGTGTTTACTTCTTGCGCAGCACAAACATCGGCACGACAGAACCGCCGCCTGCCGTGACATTCAGCAGCACCTCAGACGAGAGGCGCGTCATGCAGCCACCGACGGTCTTACCGTAGAACACATACGGGTCAGCATCGACAAAGCGCTCACTGATATCCAGCGTACCATCCGGCGTCATCATCGGGAAATCGCGGTAAACCACCTGTACTTTTTCCTGCACCACAAACGGGTGATTCAGTGCATCTTCCAGGGCCGCTTTCCATTCTTCAGCGGTCACCGCCCAGCCGATGACCACCCCGCGACCCCCATATTCGTCGTTCGGTTTTAAGACCAGCCGCTGCTGGTTATCGATAATAAACGGCAACAGGTCGATCTGCTGGCCGTTGTACGAGGTTTTGCGGTCGAACACCCGTCGCGTCCACGGGATGTGAGCCTGAATCGCTTCGCGTTCTTCGGCATCAAACAAGTGACTGTTGGCCTCATCACTCAAAAAAGCGAGGCTGGCCTTTTTCGCCATCAGCTTGGCGCTCAGCGAATTGGTCATCATCACCGCGCGATCCCGAATCGCCTGAATAATCGGATTATCGCTGCCCATGCGCTCGATCAATTCGCTGATGAGCACGCGTTTATAAATCAGATCGACGCGGAAATCGCGTACCCACAAATGACCATCACGATATTCCATGTCATGCGGGTCGGCCAGAATCGCTTTCAGGCCCTGGCGCTCGAAATAATCGCGGGTGATTTCATGCTCGTTGAGGGTCGGCACTTCTGCCCAATCGATAATCCCGATCTGGGGATTTTCCTGTCCACCCCACATGCGATAACCATGCAGCAGCGCCCCGGTGAGATGCCCCAATCCCGGAAAGGGCTGCACATCATAATATTGCTGAAACTGACGCATGACATCCATGCCCATAAAGACATCTACCAGTTCATCACTATAACCGATGCCGGCGGGGGTTTCCGCGTTGTATTCCACGAAACTCAGAGTCTTTTTGTCAGACAGGAAAAAGGCATCCAGCCGCGAGCTTGTCCAGGGGGTATCGACCTCTTTATCCAGCGAAAAGAGGTTTTCTTCATACGGTTCCAGATCAAGCTGAAGCCGCAGATCATCCTGTTCCATACAGGCTGCGTGCGCCTTTGCAAAAGCCCGCAGGATAATTTCACTGCGGGCTTTCAGAAACTGCCAGTCTTGATCAAGATAAAAGTGGGGGCGCAGCACCCGACACAAGGGGCGATCCCCAAAATACAAGCGCCGTGCTTTGAGGCCAGTGGTGAGTTCGTCGTGCGCCCGTGCAGCAGCGGAGTCAGTCAGCAGCGCGTGGTAGCGGTCAATTGCCTCGCCAATCATCACGTTATTCCTTCACGGCCTGATCTTCGGCGGTCTGTGCCAGCGCACCCCAGTGATACCGGTCACGGGTCGCTTCCTGTGATTTTGCCAGCTTGATAGTCACATCGGCCATGTGCGTGACCATCCACTCAAAATGGGTGGCTCCCAGCGAGTTTACATCCATATCTGGCGCGGGGTTCATAAAATCAATGGCATACGGCACACCATCTTTAATGGCGTACTCGGCAGTGTTCATATCGTAATTAAAGGCTTTGCAGATTTTCAGCGAGTCGCTCACCAGCCGGTCGTGCATCTCCTGCGAAAAATTATGTTCCGCATGATAGCGGTTTTCAAACGGCGCACGCGGATCATAGCGCATGACATAGACTTCGCTTTGCCCCAGGCACATGCAGCGCGCATACTCTTCCCACTCGATAAATTCCTGCACAATCATCGTCAGCAGGCCGGTGCCATTATACCGCCAGATCAGTTCCTCTTTGGAATTGACCACATACACATCACGCCAGCCACCCCCATGTGCGTCCTTGAGGATGCAGGGTGTCCCGCCCACCATCTCCAGAATGCGATCCCAATTAACCGGATATTCCAGATTGCGCAAACTCTCGTCATGAACAATGCCGGGGATGTAATCCTTATTCGGCAGCACCACCGTGCGCGGTGAGGCAATCCCCAGTTTGTCAATCAGCGAGGCGCCGAAAAATTTATCATCTGCCGACCACATAAACGGATCATTGATGACTTTCACACCCTGCAAAACCGCGTTTTTGAGATACGAGCGATAGTAAGGCACTTCGTGGGAAATACGGTCCACAATCACCCGATATGGACATGGCTCATTCATGGCTGTGCCGCCAATTTTCACGTATTCGGCTATCACACCCGCATTACGGCGGTTGACCTCCTTAATAAACGCCGGTGGCCACGACCATTCCCGTCCCACAAATAAGCCAATACGCAGCGGTTCGTTTGGGTTTATGGGGGTCATTTTGTTCTCCAGATTGTAAGTATGCGAAATACTGCCATAAATGGCCGGATTATATACAGACTTATAAGCTTGTTGCGAATTTTCAGCCCAGTCCTGCGCGCTAATCTGAGATAAAACCGCGGGTGTTAATCCGGGAATCAAAAAATGGCAGATCATTTGGCCTGCCATTTTTTGGTGGAACGGATGAATCTACTTGTTCATTTTGCGAATTTCAGCCAGTGCCTCATCGGTGCTGGGATAAAATTTCACAGCCGCTTTACCATACTGAGACTGTTCAGCCGCAGCCTTGGAACCCAGGGCGATCAGCTCACTCTTGGCAACGGTAAAAGTCTTCAACCGGGGGTTGGTGTACGGGCCGGATTTATCCGTATAAGCCTGGGCCAAACCAGTGACCAGGTCAGAAAACTGGATTTCAATCTCGCTCATATCGGCGACATAATACAAGTCACCGCTGGAACCAACCAGCGTGTCCTGCAAATACTTGGCAACCGTACCTGTATCATTTACCACGTCGAATGGTTCAGTGAACTTTGCGACAACGATAGGCTCATTCGATAATTTTTTAATACTGTGACTCATTTTCGTTTGGATCTCCAATTGGGTGTTTTTGATATAGAACAATTAAGAACAGTATACAATGTAGCCTCACGAAAATAGACGTAAGGTTATTTGATGAAGTAATCTCTCATATTTACTTAATTACGTCAAAGATTATCCTTTCATCTTAATTCACCTCTCAATCCGTTCCATCTTGACCTGGATACCCGGGCTGGGCTTCAGCGTGGCGGACAGATTAGGCACTACAGTCTGCCCTTCGACCAGGGAAATACGATAACGCTGGAGAAGCATCGCCAGAACCAGCGTCCCTTCCATCATGGCGAATTCATTGCCAATGCACTTGCGTGGGCCAGCGCTGAAGGGTAAATAAGCGAAACGATGCTGCTTTTCACTCTGGTGCGGGGTGAAGCGATCCGGGTCGAAATTTTCAGGAGCGTCCCAGTATTCCGCGTTATGATGCAGGCCATGATAAAACAACAATAAAATAGTCCCCTGCGGGATGTGATAACCGTCCATAACATCATCAGCCAGCGCTGTACGTGGCAGCATAGGGATTGGCGGGTAAAAACGCATCGACTCCTGCAAAGCCTGACGGCAATAGACCAGTTTCGTGATGTCATCCAGTGTCGGCGGACGATCCCCCACCACACTGGCGACTTCGTCGCGCATCTTCTGCTCCACGTCGGGATTCTGTGCGAGCAGAAACCAGATCCAGGTCATCGCGGTAGCGGTGGTTTCAAACCCCGCGGAAAAAGCCGTCATCACTTCATCAAAAAGCTGCTTGTGCGTCATCCGTTCATTAGTTTCTTCGTCAATGGTATGCAGCAGCATGGTAATTAGATTATCGCCGTCGCCTTTATCGGCTTCACCGGCTTTGATGATGGCATTCACTGCCTGCGTCAGATGGATCATGGCCTGTTCAAATCGCCGCGCTCCCGGCACCGGAATCGAATGCGGGATAAAGGGCATATAGCCACGCAAGGCGACATAATTCGATGCCGCCATCATATCCTTGCCCAGATGAGCGATATCTTCAGGGCTGAGCGTGGCCGTACCAAACAATGTGCGCGATACAATCTCAACAGTAAGCTGGGCCATACGCTCACCCAGATCCACTTCGCCCCCCATGCGATCATCCGCCTCCCAGACAGCCATCACATCGTTGACCGCATCAGACATCATATGGGCAAAAGTGGCAATGCGCTGACGATGAAACTGCGGTTGAATCATGCGGCGCTGACGCAGCCAGAAATCGCCCTCGCTGGTCAGCAGGCCCTCGCCCACCATGGGTTTCGCCGCGTTATACAGAAACTTGGACTTCTGATAATTGCGCACATTATCGCGCAGCATGTGCTGGAACAAACGCGGATCGCTCACCAGATAGACCGATTTCGGGCCAATATTCAGGCGGACAAATCCACCATGTTCACGGGCAGCCTCACTGAGGAAGAAAAATGGCGATTTGCGAAAAATCCCCGGTACCAGCGAAACTTTAGGCAAAGATTCAAGATCGCGAACGGGAAGTTCCGCAATCGGAGGGGCATCAGTATGCAATTGAGTCATGGTGAATAAAGCCTTTAGACTGAGTGGGCAGGGTAAAACAGCATTGCACACTATCACGTGCATAGCGCGCAATGGCTGTAAAAATTAGTGATTGGATTATACGGGCTGAGTCTGCATATCCGGCTTGGTCGCATAATCGCCAGCCTGACCATCAAACTGATACTGATAGATATGCTCGTGGAAGCTGACAAATCCACTGATCAAAGCGCTGATTGCACCACTGTTGAGCGTCTGATCAATAATTTGCAGGTTCTCCTGAAGGCGCTGCTGGCACTGGTCGTACTGATCACGGAAGTACAGCAGGTTATTGCCAAACAGCAGCAGCGACATGGGTGTCGGTGGCGCAGTAATCAGGTTATAGACACTGACATTAAACTCACCAAACAGCACATCTTTACGGATGCGGGACATAATGTCTGACTGCTGGCTGTAATCCATCAGCAGGTCGATAAACGTGGGGGTGTGTCCGCCTACCGGCGCTAAATAACTGTACATATCATTCAGCAGCGGGGCTGAAAACTGATCGCTGATCATCAGATTGGTGCCCACATCATTCAGCAGGCGCACCATCAACGCGGCATCTTCTAACGCCTGTTGGATGATACCGTTTGCGATCAACTGGCCCAATTCGGGTTCCGGGTCGAGCACTTCCGCCAGCACGGAGATGTAATACGCCAGTACCGGAATCACCAGAATGGTATTGGTACTCACTTTCACCAGGGTTTGCTGATCAATCTCATCGCGGCAGAGCAATTCGTTGACGGCTTCATAACGCCAGATCAAACCCTGGCGCAGATAATCCCCCATTTGCAGGTTTGCCATCTGGTCAACCACATCAGAACAGGCTTGAATATTGGCGACAAGTGCGTTCCATGTACCAAACTCAATACTGTCCATGCTGTAGCTGGGATGCTGATCCAGGAATGAATTGGCGACGAGTTGCTGTTCATCCTGTGTCAGGCTATAACGGAAACCCGAAAGTTCCTGCACCATCTCCGGCATAGATCCCAGAATAGCGTCTGACTCAACACGCTGACCTTTTAAGCGAGCGACCATCGCCCGATTAAAATCAACCAGAATCTTCCGGCGCAAATCGTAACTGACATCTTCAGGCTTGCGGATGGCAAGTCCAAAGGCAAGATTATCACTGATCGTTTCGTAGATCAGATAAGAATTCATGTAAGTGGTGTAACGCACTAAATCATCCCACTTTTCGTCGCTGACGCTATCGCCGATTAAGGTTTGCGTGAGCTTGGCGAACTGGGGGACGCCGACCATTTGCAACCATGTGTTCAGGTGCGGGTTATTCGGTGAAAGCGCCCAAAGCTGAAAATTGCGATAGGCACTTAACGGCATGTGTTGATACAGGCTGGTTTGGAAACCGACTACGGTGGCATGCAGGATGTGTTCCAACTTCTCCATAGAAATGTTTATCCTTGTCCTTATGGTTAACATGCGTGCGTGTATTACACAACGCTAGAAATAAGACTTATAATTATTAATGGGAAGAATTTACCGTGAAACGGCAAACCCAGGCTTTATATAGGTCTCAATTTGAATCGTAACCACTTTTGGGGGAAAAATTACTTAAGAAATTAGATTATATCGATGAGATACATTTTTGCTATAGATTATAGGCCAAAGTACGGCTTTGTAACGTTGAGACAAACCGCAAAAAGTAAAAGATTTTTGTGGAAATTGACCGAAGTTTTTATCGACACGGCAAGCAGGTGGGGTGCTTGCAGAAATTTAATCGCTGCCGCTTATATACATACTCAACATCTTCTGCCAGTACGGCCAGTCATGCGCCCAGCCATCCCATTCACGCAGGGCATTACCGATGCCTTTTGACCACAACAGGCCAGAGAAATCACGGTTATGCTGGATAAAGCGATCCTCTCGCCCCACGGCCATCACAATATCCATATGGCGGATTAAATCGAGGCGCTGGCCGTCATGTTCCTGAGCGATAAACTGCGGCGGATTGTTAAAATAGACATGCTCATTATCGAAGCCATCGGTAAACATGCGGATGTCGTATAAGCCGCTGAAGCCGAGGATGCGGTCGACTTTTTCGGGATGTTTCAGACCAAACGCCATCGCATGATACGCGCCAAAACTCGCGCCGAGGGTGATCAGAAAAGGATTGCTGTTCTTACCGGCGCTGAACGGTAAAACCTCGTTATACAGATAGCCATCATATTGCGATTGACGGTAAGCACGGCCACCGGGGTGCGCCCATTTGCAATACCAGCTTTCACTGTCCACACTATCGACACAGTAGAATTGCAATAGCCCCTGGTCAATCTGCGATTGCATCGCTGCCATCATGCCCCGGTCTTCCCACTCGAAGAAACGCCCCTGCGAGGTAGGGAATACCAGTACACGTCCCCCGGCGTGACCAAATACGAGCAGTTCCATATCCCGATTGAGCGATGGGCTGTGCCAGCGATGATATTCTCGGTTCATAGTGTTGGCCTCTTGAGCACGTTGGATAGCGAGGATAAAGGGTTATCCACGAAAATTAAGAT